>NZ_DAMDLU010000122.1:0-8856 GCF_032084865.1 Microbacterium sp.
CTGGCTCACCCTGCAGCACGGCACCTGCTCCCGCGACGGGTGCACCCACCTCGCCGTCGACGCCGACCTCGACCATGATCGCCCCTGGGCGAAGGGCGGCACCACCGACCTCACCCAACTCCGCCCGCTCTGCCCCCGCGATCACACCCTGCGACATCGCACCCGCATCCGCTACCGCACCCGACCCGACCGCACCGTCCAGGTCATCACCCCCACCGGTTTCCGCAGCGCTGCTCCGCCACCCTTCTGACGATCGCGACCGGCCGATCGGCTCTCAGACGGGGAAGACCTCGGGGAGAGCATCCACGAACTCGTGGAGGTGGCTGTACCAGACGGTATGTGCTGCGCCGGGGATCTCGCGCACGTGCACACCGCGATGAATGAGATCAGCAGCAGAGCGCTCGGGGACCCAATCGCTGGGGTTCGCTCTCACAACGATGGATCCGGGCTCGGGCTCCCATCTGACGTCGTCGCCCAGAGAGACCGCGGCCATGGTCGCAGGGTCGAAGCGCTCGGCAGCGCGGACTTCCGCATCGATGGCGCGCTCGTCGTAGTAGGGGCGAGCTCGTCGCAGCCAGCCTCGTCGGCTGCGGAGCCGCCGATCGTTCTCGTACTGTTCGATGAGTGCTTCGCGGTTCTGACCGCCTCGAATCAGCATGCCGGCATCGATGTAGACCGCAGTTGTCGGGCGCAACCGGCCCACGGCCGCCGCGAGAACCGACCCGCCATACGAGTGGCCCATGGCGACGGCGAGAGGGCCCGAGACGCCGGTTCTCACTGTCTCCACCACAGCATCAGCCGCAGCCGAAACCGAGGTCGCTGCGTCACGCGGCGAGAATCCGTGACCCGGCAGATCGACTGCCAGCACTCTGTAACCGCTGTCGATCAGGCGATCGGTCACGGCACCCCAGCTCTCACTCGAACCACACATACCGTGCAGCAACAGAGCGCTTCTCGGCCCTCGGCCTGAAGCGACGAGATTGAGGAGCATCACATCAGTCAACCAGCTCTGTCGCTGAACGGTCAGTCTCCTCGCCGCCGGGTCAGGTTGCTGAGAACGTTCGTCGAAAGCATGTGGCTAGGCTCGTTTCATCATGACGAGCGCACACGGCGATCCGCACACCAGAGCACGCGCCGCTGGCCTGCTCGCTGCACATCGGCAGGCGTCGGAATGAGCGGGTCGTTCCCCGAGCGCGCTGCGATCGACGCTGACCTCATCCGCGGCCTCCTCCGCGAGCAGTTCCCGGCGTGGGCCGAGCTGCCCGTACACCCGGTCGTCCACGCGGGGAACGACCACCGCATGTTCCGGCTGGGCCGCGAGCTCGTGGTGCGCCTGCCTGCTGCTGTCGCCTATGTCCCCCAGGTGCGAAAGGAACAGCAGTGGCTGCCGCGATTGCGTCGCCAGCTGACCCTGCAGATCCCGGAGGTCGTCGGGCGCGGCGACCCTAGCGATGCGTTCCCGGCACCCTGGTCGGTCTACGACTGGATCGACGGACGACGCCCCGAGCCTGCTCTGCTCGGCGAAGACGAAGCTGCTGCCACAGCTCTCGGCGACTTCCTCAGCGTCCTGCAGGATATCGACTCAGCCGGCGGCCCCGTTCCCGGTTCCCACAGCGCGGGGCGCGGCGCTCCCGTCGAGCAGTGGGACGATCAGGTAAGCGAGCGACTCGGTCTGCTTCCCGCTCGGCAGCGAGACCGGGCAGCAGGCGTGTGGCGCGACGCGACGACATCACCACACGAGGCAGCCGCGGTCTGGCTGCACGGTGATGTGGCGATCGGAAACCTGCTGGTCGACGCGCAGCACTCGCTCCGCGCCGTGCTCGACTTCGGCTGCTCCGCAGTCGGTGATCCGGCATGCGACACCGTGATCTTCTGGACGCAGTTCCGAGCCAAGGCACGCCAGGCGTTCCGCAGAAGTCTTCGGCTCGATGACGCAACCTGGGCGCGGGGAGCGGGATGGGCCTTATGGAAAGGTCTGATCATGCTGACCAACGCCGCTCCGGGCCAGTCCGAGTTCGCTCGCCGCGTGCTGCACGAGCTCCTCGGCCCCTCCTGATCCGGGCACGCCGACCCGCAAGGATCCGGGCACGGCGAACGACGATGGGCGTTCCATCTCGCGCGGTCTCCGTCCGCTCGGGCAGCGGCCCGACACGGGCCGGGAGTCGACAGCGAACGACCGCCCCGCACAAGAGACTCCGATAGGTTCCCGGAGTGTCCGCAAATCCGTTCGGTCAGGTTCCCGTTCTGCCGGTGGCGATACCCCTGGGCGTCGCATTGTTCGTTCTGCTTCTCGTTCGTCGCTCGCGGCGGGAGGATTTCACGCTGCCGCGAACCATCACTGCGGCTGTGGTCGCGACCTACGCTGCCGGGATCTTCGCGAACACCGTCTTTCCGATCTATCTGTCACCCGCCGAAAGCGATACTGCGTGGAGCCCCGCGATCGCACTCATACCCTTCTACGACTATGAAGTCGAGGATGCGCTGACGAACCTTGCGGTGTTCCTGCCGTTGGGGTTCCTCATCCCGCTCTTCATCCAGCGTGCGTCCTGGCGGAGCGTCACCTTGATCGCCGCCTCGATCAGCCTCGGAATCGAGCTCGCGCAGCTCGCCGCTCAGGCCTACTTCGCCGGCGGGCACATCGCCGACGTCAACGACCTCATATGGAACACCGCGGGAGGGATGATCGGCTACGGCATCTACCTGTCGACGGCGAGGGTTCCTCGTCTCGCCGCATTCATGAACCGCTTCCGGTGGCGCGACGATTCACGGTCGCAGGCTGTACCTGAACACGGCTGAGACGAGCGCGCGGCTTCGTCGCGCGTGATCGCCAGTGAGGGCACGCAGCCGGGCCTCGCGCATGCGCCCTGTACAGGCACCTCGATCGCGTGGTGGACTGGCCGCGTGAGCTTCTTCCCACCTGATCCCCCGATGCCCGAGCAGGATGATGACGAGTCCCCTCAGCCGCGGTGGTGGCAGGCCCCGGAGACAGAGCTGCCGATGCTCGTCGCGACGCCCGAGATCCTGGCCGCCACAGAGCACGTCGCTGTCGCAGTCGCCGGCGTCGCCGTCTACTCCGACGGCATCGAGCTTCGCGTAGAACGGCGTCTGCGCCGCAATGGCCTCGCCGTCAAGGAGTGGAACGAGCTGACCGGCGCCTTCATGGAGCACATGCCCTACGGCTCGGACGACCCGGGCGGGCGCTTCCGCGTCGGGATGGTGCTGGCCGACGGAACGAAGGTGACCGACGCCTCCCCCTTCTTCGGTGGCGGTGATCCGATGGCCGAACCCGACCAGTACATGCTCAGCCGGCGTGAGCAGGGCGGCGGCGGCGGTGCACATGCCTACTCGACGGCCGATCATCTCTGGCTGTGGCCGCTGCCGCCCGACGGAGCCATCGAAGTGGTCGTGCAGTGGCCGGCATTCGGCATCGTCGAGACGCGGGTGCGTCTCGACGTCGGCGCCGTGTCGGAGCTGAGCGCGCGAGCCCGCCCCTTCTGGGCAGACTGAGGTCAGAGCAGCGCGGTCAGCTCCCGCACGGCCCGCGCGTAGCCGTCGACGCCCTCGCCGACCACGCGCACGGTGGCGACGTCGTCGAGGTACGAGAAATGCCGGAACTTCTCCCGCGCGTACACGTCCGAGATGTGCACCTCGGCGAACGGCAGGCCGACTCCCGTCAGCGCGTCGCGCAGCGACACCGAGGTGTGCGTGAGCCCGCCGGGGTTGATGACGATCGCCGCGCAATCCTCCCGGGCTGCATGGATGGCGTCGATCAGCGCGCCTTCGTGGTTGCTCTGCAGCGCGCGCAGCTCATACCCGGCATCCGCCGCCGCCGCCGCGGTGAGCTGCTCGACATCGGCCAGCGTCGCGGTGCCGTAGACGTCGCGCTCCCGCGTGCCCAGCAAGTTGAGGTTCGGACCGTTCAACAGCATCATCCTGCGCGGCTCGGTCATCCCACGATCTCCTGGTAGGCGGCGAACATCAGCGACTCGTCGGGCGCCTGCACCACAGTGGGCTTGGCGATGTCGTCAAGCAGGATGAAGCGCAGCATCCCGCCCCGCGCCTTCTTGTCACGCTGCATGGTGGCCAGCAGCTGCGGCCAGGCGCCCGCGCGGTAGCTGGTCGGCAGCCCGAGCGACTCGAGCACCGAGCGGTGCCGGTCGGCACCGGAATCCGACAGCCGACCCGCCAGACGCGACAGCTCGGCGGCGTACATCATGCCGATCGAGATCGCCGCCCCGTGGCGCCACTGGTACCGCTCGGCGTGCTCGATCGCATGCCCGAGCGTGTGGCCGTAGTTGAGGATCTCGCGCAGACCGGCCTCGCGGAAGTCATCCGAGACGACCTTCGCCTTCATGTCGATCGCCAGCTCGACCGTGCGGCGGAACCCGTCGGTCGTCGGATCGACCGCCCGCTCGGGAGAGGCCTCGATGATGTCGAGGATCTCGGGCGCCCAGATGAACCCCGCCTTCACGACCTCTGCGTATCCCGCTGTCGCCTCGTTCGCGCTCAGGGTCTGCAGCTCGTCCAGATCCCCGACGACCGCGCGCGGCGCCCAGAACGCCCCGACCATGTTCTTGCCCTCGGCTGTGTTCACGCCCGTCTTACCGCCCACGGCCGCGTCGACCAGCCCGAGCACCGTGGTCGGCACCTGCACCACCTGCACGCCGCGCAGCCACGTGGCGGCGACGAAGCCGGCGACATCGGTCACCGACCCGCCGCCGTAGCCGACGACGGCATCGGTGCGGGTGAAGTCGGCCTGGCCCATCACCTGCCAGCAGAACGCCGCGACCTCGATGCGCTTGCCGGCCTCGGCATCCGGGATCTCGGCGAGCAGCACCTCGAGACCGCCGTCCGACATGAGTCGCTCCCGCAGCTCGGCCGCCCGCTTGCCGAGGGTGGGCGGATGCACGACGAGCACCTTGCGCACCGCGGGGTCGAGAGCCGCCTGCACGCGGTCGAGGATGCCCCGCCCCACGGTGATGTCATAGGGCGTGTGTCCGGAGACGCTGATCGTGGTGGTGGTCATGGCTGCTTCCTCCTCCAGGCGGCGATCTTCTCCGCCAATGCCCGCATGGGTCTGCGTGATGTGTCGACGGTGAGGTCGGCGACCTCCTCATACCAGCTTCGCCGCTGGTCGAAGATGGTGCGCCACCTCTCCACGGGGTCATCCTCGCCTGCCAGCAGCGGGCGGCTGCCTCCGCTGATGCGTCTTTCGACGGCCTCTGCGGTGACGGTGAGGAAGACGACCGGATGCCGGTGCAGCAGGGCACGAGTATCGGCATCCGTCACCGCTCCCCCGCCCAGCGACACCACACCGCCCTCCGCGATCGCCGCCGCGACGGCCTCGCGCTCGAGCTCGCGGAAGCGTGCTTCGCCGTGCGCGGCGAAGATCGCCGGGATCGGGCCGTGCTCGGCCGCGATGCGCTTGTCGGTGTCGATGAACGGCACGTCGAGCAGCCGGGCGACCTTGCGGCCGACGCTCGTCTTGCCCGCTGCCATCGGACCCACCAGCACGAGGGTCAGCGGATGGTCAGACGAGCTCATCATGGGCGAGCAGTGCCGCCTCGGATGCGGGTGCGGTGCGCAGCGACTCGGGGATCGCGGCCAGGTAGGACTCGAGGTTGCGTCGTGTCTCGCGGATGCTGTCGCCGCCGAACTTCTCGAGCAGCGAGTTCGCGAGCTCGATGGCGACCATGGCCTCGGCGACGACACCCGCAGCCGGAACGGCGCAGACGTCGGAACGCTGGTGGTGCGCCGTGGCGGTCTCGCCGGAGGCGACGTCGACCGTGCGCAGGGCACGGGGCACCGTGGCGATGGGCTTCATGCCGGCCCGGACGCGCAGCACCGTGCCGGTGCTCATGCCGCCCTCGATGCCGCCGGCGCGGTCGGATGCCCGGGTGATGCCGTCGTTCGCGGCGAAAAGCTCGTCGTGGGCGGCAGAACCGCGGCGGCGCGTCGTCTCGAAACCGTCACCGACTTCCACAGCCTTGATCGCCTGGATGCTCATCAGCGCCTGCGCGAGGCGGCCGTCGAGCCGGCGGTCCCAGTGCACGTGAGAGCCGATCCCCGGCGGCAGCCCGTAGGCGAGCACCTCGACGATGCCACCGAGGGTGTCGCCGTCCTTGCGGGCCGAGTCGACCTCGGCGACCATGCGGGCTGATGTCTCGGCGTCGAAGCAGCGCAGCGGATCGGCGTCGAGCGCCTCGACGTCGTCGGGCGTGGGCAGCGCCGCGTCATCCGGCGCCTGCACCGGACCGATCGAGAGGGTGTGGCTGACCAGGCGGATCCCGAGCTCAGACAGGAACGAGCGGGCCACCGCGCCGAGGGCGACGCGTGCGGCGGTCTCTCGGGCGCTCGCGCGCTCGAGGATCGGCCGCGCCTCGTCGAAATCGTACTTCTGCATGCCGACGAGGTCGGCATGACCGGGTCGAGGGCGGGTCAGCGCCGCGCCCCGTCCGCGGGACTTCTCGGTCAGCTCGGTGGGCGCCGGGTTCATCACCTCGGTCCACTTCGGCCACTCGGTGTTTCCGATGCGCAGTGCGATCGGGCTGCCGAGGGTGAGTCCGTGCCGAACACCGCTGGAGATGGTCAGCTCATCCTGCTCGAACTTCATGCGCGAGCCGCGACCATAGCCGAGCTTGCGACGCTGGAGGTCGGCCTGGATGGCCTCGGCCGTGACCGTCACACCCGAGGGCAGACCCTCGACGATGGCGATGAGTTCGGGGCCGTGGGATTCGCCGGCAGTGAGCACGCGGAGCATTGCTCTAGTCTCCCATGCCCGCCGACCGCATGATGTCGACTGTGACGGCCTCGTCGGGCAGCTCGCGCTGCTGGTCGCCGTCGCGGAAGATGCGGATCTGCCGGACGGCCTGGAACAGCAGCATCTCGAAGCCGGAGATGACGGTCGGCGACGGCCAGACCGCTGCCAGGGCCGACGGCCAAGGCGCGTATGCCGCCTCGAAGAGCGTGCCGCCGACGGCGGCGAGAGGCATCGCGATGTCGGTGTCGAGCACGGTGCCGCTCGGCAGCGTCGCGACCGTCGCGTCGACGTCGGATGCGGGAGCTCTGAAGTCCGCGGTGCGCAGCTGCACGCCGAGTGCCTCGGCCGTCGGGCGGAGCCGGTCGGCGGCATCCGGACGCCGGGCGCGGAACTCGACCTCGGTCGCACCGAGGTCGCTCAGCGCGACCAGCGCGGATGCCGCGGTGGCTCCGGCCCCGAGGATGCGAGCGCGTCGCACCTCGGCGACCCCGGCGTGGGTGAAGGCGTCGACGATGCCACCCACATCGGTGTTGAATCCGCGCAGGGTCTCGCCGAGAAGCAGGGTGTTCACCGCACCGGTGAGGGCCGCATGACGGTCGAGCTCGTCGACTGCGTCGTGCGCGACTTCTTTCAGCGGCATGGTCAGCGACAGTCCGCGCCACGAGTCGTCGAGCGAGGTGAGTGCGGGGACGAACCCGGCCCGGTCGACCTGACGGCGCTGGTAGGTCCACTCGAGACCGAGATGCCGGTAGGCGGCGGTGTGCAGCTGCGGTGAGCGGCTGTGACCGATCGGGTCGCCCCAGACGGCGAGCCGGGTGCGCCCGGTCACGTCAGCAGCCCGTGTAGTCGGGATGCGCCGAGCACCACGCGCGCATCTTCTTGATGCCCTGCTGATGCTCCTCGTACGTCTCGGAGAACTGGGTCTCACCGGTCGACATGTCGATCGTGACGAAGTACAGCCACGGACCGTCGACCGGATGCATGGCCGCGTCGATGGCGGCGTCCCCCGCATTGGCGATCGGTGTCACCGGAAGCCCGGTGATCACGTACGTGTTCCACGGGTTGTCGTCATGCTGGGCGGCTTCCGAGGTGCTCGCCTTGCCGGCGTGCAGTTCGCCGTACCCGTACTGTGCGGTCGAGTCCATCTGCAGCATCATGCCGTCGGCGACGCGGTTCGCGATGACGCGCGACACCTTCGGGAAGTCCGCGGTGCGCGCCTCGCGCTCGATGATCGAGGCGATCGTGAGCACGCGCTGCACGTCCTCTGCGGGAACGCCCGCCTTCGACAGCGATTCGCGGGTGCGATCGACCATCGCGGCGATCACGTCGTTCGCGGTCGAGCCGGGGTCGAACGTGTAGACGGCCGGGAACAGCCAGCCCTCGAGGTTCTGCGCGGAGACGCCGTACGCGGCGGGATCCTGAACGGCAGCCTGCAGATCCTCGATCGGGATGCCGACACCCTCTGCAATCTGCGGCAGCGACGATGCGACGGTGCTGCCCTCGGCGATGCGCACGGTGTTGGCCATGCGGTTCTCGGGGTTCGCCAGCGCCTTCAACGCCGCCGCGGCCGTCATCTTCTGCTGGAGCTTGTACACCCCGGGGTAGAAGGTGGCGTCGGGTTCGTTCTCGATCAGATAGTCGTAGAACACCCGGTCGGTCTTGGTGACCTTCGCCTGGAACAGCGCCGTCGACACCGGCGATCCGGTATCGCCCTTCTTGATCGTCACGAACGCCTCTCCGGTGGCGATGCCCGATTCGTAGTCCTTCGGCTCACCCCAGCCCATGATGTCGTCGATCTGGCTTTGGTAGGTGTTGTAGACCCACACGCCCGCCCCGGCGATGATGCCGCCGATCACCAGCAGCACGATCAGGGCGACCAGGCAGCCGCGGCCGCGCCGCTTGCGGGGCACGGGGGTCGCGGCCTCAGGGGTGAACAGAGCGTCGAGGGACGGGTGGTCCTGTCCGGGCTGCGCCGGTCGGGTCGCCGGCGGCTGGGTCACCGCGGGTTCGGTCGCTGACCCCTGCACAGCCGTCGGCTCGGTCGCACCCTGCTCGGCGGGGTTCCCGCGCTCAGCGGTCTCCCCTGGCGTCGGCCC
>NZ_DAMDLU010000123.1:0-8763 GCF_032084865.1 Microbacterium sp.
GTTCGCAGTGGGGGACGACGACACCGGATGCCGTGTCCCGCCTCGCCCTCGATTCGGTCACGGTGCGCTATCCGGGCACGGCCGCCCCCGCCGTGGCGAACGTCACCGCCGAGGTCGACCGGGGCCGGTGGCTCGTGCTGGACGGGCCGTCTGGTTCCGGCAAATCGACACTGCTCTCGGCCGTGATGGGGACGCTGCCCGTGGCATCCGGAGCGATCACCGCCGATCGGCAGTCGATCACGACCTTCGACGAGAGCGCCTGGCGGGACCGGGTCGCCTGGTGCCCGCAGGATGCGTACGTCTTCGACTCGACGCTGCGCGGCAATCTGCTGCTCGCCCGCGACCGCGACGACGCACCCGATGACGATGTGCTGCGCGACGTGCTCGCACAGGCCGGTCTCGCCGAGCTGCTCAGCACCCTCGGCGGCGATCTCGACGCGCGGGTCGGCCCCGGCGGATCTGCGCTGTCGGGCGGCGAGCGTCAGCGCCTCGCCGTCGCGCGGGCCCTGCTCACCCGCGCCGAGATCCTGCTGCTGGATGAGCCCACTGCGCACCTCGACCGGCCGACGGCCGCGGCGATGATGGCCGATGTGCGCCATGCCACCGCCGACCGGATCGTCGTGCTCGTCTCGCACCGCCGCGCCGATCGCCATCACGGCGACGCCGTCGTGCGGCTCGGGGAGCGCGCGGTGCCCGTGGCCGGGTGAGGCGTCGTGCCTCCCGGTCGGGCCGCACTCATCGAGAACAGGCGAACATGCGGAGGTAGGCCCGATCCGGGCGGATCTCTCCTGTGCTCGGGTGTTCGCCTGCGCTCGCGCCGTGCCCGACTCGCGCGGTGCCCGACTCGCGCGGTGCCCGAGACAGCGCGCACGTGGCTGAGCGTCAGCCGACGAGCCGGCGGAACCGGTCGCTCACCCGCATCGATCCCGACACGGGCTGATCGGCGCCGGGCACTCCACTCGCGCCCACCTGCAGGATCGCCCGGGCCAGCACCTCGTCGCGCACCTCGCGGCGCGCGTGGTCATCGGCCAGCATCTCCACGAGAGCGGCGACCTCGACCTCCGCCCGCGCCGCGATCGGGAACCACGGCAGCGCCGACCGCCAGGCGCGGAACGCGAGCAGCAGCAGATCGTGCCGCTGCTCGACGTGCGCGCGTTCGTGAGCGATCACCGCGACCAGCTCGTCGGGATCCAGGCGGTCGAGCAGCCCCTGCGAGAGCACGGTGACCGACCGCGGCCCGTTCGGCAGGCAGTACGCCATGGGCACCGCCTCGTCGATCACCCGCGTGCGCGCGCGGGTGGGATGCGGCGAGGTCAGCATCTCGAGCAGCGCGAGGTGACGGTGGCGCTGCTTCGTCACCTGAACGATCGTCGCTCCGAGATGGACGAGCAGATAGATGGTGAACAGGACGGCGGCCGTCGGTGCGAGCCACGGATGCCGGGGCAGTGCGGCGTAACCGGTCAGAGCGAGCGCCGCGATCATCGACAGCCCGCCGGCCAGGCCGATCGCCTGCCACAGCAGCAGCGCCATCACGGGGGCGCGCATCGGCCACGATGCGCGCGACAGGGCGACAGGCACGGGCCACGCGAGGGCGATCGAGACCAGACCCAGCGCGATCGCGCCGAAGATGACGACCCCGTGCGGGATGACCAGGGCGCCGCTCTGCGCGGCGTCGGCCACGACCGTCAGCATACGTTCAGCCTGATCGGCCGAGCAGCTGGCGCAGCACGGCGGCGTCCTCGGGCGACACTCCGCCGACGAAGCGCTTGAGCACGGCGGCGCGGTCGCCGGCGTCGCCGAGCACCGAGTGCATCAGCTCCGCGACGTGGTCGGTGCGGGAGGCGACGGCTGTGTACCGGTGCGGGCGGGCCGAGCGGTCGGAGGCGACGAAGCCCTTCTTCTCCAGCCGTGACAGCACGGTCAGCAAGGTGGTGACGGCCAGTGCTCGACCGTCGGTCTCGAGCTGGCTCTGCACGTCGTATGCGCTGAGTGCCCCATCGGCATCCCAGATGGCATCCATCACGGCGCGTTCGAGTTCTCCGAGCGTTCCCATGAGCGCATCCCTCCTTCACGCATTTTGTCCGGCTCTTCGATTCTACTCCCTGTCGAATTTGTTCTATCGTGTGTCGAAGAAGTTCTACAAAGCGTAGAATAGCTGTGGCGGACGACCGCCGCCCCCTTCGCGAACGGAGAAACCGAGTGGACGTTCTCGACATCGCCCGCTGGCAGTTCGGCATCACCACCGTCTACCACTTCCTGATGGTGCCGCTCACTCTCGGCCTCGGCATGATGGTGGCGATCATGCAGACGCGGTGGGTGCGCACCGGGGACGAGAAGTTCCTGCGGATGACGAAGTTCTGGGGGAAGGTCTACCTGATCAACTTCATCGTCGGAGTCGCCACCGGGCTCGTGCAGGAGTTCCAGTTCGGCATGGCCTGGAGCGAATACTCCCGCTTCGTCGGCGACGTGTTCGGCGCACCGCTGGCCATGGAAGGGCTGCTCGCCTTCTTCGTCGAGTCGACCTTCCTCGGCATCTGGATCTTCGGCTGGGGTCGCCTGCGCAAGGGGCTGCACCTCGCGGCGCTCTGGTGCGCCGTGATCGGCTCGTGGATCTCGGCGTTCTTCATCATCGTCGCGAACTCGTGGATGCAGCACCCGGTCGGCGTCGAGCTCGGTGCCGACGGGCGACCCGTGATGACAGACGTGTGGGCCGTGCTCACCAACAACACCGCGATCGCCGCCTACACCCACACGATCTTCGGCGCCCTCGTCGTGGCGGGAATGTTCCTGCTCGGCATCTCGTGGTACCACCTGTGGCGACGCCGCCATGACGGCATCGACTCGGTCGACGAGACCGGTCGTGTGATCGTCGGACAGGCGGATGCCGTGCCCGGGCGCGACAAGAAGGACCACGGCGTCTGGATCTGGTCGCTCCGCTTCGGCGCGATCGTGGCCATCGCCGGGTTCCTCGGCACCGTGGCATCCGGAGACATCCAGGGCAAGCTGATGTACGAGCAGCAGCCGATGAAGATGGCGGCGGCGGAAGCCGCCTGCCACACCGGCTCGGCGTTCTCGGTGCTCTCCCTCGGCGACCCGGGGTCGAAGGACTGCTCCGACGTGGTCACCCTCATCGAGATCCCCGGCGTGCTCGGCTTCCTCGGCACGGGGGAGTGGGGCGCCGAGATGCCCGGCATCAACGACCTCGAACCGCAGTACGTCGACCAGTACGGCAAGACGATCCCCGATGACGCGCTCTACGGCGACATGGCTGGCACCGACGTGCAGTACGTGCCCGTGATGTGGGTCACCTACTGGGGCTTCCGGCTGATGATCGGACTCGGCGGCGTCGTCGCCTTCGGCGGAGTGGTCGCGCTGTGGCTGACCCGCAAGGGCACCGTGCCGCGGTCGCCGTGGATCATGCGCCTCGCGCTGCTGGGCATGGTCGCGCCGTTCGCCGCGAACATCGCCGGCTGGATCTTCACCGAGCTCGGCCGCCAGCCCTTCGTCGTCGCGCCGAACCCCGACGCGACCGGCATCGACGGGGTCTTCATGTTCACCGCCGCAGCCGTCTCACCCGGCGTCACCGCCGGCGAGATGCTCTTCTCGGTCATCTCCCTCAGCGCGGTGTACGGCGTGATGCTCGTGATCGAGCTCTACCTCATGGTGAAGTACGTGCGCGGCGGCGTGGCCGCCTCGATGCCCGAGCTCGCCGCATCCCGGCATCCGGACGACGGCGACGACACCCGACCCGACCCCGACCGACGCGACGACGTGCTCGCCTTCGCATACTGACCCGGCCCGAGAGGAACTGAGGAAATGGAACCGCTTCCCGTCGTCTGGTTCATCGCGATCGCCGTGCTGTGGATCGGCTACCTGCTGCTCGAGGGCTTCGACCTCGGCGTGGGCATGCACATGGTCTTCTCCACCCGATCCGAGCGCGACCGTCGCGTCATGCTCAACACCATCGGCCCGGTCTGGGACGGCAATGAGGTGTGGCTGATCACCGCAGGGGCGGCGATGTTCGCCGCGTTCCCCGCCTGGTATGCATCGCTGTTCTCGACCCTGTACGTGCCGCTGACGATCACCCTGGTCGGCCTGATCGTGCGAGCAGTCGGCATCGAGTACCGCGGCAAGGTGCACACCGAGCGCTGGCGCACCGTCTGGACGTGGATGATCGGACTCGGCTCGCTCATCGTCGCGTTCTGCATCGGCGCGGCGCTCGCCCTGACCTCGACCGGCCTGCCCATCGACGCGAACGGCGACCGCGTCGGCGGTCCGTTCGTCTGGCTGACGATCCCCGCCGTGCTCGGCGGTCTCGCCGTGGTCGGCTTCGCGCTGCTGCACTCGGCGACCTTCCTCGGTCTGAAGGCCGACGGCCCGGTGCGCGAGCGGGCCGGGCGGTTCGCCGCCCGCTGGGCGCCGCTGTGCATCGCCCCCGCCGCGGTATGGGCGATCTGGGTGCAGCTCGTGCACGGCGGCACCGTGTTCGCCTGGACGCTCATCGTCTTCGCCGTGCTCGCCGCGGTCTACGGATGGCGTGCCGCACTGCGGCGCTTCGAGGGCCGTGCGTTCATCGGCTTCGCCGGGTTCGGTCTGTTCGGCGCCGGGGCGATCTTCGCCGGCATGTTCCCGCTGCTGCTGCCGTCGACGGTGGATGCCGCGTTCGATCTCACCGTGTGGAACGCCGCCAACGGGCCCTACACGCTCGGCGTGATGACGGTCGTGGCCGCGGTGTCGCTGCCGGTGATCCTGCTCTACCAGGCGTGGAGCTACTGGATCTTCCGCAAGCGGGTCACCCCCGGAATGATCCCTGAGGTGCACATCGTGCTGCCGGCGGTGCTGCGCGCCCGCTGAGCGGGAGCAATGCGGGCCGATCGGTCGGAGATCTCAGACCATCCGTTCGAGAGCGGCGTGTCACCCGAAGACACGCCGCTCAGGGGCCGGATGGTCTGGGATTCCCGACCGCGGCCCGCCGCAGTCGCCCGCCACGGCTATTCTGACCGCATGATGTACGAGCACCTCGGGGCTCGGCCCCGCATCCACGACACCGCCGTCGTGGCGCCGACCGCTGTGATCTCGGGCGACGTCGAGATCGGCCCGAACTGTCAGGTGCTGCACGGCGCGGTGATCACCGCTGAGGGCGGGCCGATCACCCTCGGCGAGCACGTGATCGTGATGGAGAACGCCCTCATCCGCGCCACCGCGGCGAACGCCGTGCACATCGGCGACCACACCCTGATCGGAACGCTCGCCAGCATCGCGGGGGCGACGGTCGGTGAGGAGGTGTTCCTGGCATCCGGAGCCCGCGTCTTCAACGGCGCGATCGTCGGCCCGCGATGCGAGGTGCGCGTCAACGCGATCGTGCAGCGCCGCGCGGTGCTGCACGAGGGCAGCGTCGTTCCCATCGGCTGGGTGGCGGTCGGCGACCCCGTGCAGCTGTTCTCACCCGACCGTGCCGACGAGATCGCCGCCGCGATGCCCGCCCTGGACTTCCCCGGCCACGTCTTCGGCGTCGACCGCGACACCCCCGACCTGATGGTGCAGCTCACTGAGCGCTACGCGAGCTCGCTCGCCCGCCACGCCGCCGACCGCCTGCTCTGACCCCCGGCATCCAGCCCCCAGAACGCTCAGCGAAGGACAGCGACGCGTCGGGTCAGATGACGCCCTGCGCGAGCATCGCGTCGGCGACGCGTTCGAAGCCGGCGATGTTGGCGCCCGCGACGTAGTCGCCGGGGGTGCCGTAGCGCTCGGCGGCGCGGAACGACGCATCGTGGATGTCGGCCATGATGTCGCGCAGCTTCTGCTCGCTGTTCGCGAAGTTCCAGCGCTGGCGCGACGCGTTCTGGCTCATCTCGAGAGCGGATGTCGCAACGCCGCCGGCGTTCGCCGCCTTGCCCGGCGCGAACAGCACCTCGGAGTCCTGGAACGCGCCGACGGCCTCGGGGGTCGACGGCATGTTCGCACCCTCGGCGACCGCGCGCACGCCGTTGGCGATGAGCATGCGGGCCGAGTCCTCGTTCAGCTCGTTCTGCGTCGCCGACGGCACGGCGATGTCGACCGGGGTCTCCCAGACGTTGCCGCCCTCGACGAAGCGGGCGCCGGGGCGACGGTTCGCGTACTCGACGATGCGTCCGCGCTCGACCTCCTTGATCTGACGCAGCAGTGCGAGGTCGATGCCGGCGTCATCGACGATGTAGCCGGAGGAGTCGGATGCCGTGACCGCGCGCGCCCCGAGCTGGGTGGCCTTCTCGATCGCGTAGATCGCGACGTTGCCCGAGCCCGAGACCGCCACGCGCTTGCCCTCGAGGCTCTCGCCGTGCACGGCGAGCATCTCCTGCACGAAGAACACCGCGCCGTAGCCGGTCGCCTCGGTGCGCACCTGAGCGCCACCCCAGCCGATGCCCTTGCCGGTGAGGATGCCCGACTCGTGGCGGTTCGTGATCTTGCGGTACATGCCGAACATGTAGCCGATCTCGCGACCGCCGACGCCGATGTCACCGGCGGGGACGTCGGTGTGCTCGCCGATGTGCCGGAACAGCTCGCTCATGAACGACTGGCAGAAGCGCATGACCTCGGCCTCGCTCCGGCCGTGCGGGTCGAAGTTCGAGCCGCCCTTGCCGCCGCCGATGCCCTGCCCGGTGAGCGCGTTCTTGAAGATCTGCTCGAAGCCGAGGAACTTGATGATCGAGATGTTCACCGAGGGGTGGAATCGCAGGCCGCCCTTGTACGGGCCGAGTGCCGAGTTGTACTGCACCCGGTAACCGCGGTTCACCTGGAGCCTGCCGGCGTCGTCCGTCCACGGCACCCGGAAGATGACCTGCCGCTCGGGCTCGACGAGCCGCTCGAGCACGCCCTGATCGAGGTACTTCGGGTGGCGTTCGAGGACGGGGCCGATGGAATGCAGCACCTCGTGCACCGCCTGGTGGAACTCCGGCTCGTTCGGGTTGAGAGCCCGCACCGTGTCGAACACGGGCTGCGCGGCGGCGCTGAGCGGGTGGAAGTCGGTGGTGTCTGTCACGCGGGAAGCTTTCTGCTGGGGGATCAGGGGCGCGATCGTGTCGCGTGATGCTTCACCGGATCAGGCAGGGTCTCACTGTAGCGTGCGAGCCGAGCCTGCTCCGACGATGAGTCGGTCGGGATGCTATCAGCCGGTGTTCTGCAGCCCCGCCGCGACTCCACTGACCGAAAGCAGCAGCAGGCGCTGCAGGTCGGGGTCGGTCTCGCCCTGGATCTCGGAGCGCAGCGCGCGCAGGGCACGCAGCTGCAGCAGCGACAGCGCGTCGACGTACGGGGTGCGCAGCTGCACGGCGCGCTGCAGCACCGGCTTGTTGCCGAGCAGCTGGTCGCCGCCGGTGAGCCGGATCACCCAGTCGCGGGTGAGTGCGAGCTCGTCGAGCACGATCTTCGCGAGGTCGTCGCGGTCGCCGAGCGAGAGGTACTCGCGAGCGATGCGCTCGTCGGTCTTCGCCAGGCTCATCGCGACGTTGTCGATCATGGTGCGCAGCAGCGGCCAGTCCCGGTACGCCTCGATCAGCCGTGCCTCGTCGCCGACGGCATCCAGAGCCGTGCCCAGACCGAACCAGCCGGCGAGGTTGATCCTGGCCTGCGTCCACGCGAACACCCACGGGATCGCACGCAGATCCTCGAGCGACTCGACCGAGAGACCGCGACGCGCCGGGCGCGAGCCGAGGGCGAGCAGCCCGATCTCCTCCATCGGCGTGACGGTCGCGAACCACGGCGCGAACCCGTCGGCTGCGACGAGCGAGAAGAACCGCTCGCGCGACGCGGCGTCCATCGTCTGGGCCACGTCGGCGAACCGCTCGGCAGCCCCGCTGGTGCGCTGCTCGACCGTGGGGGAGGAGGCGAGCAGCGTGGCCGCGGCCACCTGGTCGATGTGGCGCATCGCGATCGCCGGCTCTCCATAGCGGGCGAAGATCACCTCGCCCTGCTCGGTGAGCTTGAAACGGCCGTCGACCGAGTGCGGCGGCTGCGCGAGGATCGCCGAGTTGGCAGGGCCGCCGCCGCGGCCGAGCGCACCGCCGCGACCGTGGAAAAGGGTGAGCCGGATGCCGGACTCCTTGGCCCACAGGGCGATCTGACGCTGCGCCTCGTAGAGGGCGAGGTTCGCGGCCACCGGCCCGACGTCCTTCGACGAGTCGGAGTAGCCGAGCATGACCTCGAGCCGGTCGCCGGTGGCATCGAGGCGGGCGCGGAACTCGGGGAACTGCACGACCTCGGCGAGGATCGCAGGCGCCGCCTGCAGGTCGGCGAAGGTCTCGAACAGCGGGACGACGTCGAGCACCGGAGCGTCCTCGCCCAGCGCGTACGCCGCGAGGCGGTGCACATTGGCGAGGTCCTGCGCGGACTGCGTGAACGAGACGACGTAGCGGCCGGCGGCGCGCAGGCCGTAGCGGCGCTGGATGTCGGCGACCGCGCGGAACACATCGAGCACCTCTTCGGTCTGCGCGCTGAGCTCTCCGCCCGCGTCGAGCTCTTCGAGCGCCTGCCGGTGCACCTTCGAGTGCTGGCGCACCTCGAGCTCGGTGAGGTGGAATCCGTACGTCTCCACCTGCCAGATCACGTGCTGCAGGCCGCCGAACGCGTGGCGGCGCGCACCGGCATCCGCCAGCGACGACTGCACCGCACGCAGGTCGGCGAGCAGCTCCTCGGGCGCGCCGTACGCGCCGCCCTGCTCGGTGCGGGTCGCGTGCACGCGGTGCACGAGCGCGAGCATCACGCGGCGGTGCGGCTCCGACGGCGAGC
>NZ_DAMDLU010000124.1:0-8642 GCF_032084865.1 Microbacterium sp.
CGGTGCACGCGCGCCTGGTCGACACCGACTGGGCCGGCGCGTTCGCCGCGGTCCGCACGCTCACCACGCGGCCGTCGCTGATCGTCGTGCTCACCGCGCAGGACGCGGCCGAGACCGCGCGCGGGTTCCTCGGGGCCTTCCCCGCCGCGTCACGCGCGACGACCGTGCTGGTCGGCTCGGTGACCGACGAGTCGATCGGGGATCTCGCCCGGCGACGGGAGTCGAGAGCCGACGTCTACCTCGCCGCCGCGGCCGAGCAGACCATGGCGGACGCGCAGGTGGTGGCCGACGCCATCCGTCGTGCCGGTGGCGAGGCGATCGCTGCGGATCCCGAGCAGCTGCCGCCGCGCATCGCCGACCGCTACCTCGAGCTGAAGGCCGTGGGACGCCTGTGACACGCTGACCCGATACATTCGCTTTTCTGAGTCATTCAGAATAAGATCGGGGCATGCCCCTCTCCGACATCGCTGCCCAGCAGCGCCTGCGCGATGCCGGACTGCGCGTCACCGTGCAGCGGATCCGGGTGCTCGAGGCTCTCGCCGCACGGCCGCACGCCTCGGCGGACGTCGTCTTCACCGGCATCCGCGATGCGCTGCCCGGCATCGCGCTCGCCACGGTGCACGGCATCCTGAACGACCTCACCGACGCGGCCATCGTGCAGCGCGTGAACCTGCCCGACGTCGGCAGCGCGCTCTACGAGCTGCGCAGCGATGACAACCATCACCATGTGCAGTGCGTGAGCTGCGGGCGCGTCGAAGACGTCGCCTGCGCGATCGGCGCCGCCCCCTGCCTGCACCCCTCCCACGACCACGGCATGCGAATCCTCGAAGCCGCGGTCACCTACCGAGCCCTCTGTCATGAATGCGAAAGGAACGGCAATGGCTGACAAGCCCGCAACCACCACACAGACAGGAACGCCCGTCGCGAGCGATGCGCATTCGCTGACCGTCGGCGCCGACGGCGTCACGGCACTGCACGACCGGTACCTGGTCGAGAAGCTCGCCTCGTTCAACCGCGAGCGTGTGCCGGAGCGCAACCCGCACGCCAAGGGCGGCGGCGCGTTCGGCGAGTTCGAGGTCACCGAGGACGTCTCGGCGTACACCCGCGCGGCCGTCTTCCAGCCCGGCGCGAAGAGCGAGACGCTGCTGCGCTTCTCGTCGGTCGCCGGCGAGCAGGGCTCGCCCGACACCTGGCGCGACGTCCGCGGCTTCTCGCTGCGCTTCTACACCACCGAGGGCAACCTCGACATCGTCGGCAACAACACCCCGACCTTCTTCCTGCGCGACGCGATGAAGTTCCCCGACTTCATCCACTCGCAGAAGCGCCTCGGCGCCTCCGGTCTGCGCAACGCCGACATGCAGTGGGACTTCTGGACCCTCTCCCCCGAGTCGGCCCACCAGGTCACATATGTGATGGGCGACCGCGGCCTGTCGCAGAGCTGGCGTCACCTCAACGGCTACGGCTCGCACACCTACCAGTGGGTCAACGCGGCCGGCGAGCGCTTCTGGGTGAAGTACCACTTCCTCTCCCACCAGGGTGTGGAGCGCATGTCGGCCGGCGAGGCCGAGCGCATCGCCGGTGAGGACGCCGACTACTACCGTCGCGACCTGTACGAGGCGATCGAGCGCGGCGACTTCCCGAAGTGGGACGTGCACGTGCAGATCATGCCGTACGAAGAGGCCAAGACCTACCGCTACAACCCGTTCGACCTCACCAAGACGTGGTCGAAGAAGGACTACCCGCGCATCAAGGTGGGCACGTTCACGCTCAACCGCAACCCGCAGAACTTCTTCGCCGAGATCGAGCAGGCGGCCTTCTCGCCCGGCAATCAGGTTCCCGGCACCGGCATCTCGCCCGACAAGATGCTGATGGCCCGCGTGTTCTCGTACTCCGACGCGCAGCGCTACCGCATCGGCGCGAACTTCAACCAGCTGCCGGTGAACCAGCCGCACGCGGCCCAGGTGCGCAACTACATGCACGAGGGTCAGATGCAGTACCACTACGCGCCCGCCGAGCACCGGGTGTACACCCCGAACTCGTACGGTGCCGCCGGCGGCCCCGAGGCCGACCCGCTGCTGGGCGTCGAGGCGAGCTGGGAGTCCGACGGCGAGCTGGTGCGCTCTGCGGCCACGCTGCGCGAAGACGACGGCGACTTCGTCCAGGCGAGCATCCTCTACCGCGAGGTGTTCGACGACGAGGCGCGCGAGCGGTTCGTGCAGACCCTCGTCGGCCAGTACAACGGCCTGACCGTCCCCGAGATCCAGGAGCGCTTCTTCTGGTACTGGGGCCAGGTCGACCAGGACCTCGAAGCTCAGCTGCGGGCGCTCGCGGGCGCACCGATCGGCGAGCCCGAGCCGATCGGCATCGGCGACTAATCCCGCTCACGCGCACACGAGGCCCCTTCATCCCCGCGATGGAGGGGCCTCGGCGTGTGCCGGCGCTGCTCTCGTCACGATGCGGGATCATCGAAGGACGATCCGGCGCGAGGCCGGCATGATGAGGAGAACCGGCATGACCGAACCCCGCACGTCCGCAGCCGCGGCAGCCTCCCGCAGTGCCCGGCTGACCGCCGAGGGCTTCGGCTCGTTCCTGATCGTGTTCCTCGGCGTGGGCGCGGCACTGTTCACCGCCACGCTGTTCGCCGATCCCGGGGCGGGGTCGGCGGTCAACCTGACGGTGGCGCTCGCATTCGGCATCGCGCTGCTCGCCGCCTTCAGCTCGTTCGCGGGAATCTCGGGCGGGCACTTCTCCCCCGCCGTGACCATCGGCGCCGCAGCCGCGGGCCGTCTGGCGTGGCGCGATGCGCTGCCGTACGTGCTCGCTCAGATCGTCGGCGGCGTGATCGCCTCGACCGCGCTCATCGTCGTGGGCCTGTTCGGCCCCGAGCGCTGGCTGGAGCGCGTCCAGGACGCCGGTTTCGCGAGCACCGGCTGGGGCACGCTCTCACCCGGCGGGTTCGGGATGCCCGCGGTGATCGTCATCGAGGTCGTCCTCACCGCCATGCTCGTGCTGGTGTTCCTCAGCGTGACGCACCCCGAGCGCCGCACCGCAGCGGGCGGCGTGGCGATCGGCCTCACCTTCGCCGCGATCCAGTTCGTCGCCATCCCGGTCGCCGGGGGTGCCGCGAACCCGGCGCGCGCCATCGCCACCGCCATCTACGGCGGGATCGGCCCGCTCGCCCAGCTCTGGGTGTTCCTCGTGTTCCCCGCCATCGCGGCGGCGGCCATCGGGGTCGCCTACCGTGCGCTGTTCGACGGCACGGTCGGCCCCGACGGTGGCGAGCCCGGCGCGGGCGAGTCCGACGGCGACGGATCCCCGTTCAGCCGGCGGTGAGTGTCGGCGTGCCCGCTTCGAACTCGACGAGGTCGCCGCTCTCGCCGCGGCGCGCGGCGCGCCGGCCGATGACGAGCATGTAGAACAGGAACGCGCCCAGAGCCAGCGCTCCGATGCCGATCTTCACCGGCCACGGCAGATCCGAGCCGGTGACGAAGCCCTCGACAAGCCCGGACAGGAACAGCGCGAACACCAGACCGATCGCGACCGTGGCGAGCGATCGCCCGCCTGCCGCGAGCGATTCGGCTCTGGTCCGTCTTCCGGGGGCCGCCCACGCCCAGAAGATGTGCAGGCCGGCGGCGGCCGCGACGAAGATCGCGGTCAGCTCGAGCAGCCCGTGCGGCAGGATGTGCAGCAGCATCGTGTCGAGATGCCCGTAGGCCGACATCACCGCAGCCGCGACGCCGAGCCCGAAGGCGTTCTGGATCAGCATCCACACCGGCCAGATGCCGGTCACGCCGAACAGCACGCACTGCATGGCGATCCAGGCGTTGTTCAGCCACACCATTCCCGCGAACGACGCCATCGGGCCGTAGTAGTCGACGAAGTCCTCCTCGGCATACTGCTTGAGCACGTCGGGCGGTCCGAGCGACGCGATCAGCGCCGGGTCGGAGGCGATCCAGGCCGCCGTGATCGCGACCACGAGCACGAACGCGACCGCGATGATGCCGGTGGTCCAGCGGATCCGGTAGAGCGCCGCGGGCAGCTGCAGCGCGAAGAAGCGTGCGGCCTGCGCGAGCACGTTGTCGCCCGCCCCGGTGAATCGCAGCCGCGCGGCGGCGAGGATCGTCGACAGGTACGCCCCCTGAGGCGAGTCGCCCACCGAGGTCTTCAGCTCGGCGAGATCGGCGGATGCCGCGCGGTAGCGGACGATCAGCTCGTCGACCTCGGCGCCGCTCAGGCGCCGTCTGCGGCTCAGCGCATCGAGCCGCTCCCATTCCGGGCGGCGGGCGTCGGCGAGGGCATCGGCATCCACCTGATTTACTGTACTCATGTCTGCCACGATCACCGACGAGCAGGAGATCCTGTCCGGCGAGGCCGTCGCCATCGACGTGCAGCCGGTCGGCTTCGTGCTGCGCGCCGCCGGCGCGCTGATCGACATGGTCATCGGGTTCGCGCTGTTCCTCGCCGTCACGTTCGTGCAGGTGTGGCTGATGAGCGAGGGCCTGCTGACCGAGCACACCTTCCGCATCCTGGTGATCTGCGCGGCCGTGCTGAGCTTCCTCGTGCTGCCGATCACCGTCGAGGTCGCGATGCGCGGCCGCAGCGTCGGCAAGCTCGCGGTCGGCGGACGGATCGTCCGCGTCGACGGCGGGGCGATCACCTTCCGGCACACGTTCATCCGCGCGCTCGTGGGCGTGCTCGAGGTGTACATGACCTTCGGCGGGGCGGCGGTGATCACCGGTGCGCTCACCGCGCGCTCGCAGCGCCTCGGTGATCTCGTCGCGGGAACCTACTCGCAGCGCGTGCGCACGCCCGCACTGCCCTCGCATCAGCCGCACCTGCCGCCGTCGCTGCACGGGTGGGCGACGGTCGCCGACGTCGCCCGGATGCCCGATCGGCTCGCTCGGCGCATCTCCCAGTTCCTCGCAGGCGCGCAGCGCCTGTCGCCCTCGGCGCGCGCGAGCGTCGCGCACGAGCTCGCCCTCGAGGCGCAGCCGTACATCTCGCCGCTGCCCGCCGTGTCCCCCGAAGAGCTGCTGCTGGGCATCACCGTGCTGCGCCGACAGCGCGAGCAGCGGGCGCTGACCCTCGCCGATGAGCGGGCGGAGCGTCTGAGCGGGCGCCGCATCGGCCTCTGACGCCGCGGCCCCGCGGTGCGCTCGTCGTCGTCGCCGGAGTCAGAACCGGATCGCGTCGATCACCTTGACGCGCAGCGCGACGAGCGCGGGTACGAATCCGGCGATCGCCCCGACGACGACGGCTGCGACCAGACCGGTGACCGCTGCCCGGATGGGGAACGGCGGCACGTCGACGAGCGACGGGAACATCGACTCGACGATCAGCGGCGAGCGCAGCACGGCCACGACGACGGCGATGCCGATGACGCCGGCGACGGTCGTGGCCACCAGGCTCTCCAGAAGCACGGTGGTGAAGATCCGCCCCGCAGTGGCGCCGAAGGCGCGTCGGACGCCGATCTCGCGCACCCGCTGTCGCATCGCGACGAGCTGGATGTTCACCAGGCTCAGCGCACCGAGCGCGAGGATCAGCACCGCGATGCCGCTGAGGATGAGCTCCGTCATCGCCTGGCTCTCTCGGAACCCGGTGGACGCCGCCCAGTCAGCCCGGCTCACCGTGACCTCCTCGCCCTCCGGCATCCCCGCTCTCAGGTCGGCGGCGAGGGATCTGCCGACGTCGGCGACGTCGTGCTCGCCCACCCAGATGTCGTACCGCAGCGTCGCGTCCTCGGGCAGCTCGTCGACGCGTGAGGCGAACGAGTCGTACAGCAGGTCGATGCGCTTCTCCGCATCCCACGGTCCCTGACGGGGCCGCACGCCCACCACCTGGAACGTGCCCCCGGCGTCGCCGGTGAGGGTGAGGGTGGGATGCTGATCCATCGGCACGCGACCGAACACGTCCCACATCGCCTCCGAGATGATCACGGGCGGGGCGAGCGCCTCGACATCGTCGGCGCTGAACTCGCGGCCCGCGAGCAGCTTCTCGCGATGGATGACGGCGTAGGCGGGGTCCATCAGTCGCGCGGGGGTGCTGTGCACCCCATCCGGCGCCTGGACGGGGAGCATCATGCCCTCCACGAAGCGGGAGGAATGGCTGAATCCGACGCGCTCGCCGACCTTCTCGAAGCGCTCGTGGAACGCGTTCGCGTCGACGGGCCCCTCCGCGCCGAAGGGAGCGACGACGAGGGTGGCGACCCGACCGCCGTAGCGGTCGTACTCCTCCGTCTGCGCCTGCACGGCGATGTCCGAGAGCGCCACCACGGCGGTCAGAGACGCGACCGAGACGGCGATGCCGATCAGGCTCAGCAGCACGCGCAGCTTGTGCACCCGGATCTCCGACCACGCGTCGGACAGGGCGCCGATGACCGCGCTCACCGCGACCCCTCCGCTCCGGCCACCGCGGGAGTGCCCGCGCCGGACGGCACGCTCGCGGTCAGCCCTGCCTCCGCTCCGTCGTCCTGCAGGGTCGAGGCGGCGAAGGCGCGGCGCAGATCGGCGGGGGTGAGGACGCCGCCGTCGAGCCGGTAGTGCCGCCGAGCCCTGGCCGCGACGTGCAGGTCGTGTGTGATCGTGACGAGCGCCGCATCGGTCTCAGTGGCGACGTCGTCGAGCAGCGCCATCACGCTCGCGCCGGTGTCGATGTCGAGTGCGCCGGTCGGCTCGTCGGCGAGGATCAGCGTGGGCCTGCGCACGAGCGCCCTCGCGATGGCCACGCGCTGCTGCTCCCCGCCCGAGAGACGATCGGCGATCTGCTCGATCCGGTGTCCCAGCCCCACCCGTTCCAGCATCTCGCCGGCGATCCGGTGGCGCTGGCGGAACATGCGACCCCTGGCGTGGCCCAGCGGCATCATCACGTTCTCGAGGGCGGTGCGGCCCGGAAGCAGGTTGAACTGCTGGAACACGAAACCGACGTGATCGCCGCGCATCCGGTCGAGGCGGCCGGTGCGCATCCGGCGCACCTCCCTGCCCGCGAACGAGACCGTGCCCGTCGTGGGGGCGTCCAGCATTCCGAGGATGTTGAGCAGAGTCGACTTGCCCGACCCCGAACGGCCCACGATCGACACGTGGTCGCCGGCCTCGACCTCGAGACTCACCCCGCGCAGGATCTCGAGCCGCGTGTCGTCCGCGAGCAGCACGCTGCGGGTGACATCGGTCAGGGCGACGAGGGTCACCAGCTCGTCCCCGACTCGCAGATCTCGCCGCCGGCACCGTCGTCGTAGCACTGCTCCTGCACGGGCACGGCGAAGCCCGGCACGAACTGACGGATCGAATCGCCCTCGGCGAGCCCGTCGAGCACCTCCACCTGCTCGCCGTCGTTGACGCCGAGCGTGACCTTGCGCTCTTCCGGCTCGGTGCCGTCACCGGCATCCACCCACACCACTCCGCTGCCGGCACCGCCCTTCACCGCGGTGACGGGGATCACGAGCGCGTCATCGACCTTGCCGAGGGCGAGGGCGAGCGACGCGGGCAGGCCCGCGAATACCGTCTGATCGGCCGGCACCGCGCAGCGCACGCTCGCCGTTCCGTCTTCGGCGATCTGCACACGCACGCCCGAGCAGGCGAACGGCGCAGGACCCCCGGTGATCGTGACGGTCGCTTCGGACGGAGCGCCCACGAGGCGGTACAGCTGAGCAGGCTTGATCGTGGCGAGGACGTGATGACGAGCCGGCGTGAGGGTGAGCATCTCACCGCCGATCGTCGACCCCTGCCCCTTCACGACGGCGAGGTCCGAGACCTCACCCGCCTCGGGGGCGACGAGCGTGACCGTGCGCACCGGGTCGTTCTGCTTGATCGTGACCAGCAGCTGTCCCTGCTGCACCGTGTCGCCGTCCGCGACGTGCACCGCGGTCACCACCCCGTCGGTCGCGCTGCGCACGGCGTACTCCTCATCGCGCGCGACGCTGCCGTCGAGGTCGAGCTCGTTCACGAGCGATCCGCGTGCCACCGGGATCACGGGGTCGGCGACGCCGGCCGAAGGGCCGGCAGATTCCGCGCTCGCGGTGTCCGGCAGGAACGCGATCTTCATGAGCGCCAGTGCCGCAGCACCGAGCACGACGAGGAAGAGAACGGGGAGGACGATACGACGCCAGACGACCATGTCTGCCTTTCCGGGACAGCCCCTCGCTCCCCCTGACGCTCAGATTAGGGCACGGGGCAGCGATCGAACGTCAGCGCCGTCCGATCGTCGCGACGGCGACGCGACGCGCGTCACGCGCGACTTGCCAGGAGCGCGTCGTCACGAGCGCATCGCCTCGTGGCGGATCACCAGCCATCCGGCCGGCACCGAGAGCCGGTCCGCATGCTGGGCGCACAGGTCGTGGGCGTGCGGGTCGCCACCGGGGCCGAGCGGACCGAGCGCGGCCATCTGATCGCCGTAGTCGAAGGTGAGCGTCGCGACCGCCTCGCGCGCACAGGCGACCTTGGAGCACAGCCGTTCGCCGACGGCCAGGTGCGCGTCGAGGCGCGGGCCTTCGCCGAGGCGCGGTGTTCGGTCGTGGCGCAGTCGTTCGTCCATCGCGTCCACACTATGACCGGGTCGCGTGAGAGAGGTGCAGCCGCGCGGCAGCGCATAGACTTTCGGCATGCCCGGCCGACGCTCCTCCCCCGCACCGCGGCGCGGCGCACGTCACG
>NZ_DAMDLU010000125.1:0-8539 GCF_032084865.1 Microbacterium sp.
GTCGCCGAAGACGGCGCCCGCCGCGACGGCGGCGAAGAGCACGGCCGTCGCCGCCTCGACGAGCGGATAGCGGATGCTGATCCCCTCGGCGCAATGCCGGCAGCGCGCCCGCAGCAGCAGCCACGACACGATCGGCAGGTTGTCGTACCAGGCGATCGGGCGCTCGCACCGGGGGCAGGCGCTGCCTGGCGACACGACGCTGAGCCCCTGCGGCACCCGCCACACGACGACGTTGAGGAACGAGCCGATCAGCGCGCCGAACACTGCGGCGAATCCGATCGGCACCCACGCGGGCAGCACGCCGGCGATCATCCGATCTCCTTGTATCCGCCCAGCGACGAGCCGGTGATCAGCGCGGGCGCGTTCCACTTCTGGGTGGTGGAGCCGTTGCACGGAATGAGTCGCACGTGCGACCAGGCGTAGCCGGATTCGGGCACGGCCGCCAGGCACCGGGTACGGTCATCGGCGAGCTGGAAGGTGTAGCTGGTGAGGGTGTTGCCGGTGTTGCCGTTGCGGATGAACTTCTGCTGGCTGTTCAGCGATCCGACATTGACCGGGTCGCACGCCTTGAAGTGCACGTCGGTGTTCGACGTCCCGCTCGTGGTCAGGCAGTACGGCGTCTTGTTGTCCAGCTTGACCGAGATGCTCTGTGCGGCGCTCGAGGTCGCGGCTCCCGTCGGTTCGGAGTAGTACCACTTGTGGTTCCAGTTGATGTTCGCGCCAGTGCCGCCGGGATCTTGCTTGCACGGGTAGACGATCATGAACGCCTTACCGATCTGATTGTCGGTGACGTCCATGCAGCGTCCGAACTCGTTGTAGTTCACGATCTGATGCGTCTTATAGCTTGCTGCTCCGGCTCCGACGCTCGGAGCCGGGTTGAACACGCCTGTCGAGGCGGTCTTCTCGACCAGGACGGCACCGTTCAGACCCAGCCAGCGATTCGTGCGTGCGTTGTTCGCCCTGGTCTGACCGATCCAGGATCCCGGTGGCTCCCAACTCCACAGCTGGTTCCCGAATGCCTTGTCGTTTGAACTCGCGCACGGCTGCAGAGTGGCCTTGACGGTGTCGGAGTTGGTACCAGACGGGGTGGACACCCACTCTTGCCCGGTGATGCACAGCACTTGCGACGAATTCAATGTGCTCGCCAGTTTCAGGCGGTAGTCGACGTCGTAGACCCACAGGTTGAGCGCGTCGTCAGTGCAGCTGGCGGACGGCACCATGTTGATGACGCTGCCGGTCTTGGCCGTGGCGGCCTTCAGACAGCTGCTCCCGTCGGAGCTGTTGATGCGGCCGCCGGGGATGTTCACGTTCGTCGTCGTGAAGGTGTAGAGCGCCGTGACGGTGCGGTTCATCGCCGCGTCGGCAGCCGATCCGGCATCGCTTCCCGTCGAGACGATCCTCGCGAAGCGCGGCTGCTTCAGCGGCTTCGCTCCTGCCGCGAACTTCAGCTCGTTCGCGTCGAGCCACGGGCCGTCCTTGTTCGTGGGATCTTCGGCGTAGTACTTCACGGTCACCGAGTAGGCCAGATCGCCGCCGTCAACGGTTCCCGTCATCGTTTGGGGAAGCTTCGACGGGTTGCCGTAGTCGGCGGCCGTGCCCGCGACGACCTTGCTCTCGGTGTTCGAGCGCAACGTCGAGAGCGTGGACTGGATGCCGGCCTGCGCAGCGTATCCGGTGCGCGTGTTCTTCTGCGCCAGCTGGATGGCCTGCATCTGCGAGAGCAGCACCGACAGCAGCACGAGCATGATCCCGCCGGCGAAGAGGGTGAACACGACGGTCATCAGCAGCGCTGAGCCCTCATCGTCGCGGCCGAGGTGGCGGCGCCGCAACGCGGCGCGCAGATCGTGCAGACGCATCATGAGCGGTACCCGCTTCCCGCGCAGATCGGTGTGGTGCTCTGACCCGATGCGGCGACCGTGTTCGAGGGCGATTCGACCGAGCTGTTCTTGGCGTAGATGGTGGTCATCACCTCGGATCCGGCACGGTCATCGAGACCGGCGCGAATGTGCACGGTCAGGCCCTGATAGTTGCTCACGCCGGCAGCGGCGACCATCGTGGCGAAGGGGTACGTCGTCGTCGCCGTGCCGATGACATCGCGCATGACGACGTTCCACTTTCCGGTCGAGGGCGATTGGCTGGCGGGCCAGCTGCGCAGGGCGATCGTGCCGTCGTCGGCGCGGTAGCGCAGCTGCGTGCAGGTGGCGACTCCCGTGCTCGCGGAGACGGCGTCGGTGCGCCATTCGACGTACGCGGTGCCCCCCGCGGCTCCCGGTTGGTTGATGGCATCGGCGTAGCGCGCCGAGCGCTCGATGCGCTGCAGGGCGATGCCGGCGGCGCTCGAGGTCTGCGCGTCGACGCGCGCCTCGGTCGACGCCCGCGAGACGGCGACGACCGCCCCGATGAACATGGCGAGGAAGACCGAGAAGACGGTCATCGCGACGGTGAGTTCGACGAGCGTGTGACCCGCCTCGCGGTCGGGGCGGCTCCCGGTGCGCAGAGCACGCTGGCCTCGCGCGATCAGTAGGCGAGCCACGGCACGTCGCCCTTCGTGTCGAACAGCGCGGAGGTAGTGAAGGTGCACGAGTCCGATCCGCCGCAGGAGCCGGTGTAGTCGACGATGACGATCACGCGGATCATGCGGCTGAGATCGGGAGTTGCGGCGGGGAACGGATCGGTCGATTTGCCGGAGATCTTCCCGCACTGCCCGGCGGCCGCCGTGGACTGGTAGCAGGTGCCGAGGAGCACGGTGGAGCGGAAGTCTGTTCCGCTGCGGCGCACGGTCTGGTTGATGGGGATCACGGCCGTCGCACCGGAGCCGGTCGATGCTGGGTAGGTGGCCGCGACACCGGTGACGCCGGCGGACGCGTCGAACGCGGCGGTCACGGGCGCGGGACGGCGGCCGGAGATGAGAGTCTCGAGCTGTGCGTTCGAGCCGGTGAGTCGTTGCACCTCGTCCATGCGAGCCGACGCGACCGAGACGGCGAGCTGCGCGCGCTGCTGATCGGCCGCGAGGTGCAGCCCCTGGATGGCGAAGGCGCCCAGTGCAACGGCGACGCCCATGAGCAGGGCGACGGCGATGATGACCTCGATGAGCGTGAAGCCGTCATCGTCGCGGCGTGCGGCGGGATCGGACATGTCAGCTCCTCTCGGTCGGATGGGGGAGAAGGGCTGTGCCTGCACGGCGAACCGCGCAGGCACAGCCCGGTGAAGAAGGGAGGCTCAATTACTCCTTCCACTTCCCCTTACCGGTGCTGCTGGTGTAGATGTAGGACTTTGCAGCGTCGAGATTGCTGTTGTTGCCCGTGATCGTGTAGGTCTGGTCGGCTGCGATGTCGATAGTCAGCGTGTTGTCAGCGGAGACCGTGCCTTCGGCCTTTCCGGTCAACACCGTGTACTTCCCGTCCTTCGAGTCAATCTTTCCAGCCGGCGGCTTGCCGTTGTTCGCCGTTGCGGCCTGCTCGACGACGAGGACGGCGTTGGTGACATCGCTCTCAACCGATGCGCGCCACGCGCCCTGGCGCATGTTCAGGAAGACGGGGATGGCGACGGCGGCGAGGATGCCGATGATGATGACGACGACGAGCAGCTCGATGAGCGTGAAGCCCTTCTCGCCGTCCTGACGCTTCTTGAGGACGTTGGCGATTGCCTTGTTCATGGTGTTCCTTCTCTGGGGTCGGGACTGAAAGTGATGAGGCGTCGAGGGGGGTAGTCCCGACGCTTTGACATTACTGATGAAGTGCAAGGTTTCTGCAAAGAAAACCCTGGTTGTTCCGCAATTCTTGATGTCGTGAGGGCGCGCCGATCAGCGCCTGCTCATTCGCGAGACGGGCGCGTCAGGCGGCGCGGAGATTCGGGTCTCCGCGCCCGGGTCACATCGATTGGATCTGCTGGAAGATCATGAACATGGGCATGTAGAGGGCGACGATCATGTAGCCGAGCAGTCCGCCCATGAACACGATCATCAGCGGCTCGAGCAGCGCGGTCAGCTGCGAGCTCATGGTCTCGACTTCGTCGTCGTAGAAGTTCGCCGTCTTCTCGAGCATGGTGTCGATCGCGCCCGACTCCTCGCCGATCCCGATCATCTGCACCATCATGTCGGGGAACACGTCCGCCCCCGACAGGGCCTCGGCGATGGGGCGGCCCTGCCGAACGGCATCCGCCACCTCCTCCAGCGCATTCGTGATCACCTGGTTGTCGGCGGTGGCACCGACGATGCTCAGCGACTGCAGAATGGGCACGCCCGAGGCGAGCATGGTCGAGAAGTTGCGCGCGAAGCGCGTCAGCGCGATCTTCGAGTTGAGCTTGCCGAACACCGGCACCTTCAGCTTCAACGGGTCGACGATCTGCCGCACGGCGGGGGTGTTCTTCGCCCGCCACCACCACATCGAGAACGCGATCACGGCGACGACGAGGATCGGCAGAACGATCGGCATGGCGTGCGAGAGGTCGACGAGCATCTGCGTCGGCCCGGGCAGCTGGCCGCCGAGGTCTTTGAACATGTTCTCGAACACCGGGACGATGAACACGAGCATGGCGGCGACGGCCACGACCGCGATGATGAGCACGACGATCGGGTAGGTGAGCGCCGACTTCACCTTGGCGCGCAGCTTGGTCTCGGCCTCGAAGTTGTCGGCCACCATGATCAGCGAGCGATCCAGGAACCCGCCGGTCTCGCCGGCGCGGATCAGGTGCACCATGATCGGCGGGAAGATCAGCGGAAACTCCTCGAGCGCCAGCGACAACGCCGTGCCGCCCTCGACACGGCTGGCGACCTCGGCCACCGTGCGCTTGAGCTTCGGGTTCTCGGTCTGCGCCTGCACGATCGTCATGGCGCGCAGGATCGACACACCCGAGCTGACCATGGTCGACATCTGTCGCGTGAGGATCGCCAGATCCTTCAGCTTCGGATTGCGCTCCAGACCCGGGATCGTGATCTCGCGCTGCAGGCCCGTGCCGCCGCCCTTCGCGGCGAGCTTGTCGGGGAACACACCGCGAGCCTTCAGCTGCTGGATCGCCGCGGCCTCGGAGGGCGCTTCGAGCACGCCCTTCACGGCCTTGCCGTCGCTTCCCATGCCGCGGTAGGTCCACTGGGGTGTCTGCGTCGAGGCCATCTCAGTGCGCTCCCGTCGTGCCGGCGGTGCTCTGGCGCACGCCCTCGGGGGTGAGATCGCCCGCCGCGGCGCGGCTGATGCCGCGGTTGCGCACCATCTGATCGAACTCGGTGACGTCCTGCGCGAGCTCGACGGCCGCGCCGTACTCGATCTCGCCGGCGAGCACCAGGCGCGCGAGATCCTGGTCGAGGGTGTGCATGCCGATGTCGTTGCCGGCCTGCAGCGCGGTGCGCAGCTGGTGCGTCTTGCCGGCGCGGATCAGGCTCTGGATCGCCGGGTTGGCGAACATCACCTCAGTCGCGACGGCGCGGCCGGTGCCACCGGCCCGCGGGATGAGCGTCTGCACGATCACCGCGCGCAGCGTCGCCGCCAGCTGCGTGCGCACCTGCGCCTGCTGATGCGCGGGGTACACGTCGATCACACGGTCGATCGTCTGCCCGGCATCCTGCGTGTGCAGGGTGGCGAAGACGAGGTGACCGGTCTCGGCGGCGGTCAGGGCGGTCGAGATGGTCTCGAGGTCGCGCATCTCGCCGACGAGGATGATGTCGGGGTCCTGACGCAGCGCGTGCTTGAGGGCATCCGAGAAGCTGCGCGTGTCGGCGCCCACCTCGCGCTGGTTGATGATGCCGCGCTTGTGCTGGTGCAGGAACTCGATCGGATCCTCGACGGTGACGATGTGCGAGGCGCGGGTGCTATTCGCCCGGTCGATGATGGCGGCGAGCGTGGTCGACTTGCCCGACCCGGTCGGACCGCACACGAGCACCAGCCCACGCGGCAGATTGGCGAGCTCGACGAGCTCGCGCGGCAGCCCGAGCTGACCCACCGACTTGATCTCGGTGGGGATGATGCGCAGCGCCGCACCCAGCCCGCGCTGGTCCTGGAAGATGTTCACCCGGAAACGCGCGATGTCACCCACCGAATAGGCGAGGTCGAGCTCGAGTTCGCGGTGGAACACCTGCATCTGCTCGGCGGGCACGAAGCTCTCGATGACCCGGCGGATGCGGTCGCGATCCCAGACCGACGTGCCCGAGACCGAGCGCAGCTGACCGTCGATGCGCACGACCGGCGTCGACTCGGCGACCAGATGCAGGTCGGAGGCGCCGTCGTCGATGATCGACGCGATCGAGCGGACGAACTCGGGGTCGGCATCCGGGATCTCGGCGCGGATGACACGCTCGACGTCGGCCGCGCGCGGCACGCGCACCGGCTTCGCCGTGGCGCGGCTGAAGTCGGGCAAGAGGTCGCCCGCGAAAACCGGAACGGGCGCGACGGATGCCGGTGCGGGCGCCGTCGGCAGTGGCACAGTCGGCGCGGGCGCGGTCGCAGCCGTCTCGGCCGGTGCGGTCACGACCGGCACCGACAGCTCGACGGGAGCGCGCACGGGCTCAGACGGCTCGCTCGGAGAGAGCACGGGCTCGGACAGCTCAGCCGGAGCGAGCACCGGCTCGTCGAAGGGAGACTCGATCACCGGCATCGCACCGGTCATGGCACGACTGCGCCGCGTCGGCTGCGCAGCGGGGGCGCCGCCGGGCAGCGTGACCCCGGCGACCCCGTCGAGGAACGATCGCAGCTCGGGGTCGACGTCCACGCCCCCGAGGAGCGCGTCGAAACGCGGTGACGTCGCAACGGGAGTCATCCCATCGTCGTGGTTCACGGTGTTGCCCTCTCGTGAAAGGAAGTCATGTCGGAGCGGAGGGAGTCGCGCGGGCCGGTCATACGGTGACCCGCAGCACTTCCTCGATCGAGGTGTGCCCGACCAGCACCTTCGCCCAGCCGTCCATCCGCAGTCGTGTCATGCCGGCGGCCTCGGCATGCGCGGTGATCTGAGCGGTCGGAGCGTTCGCAGAGGCGAGACGTTCGATCTCGTCGTCCACGGCCATCACCTCGTGCAGCGCGACGCGTCCGCGATAGCCCGTGTTCGAGCACTGCGAGCATCCGGCGGGCCGGAACACGGTCGGCGGCTCCTGGCGCGGGTCGAGCAGCCCGCCCACCATCCTCATCTCGACCTCGGTGGCGACGGACTCGGTCTTGCACCGCGCGCAGAGGCGACGCGCCAGTCGCTGGGCGACCACGGCATCCAGCGCCGACCCGACGAGGAACGGCTCGACGCCCATCTCGATGAGCCGGGTGACCGAGCTCGGCGCGTCGTTGGTGTGCAGGGTCGAGAGCACGAGGTGGCCGGTCAGCGACGACTCGATGGCGATCTTCGCCGTCTCCTCGTCACGAATCTCACCGAGCAGGATCACGTCGGGGTCGGAGCGCAGGATCGAGCGCAGCGCCGAGGCGAACGTCAGGCCGGCGCGAGGGTTCACCTGCACCTGGTTGATGCCGGCCATGCGGTACTCGACCGGGTCCTCGACGGTGATGACGTTCACCGTCGGCTTCGAGATCGCGGCGAGCGTCGTGTACAGGGTGGTCGACTTGCCCGACCCGGTCGGCCCGGTGACGAGGATCATGCCGTAGGGCTTGGTGAAGCTCTTGCGGTAGACGTCCATGTTGCGATCGAGCATCGACAGGTCGCTGAGCTGCAGGCTGGCGACCGGTGCGTCGAGCACACGGGCGACCACCTTCTCGCCCCACACCGTGGGCAGGGTGGCGACGCGCAGGTCGACGCTGCGACCGCTGTGCACCACCGTGATCCGGCCGTCCTGCGGGCGACGGCGCTCGCCGATGTCGAGCTCGGCCATGACCTTCAGGCGGCTGATCACGCCGGCGATCATCGAGCGCGGCACGCTCTGCACGGCGACGAGCACGCCGTCGATGCGATAGCGAACCCGCAGCTCGTCGCGCGTGGGCTCGATGTGGATGTCGGAGGCGCGGTCGGTGATCGCCTGGCTGATGATCAGGTTCACGAACCGGATGATCGGGGCTTCGTCGCTGGCGGCGTCGACGTCCTGGCTCCACAGGTCGCTGTCGCTCTCGCCGCCCTCGAAGGCCGACGTCAGCTCTTCCAGCTCGGAGTCGACGCGGTGGTAGCGGTCGATGGCGGCGAGGATCGCTTCGGCTTCGGCGACCACGGGGATGACGGGGGTCTGCAGAACCGCGGCCACGTCGTCGAGCACGATGACGTTGGCGGGGTCGGCGACGGCGACCATGATCCGCTCCCCGATGCGCGAGATGGGCAGCGCGACGTGGCGGCGGCACAGCTGATCGGGGATCAGCGTGACCACCGACAGTTCGACGGCGAACTCGGTGAGGTCGACGAAGGCGAGCCCGAATCGCTGAGCCAGCGCGACCGCCCGCTCGCGCGGTGTGGCCGGTTCCGCCTCCTGCTCGGGTTCGACGGGCGGCGCCGGCTCCGGTTCGGGCTGAGGTTCGGTACCCGACTCCGGCACGTCGTCGTCTGCGCCGGGCAGCGCGTGCGTGGCCGGCGGCACGGCGACCGTGGTCCGCTCGTCGGCCGCGAACTCCTGCAGCAGCGCGAACGT
>NZ_DAMDLU010000126.1:0-8320 GCF_032084865.1 Microbacterium sp.
GAGCTGCTCGGCGACGTGCTGCAGCGCGAGGAGGGCGGCGGGGCGTCGGCGTCGTCGCGCGCGATGACGGCCGGCGTGCTCGGCCGTGCGCTGGCCGCCGCTGACGAGTACGGCCAGGCGATGGGTGCGTACGGCTACGCGGCGGAGCTGCATGCCGAGGCCGAGGAGCCCGCTGAACAGGCGCTCGTGCTCACCGAGCAGGCCAAGATCCTCGCGCGCTTCGGCGAGCACTCCGACGCTCGCGACCTGCTCGAGCAGGCAGCCGAGCTGGTGCGCCCCACCGACGCGGTCGGCGCGATCGTCGAGGTGCTGCACAATCTCGGGCAGCTGTACGGCGGTGCACGCGACGAGCGCGGGTTCGCTCTGTTCGAGGAGGTGCGCGCCCTCGCGGTCGAGCACGAGGCGGACTGGCTGATCGCCGACGTCACCGACTCCCGCGGCCGCGCCCTGCTCGAGTTCGACCGCATCGACGAGGCGATCGCCGCACTGCTCACCGCAGCCGACGGCTTCGCGGCGATCGGCGATCCCGGATCGGCCGGCGGGTCGGAGCTGTTCGCCGCCCGCACGCTCGCCGGTATCGACCGCCTCGACGACGCGGTGCCGCTGTACCGCAGCGTGCTCGAACGGGGTGCCGAGATTCCGCCGCTGCGCCAGGTGGCAGCCCTCGAGCTCGGCGACGTGCTTGAGAAGCTCGGTCGCACGGGCGAGGCCAACCAGGTGCGCGCGCTGCTGGACGAGTAGGTCGCGCCAGCGGTTCGGCATCCGGCATCCGGCATCCGCATCCGCATCCTCCTCATCCGACGTAGGCGAACACGCGAGATCTGGATGAAACGTCCGGGTTCTCTCCTACCTCCGCCCGTTCGCCTGCGCTGGCGTGGGCAGGCGGGCCCGACAAGCCCGCCAGCCGATCGGATGCCGGCACCCGGCGTGCCGGCATCCGCACCCGGCATCCGGCAACCCGACTCATCCGACGCAGGCGAACACGCGCGCGTAGGACGAAACGCCCGGGTTCTCTCCTACCTCCGCCTGTTCACCTGCGCTGGCGCGGGCAGGCGAACAGGCGAACCGGGCAGGCGAACCGGACAGGCGGACAGGCGGACAGGCGAGCCGGGCAGGGCGGGCAGCCGAACCAGGCGCACAGCCGACGCTCCGCAGCGCACAACCGGGCGCCAGACGGCGGAGCAGGTCAGAAGAGTTGACGCCAGTTGGCCTTCGCGAGGTCGAGCAGCTCGTCGCCGCGGCCCGACATGACGGTGCGGATCGCATAGAGGGCGAAGCCCTTCACCTGCTCGGCGCTGATCGACGGCGGCATCGACAGCTCCTGCCTCTCGGTGACCACATCCAGCAGCGCGGGCCCGTCGTGTGCGAGCACCTCTGCCACCGCGTCCAGCAGATCCTCCGACCGCTCGACCCGGCGGGCGAAGATGCCGAGCGACGACGCGACCGCCGCGAAGTCGGGGTTGTCGAGCTCGGTGCCGTAGGTGACGAACCCGGCCGCCTTCATCTCGAGCTCGACGAAGTTCAGCGACGAGTTGTTCACCACGACCACCTTCACCGGCAGCCGGTTCTGGGTGATCGTGATCAGCTCGCCGAGCATCATCGCCAGTCCCCCGTCGCCGGCGAGCGCGATCACCTGCTGGTCCGGCCGGGCGGTCTGCGCGCCGATCGCATGCATGATCGCGTTCGCCATCGACCCGTGCGTGAAAGAGCCGATCAGGCGCCTCTGCTCGGTCATCGAGAAGTAGCGCGCCGCCCAGACGGTCGGGGATCCGACATCCGCGGTGAAGATCGCGTCGGACGCCGCCGCCTCGTCGATCAGCCGGGCGAGGTACTGCGGGTGGATCGGCGCCTTGCCGCGAGCGGGCACCGCCAGTTCATCCAGCTTCGCCCTCGACTTGCGGTAGTGCGCGACGGCATCATCGAGATGCGAACGGTCGCTCTTCTCTGCCAGCCGCGGCAGCAGCGCCCCGACGGTCGCCTTCACGTCGCCGACGAGGCCGAGATCGAGCGGATGCCGCCGGCCGAGCTGCGAGCCGCGGATGTCGACCTGGATCGTCGTCGCGTTCTCGGGATAGAACTGCGTGTACGGGAAGTCCGACCCGAGCACGAGAAGCACGTCGGCCGCCTCCATCGCGCGGAATCCGGACGCGAAGCCGAGCAACCCGGTCATCCCGACGTCGAACGGGTTGTCGTACTCGATGTGCTCCTTGCCGCGCAGGGCGTGCACGATCGGGGCGGCGAGCCGATCGGCCAGGGCGACGACCTCGTCGTGCGCACCCTCGACACCGGCACCGGCGAGGATCGTCACCTTGCGTGTGCCGTTGAGCAGGGCCGCCGCCCGCTCGAGCTCTGCCGGACTGGGCGTGATCACGGGGTTCGTGCGCGGGATGACGACGGCGCGGTCGTCGGCGACCTCGGCGAGGGCCACGTCGCCGGGGATGACCAGCACCGCGACTCCGCGCTGCTCGATGGCCGCGCGCATCGCGATCTCCATCAGTCGCGGCATCTGCGACGGGTCGGCCACGTACTCGACATACACGCTCGATTCGCGGAACAGCTCCTGCGGGTGCGTCTCCTGGAAGTACCCGGTTCCGATCTCGACCGTGGGGATCTGAGCGGCGATGGCGAGCACCGGCACGCGCGAGCGGTTCGCGTCGTACAGCCCGTTGATCAGGTGCAGGTTGCCGGGGCCGCAGGATCCGGCGACGACGGCGAGGTCGCCGGTGAGCGCGGCATCGGCTGCGGCGGCGAAAGCCGCCGATTCCTCGTGACGCACGTGCACCCAGCGGATGCTGCCGTCTCGGCGCAGTGCGTCGGTGAAGCCGTTCAGCGAATCGCCCGGGATGCCGTAGACCCGGTCGATCCCGTTCACCCGGAGCGTGCGGACCATGTTCTCAGCGACGGTCGTCATGCATCGACCCTATGCCCGCCGGGCGGGTCAGTAGTCGGAGACGCCGTACCGCTCCGGCTCCCCGGTGCGCTGGAACGCGCGTCCGCTGACCGACGACGGCCGGATGCGCACGTAGTTGTACTTGAGCGTCGGCACCCACGGCTTCAGTCCGAGCCGATCGGCCGCTTCGCGCTCATCCAGGGTGTCGAGGGTGTGCGCGCTGCCGCGCACGATGACGCTCCAGGCGTCCGCATCCGTGTGCTCGTCGACCTCGAACAGCACCTCGTGGTTGACGGTCAGCTCGATGAGCTTGCTGCCCTCTGCGGTGCGGAAGACGATCGATGTGCCGTCGGTGACGAAGTTGATCGGGAAGATGTCGATGACCTCGCCCACCCGGGTGACCAGGCGCCCCAGCTCGGATCCTCGAAGGCGCTGCCAGCATTCCTCTTCGCTCAGCCGGATGACCGGATCCTCGGTGGTCATGACGCGCTCCTTCCGCCTGGTTCGAGAGTATCCCCGAACACGACGACGCGGTACGGGCAGAAACCGCCCGTACCGCGTCGAAAGGAGTGCCGGTGATGCTCAGGCTGCGCGGATGAGCTTCTTGTTGACGAACTCGTCGGCCGCCAGCAGACCCAGCTCGCGCGAGGTGCCGCTGCGCTTCACGCCGCCGAAGGGCAGCTCGGGGCTGTCGGCGAGGGCGATGTTCACGTAGACCATGCCCGCCTCGATGCGGTTCGCGACCCGGTCCGCCTGTTCGGCGTCGGTCGTGAACACGTACGAGCCGAGGCCGAAGGTCGTGTCGTTGGCGAGCTCGACGGCGGCATCCTCGTCGGCGACGCGGTACACGACGGCGGCCGGACCGAAGAGCTCCTCGCGGTACACGTCCATCTCGGGCGTCACGCCGGCGAGCACGGTCGGCGCGAAGAACGCGCCCTCGCGGGTGCCGCCGGTGAGCAGGGTCGCCCCCTGCGCGACGGCCGTGTCGACCTGCTGCTGCAGGCGCTCGGCGGCCGCGAGCGACGACAGCGGGCCGAGCACGGTGTCCTCCTGCGTCGGGTCCTCGGCCGAGATGGCGGCCAGCGACGCCACGAACTTCGAGGTGAACTCGTCATACAGCTCGTCGACGATCACGAAGCGCTTCGCGCCGTTGCACGACTGCCCGTTGTTGTCGATGCGCGCGTCGACCGCGAGCTGCACCACGGCGTCGAGGTCATCGGCCGAGAGCACGATGAACGGGTCGGACCCGCCGAGCTCCAGCGCGACCTTCTTCAGGTTGCGGCCGGCGACCTCGGCGACGGCGGCGCCGGCCCGCTCGGAGCCGGTGACCGAGACGCCGTGCACGCGCGGGTCGGCGATGATGTTCGCCGCCTGCTCGTTGGTGGCGTACACGTTCACGTATGCACCCTCGGGCAGACCGGCGTCACGGTAGATGGCCTCGATGGCCGCAGCCGACTCGGGGCACTGCGGCGCGTGCTTGAGGATGATCGTGTTGCCGATCGCGAGGTTGGGAGCTGCGAAGCGGGCCACCTGGTACGACGGGAAGTTCCACGGCATGATGCCCAGCAGCGCACCGAGCGGCGCCCGGCGCACCACGGCGGTTCCCTCGCCGACGATGTCGAGCGGCTGGTCGGCGGTGATCACCTCGATGTTGTCGGCGTAGTACTCGATGATGTCGGCGGCGAACTCGACCTCGCCGACCGCGGCGGCGATCGGCTTGCCCATCTCGCGCACGATGATCGCGCCGAGTTCGTCCTTGCGCTCGCGGTGCAGCTCGGCGATTCGGCGGATCACCGTGGCGCGGTCCGCCGGTGCGGTCGCGCCCCATGTCTTCGCAGCCGAGGCGGCGGCCGCGACGGCCTGCTCGATCTGCTCGTCCGTGGCGGTGTCGTAGCTGGCGACGGTCTCGCCGGTGGCCGGATTGACGACGACGTAGTCGGTCATGTCGGTTCCTCTTCTCTCTCGCCGGAGCGGGCTCAGGCGTTGGGGATCAGGGTGTACTTGGTCGACAGATACTCGTGGATGCCCTCGGCGCCGCCTTCACGGCCGATGCCGGACTGCTTCACACCACCGAAGGGAGCGGCGGCGTTCGAGACGACGCCGACGTTCAGACCCATCATGCCCGTCTCCAGCGCGTCGATCATCCGGTGTCCTCGCGCGAGGTCCTCGGTGAACACGTACGACACCAGCCCGTACTCGGTGTCGTTTGCGAGTCGCACGGCCTCGGCCTCGTCGGCGAAAGTCGCGATGGCGAGCACCGGTCCGAAGATCTCCTCGCGGAGGATCGCGCTGCCGGCGACCACATCCGTGAGCACGGTGGGCTGGTAGAACGTGCCGGTGCCCTCGACGGCCTTGCCGCCGGCCAGCACGCGGGCCCCGCGGTCGACGGCGTCGCCGACGAGCTCCTCCGCCTTCGCGACGGCGTCTTCGTCGATCAGCGGACCGATGGCCACCCCGTCTTCGGTGCCGCGGCCGATCTTCATCGCCTGCACGCGCTCGGTGACGCGGCGCGCGAACTCCTCGGCGACGCCCTCGTGCACGATGAACCGGTTGGCGGCGGTGCAGGCCTGGCCGATGTTGCGGAACTTCGCGGCCATCGCGCCGTCGACCGCCTTGTCGAGATCGGCGTCCTCGAAGACGACGAACGGCGCGTTGCCGCCCAGCTCCATCGACACGCGCAGGATGCCGTCGGCGGCCTGCGCGATGAGCTTGCGGCCCACCTCGGTGGATCCGGTGAACGACAGCTTGCGCAGACGCGGGTCGGCGATGATCGGCGCCGACAGCGCGCCGGAGCGCGACGTCTGCACGACGTTGACGACACCGGCGGGCAGCCCCGCCTCTTCGAGCAGCTTCGTGAAGAAGATGGTCGTCAGCGGGGTCAGTGCCGGCGGCTTGATGACCACGGTGCAGCCGGCCGCCAGGGCGGGGGCGATCTTGCGGGTCGCCATCGCGAACGGGAAGTTCCACGGGGTGACGAAGAACGACGGTCCCACCGGGCGCTGCGACACGATCATCTGGCCGGTGCCCTCGGGGTTGCTGCCGTAGCGGCCGCTGATGCGCACGGCCTCCTCGCTGAACCAGCGCAGGAACTCGCCGCCGTAGACGACCTCGCCGCGCGCCTCGGCGAGCGGCTTGCCCATCTCGAGGGTCATCAGCAGCGCGAGGTCCTCCTTGTGCTGCTGCACGAGGTCGAAAGCGCGACGCAGGATGTCGCTCCGGGTGCGCGGCGCGGTCGCGGCCCAGGCATCCTGGGCGGCGACGGCCGCGTCCAGGGCACGGATGCCGTCGGCCGGCGTCGCGTCGGCGATCGACGCGATCACCTCGTTGGTCGCGGGGTCGCGCACGTCGAAGGTGCGCCCCTGCTCGGCATCCGTCCACTGCCCGCCGATGAAGAGGCCGCCGGGGACGCGGGAGAGGAGTTCCTGCTCGTTCGATGCGAGTGTCATGTTCATCTCGATTCTGTAGGAGGGGATGGTCAGCGCTGGCGGGCGCTCGGCGGGGCGTCCACTCCCAGCGTCTCACCGCGGAAGAAGGCAGGGGCGAAGATCCGCTGCACGAGCATCAGCACCGCGCCGAAGAGCAGCAGGCCGACGCCGATGAAGAACACGATGCCGATGCCGCCCTCGCCGTTCGCGTCGGCGCCGATCGCGATCGACCCGTAGTCGGGCGCGAGGCTGTCGGTCGCGGTGATGACGAAGAGCACGAGCAGGATGATGCCGCCGACGAGCGGGCTGGCGAACTTGAAGAAGAAGTCCTTGCCCGAGTCGAACCACTGTCGACGGAAGTACCACACGCACGACAGGGCGGTGATGCCGTAGTAGAAGCAGATCATCATTCCCAGCGCGAGGATGGTGTCCCACAGGGCGTCTTCGCTGAGGAAGCGCATCACGGCGTAGAACCCGCCCGCGACGAACGCGGACGCGATCGTCGCGTATCCGGGGGTGAAGAAGCGCGGGTTGACGCGCGCGAACTTCTTGGGCATCGCGCCGTAGTGGCCCATCGCGAGCAGGGTCCTCGCGGGCGAGATGAACGTCGACTGCAGCGACGAGGCTGACGAGGTGAGCACGGCGAGCGAGAGCAGGAAGGCGAGGCCGCCCATCACCGGGCCGGACAGCGCGAAGAACACGTTGCCGCCGATGTCCTCGTTCGTGAGCCCGAGACCCTTGTCGCCGATCCCCGAGTACATCAGGCTGCTGACGGTGAGCAGCAGGTAGATCGCGATGATCGAGACGACCGTGAGCATGGCGGCTCGTCCCGGCGTGCGCTCGGGATCCTTCGCCTCCTCGTTCATCGTGAGGGTGACATCCCACCCCCAGAACATGAAGACGGATGCCGAGAGGCCCATCACGATCATCGAGATCCCGCCCTGGATCTCGAACGGGTTGAACCACGCCAGCTCCGGCAGGTTCGCCTCGAAGGCCCCGCCCTGCACGGTCTCGACGATCGCCATCACGGCGAAGAGCACGAGGATCACGACCTGGAACGCGACCAGGCCGTACTGCAGCTTCTGCGACGTCGACACGTCGCGGTACGACACCCAGGTGGCGAGCGCGACGAAGATCAGGCACACCGCGACGTTCACGAACGGGTTGCGCGTAATCGAGGCGATCTCGTCGTTGCCGGAGATCTGCGAGATCAGCAGGAAGAGGAAGTCGACGGCGATGCCGGCGAGGTTCGACAGCACGAGGATGGTCGCGACGATCAGGCCCCACCCGGCCATCCACCCGACGTACGGGCCGAACGCGCGGGTGGCCCAGGTGAAGCTCGTGCCGGAGTCGGGCATGGCCTTGTTGAGCTCGCGGTACCCGAAGGCCACGAGCAGCATCGGGATGAAGCCGAGCAGCAGGATGGCGGGGACCTGGAACCCGACGGCGCCCACCGCGCCGCCGATCCCGGCGGTGTACGTGTACGCCGGGGCGATGCACGAGATGCCCATCACGAGGGCGCCGAGAACGCCGACGGTGCCGACGCTGAGCCCCTTTCGGGAGATCCCGGTGGTGACTCCGGAGTCGGGCTCCATCGCCCGATCGGTGCTGGACATCAGCGTTCTCCTGCCTCGGCGCGCGTGCGCGGGACGACGATCATGGGTACGGGGAGCTCGTGCAGCATCTTCGCCGCAGTCGAGCCCAGGAAGAGGCGGCGGGGCTGGGCGAGCCGGCTGGAGCCGACCATGACGACCTCGCCAGGATGCCAGCGCAGATGCGCCACGGCGTCTTCGACGCTGTCGCCCGCTGCGCGCTCGACCTCGGCGGCGACGCCCTCGGGAAGCGACGCACGCACCTGTGCGAGCACGTCCTCTCCGTGAGCGTTCTGCGCGAGGGTGATCGCACCGGTGTCGAGACCGGCAGGCACGTCGAACGGCACGAGAGAGACGAGGCGCAGGGTGCCGCGGGCAGCGGTGGCGAGCTCGACGGCGGCGTCGAGCAGGGC
>NZ_DAMDLU010000127.1:0-8291 GCF_032084865.1 Microbacterium sp.
GCGAGCGCGCGCATCGCCGTGCCGCCGGCGACCGGCACGGCGGCCGCCTGTGCCGCGGTCATCCCGGCCGGGATCCGGAGGATCAGATCAGCGGGGCGCACGACGGCGTACTCGGCCCAGGTGCCGCCCTTCGGATGCATCTGGCTGACGAACGCGATCCGATCTCCGACCGAGTATCCGCTCACCGCGGCGCCGACCTGCGCGATGACGCCCGCGCCCTCCATCCCGATGGGATACGGGCGCACGCCCTCGTGCGGCAGGAAGACGGCGTCATGCGCGCCGACGCCGACGGCCTGCACGCGCACCAGCAGCTCATCGGCGTCGATCTCGGGCACCGGCACGAGCGCGTGCCCGATCATCGCCGCATCCGCGGGGTCCGCGCCCCGTGCAAAGGCGCGCATCATCTCGGCCATGTTCCTCGTCCCCCTCGACCGCACAGGTTATCCCACAGAATCGACGCGACTGAGGGATAGAATCGGCCCGCGGCCGTCGCCGCGTCGTCATCCGCCGGACATTCAGACGGGACCTCTCTTGCTTCAGATCGCACTGCAGGCGCCGACTGCGCTGATCCCGTGGCTCGACCCCGCGAACATCATCGAGGGCGCGGGCGCCTGGGCGCTCGCGGTGGTCTGCTTCATCGTGTTCGCCGAGACCGGTCTGCTCGTGGGCTTCCTGCTGCCCGGTGACACGCTGCTCGTGATCTCCGGACTGCTCACGCACACCAGCGACATCTTCGGTGTGAACATCTGGGCGGTGTCGCTGCTGATCGCCCTCGCCGCGTTCGTCGGTGGTGAGGTCGGCTACCTGATCGGCCACAAGGGCGGTCCCGCCGTGTTCGAGCGCAAGGAATCCGGTCTGTTCAGCGTGAAGAACGTCGAGCGCACCAACGCGTTCTTCGAGCGCTTCGGGGGCCTCACCATCGTGCTCGCGCGGTTCGTGCCGATCGTGCGCACCTTCGCCCCGGTCGCCGCCGGCGTGGGTCACATGCCGTGGAAGCGGTACTCGCTGTTCAACCTCATCGGCGCGCTGCTGTGGGGCTTCGGCCTGACGATGTTCGGCTACGTCATCGCCTACATCCCGTGGATCCGCGACCTCGTCGTGGACTATATCGACGTCATCCTGCTGCTCGCCGTCGGCGGCACCGCGATCGTGACCCTCTGGCACTACCTCGTCGAGCGGCACAAGGCCAAGAAGGCCGCCTCTGCCGGTGAGGACGTCGACACCGACGCCGCAGAGGCGAACGCCCTCCGGCTCGATCCCGAGGTGTTCGACCGCGCACCCGACCTCGACGGCGACGGCACGCGCTGACGCTCCGGTGGGCTCAGCCCGCCTTCTTCTTCGCCGCCGCCTTCTTCTGCGCCGGCTTCTTCGGCGTCCCCTTCTTCGTCGCCGCCTTCTTCGTCGCCGCCTTTTTCCGCGTCGACGCGGGCTTGTCGTCGGCGTCGTCATCGTCGGAGTCGTCATCGTCGGCATCCGCCGCCGTGCTGCCCTTCCTGGCCGCCTTGGTGCGTTCGACGCTGGCGCGCAGCGCCTCCATGAGGTCGATGACCTCGCCGCCCTTCTCGGCCGTGCCCTCATCGCCGAAGGTCGTGGCCGCGTCGAAGCCCTCGCCCGCCTCGATCTTCGCCTCGATGAGGGTGCGCAGCTCTTTCTGGTACTCGTCGACGTACTCTTCGGGGTCGAAGTCGCTCGAGTAGCTCTCGACGAGCGCGGCTGACATCTCGAGCTCCTTCGTGCTGATCTTCACGTCTTCGTCGAGGGCGGGGAACGCGGCTTCGCGCACCTCGTCGGCCCACAGCAGCGTCTGCAGCACGAGCACGTCGCCGCGCACGCGCAGGGCGGCGAGTCTCGTCTTCTGCCGCAGGGTGAAGCGCACGATCGCGGTGCGGTCGGTCTGCTCGAGGGTCTTGCGCAGCAGCACGTACGCCTTGGCCGACTTCGAGTCGGGTTCGAGGTAGTAGGCCCGATCGAGGGTCAGGAGGTCGACCTGCTCGCGGGGCACGAATTCGACGACGTCGATCTCGCGGCTCCTCTCGGCCGGGAGGGAGGCCAGGTCGTCTTTGGTGAGCACGATCGTCTGCCCGTCGTCGACGTAGGCGCGGTCGATGTCGGCGTACTCGACGGGCTGCCCGTCGATCTCGCAGACGCGCTGGTAGCGGATGCGCCCGCCGTCCTCGTGGTGCACCTGATGCAGCGGCACGTCGTGGTCCTCGGTCGCGGAGTACACCTTCACCGGGACGTTCACGAGTCCGAAGGTCAGGGCACCCTTCCAGATGCTTCTCATGTCAACAGTGAACACCAGGCGGCCCGTCCGCGGCGAGGGGGTTGCGGATGCCCACTACCCTGGCCCCATGGCATCCGGCGAGCAGGTCGTGCAGATCGACGGCCGTCGCCTGCGCATCACCAACCTCGACAAGGTCGTCTACCCCGAGACGGGCACGACCAAGGGCGAGGTGATCGCGTACTACTCGCAGATCGCGCCGCTCATGCTGCCGCACATGCGCGGACGCCCGGTCACCCGCAAGAGGTGGGTCGACGGCGTCGGCACGGCCGACTCCCCGGCCGAGAGCTTCTTCACCAAGCAGATCGAGCGGGGTGCTCCGGAGTGGATCAGGCGGATGCCGATCGAGCACTCCGACGGACCGAAGGAGTACCCGCTCGCCGACGACGTCGCCTCGCTGGTGTGGTTCGCGCAGATCGCCGCTCTCGAGCTGCACGTGCCGCAGTGGCGCTTCACGCACTCCGGCGGGCGCGGGATGCCCGACCGGATGGTGCTCGATCTCGACCCCGGTCCCGGTGCGGGGCTGGCGCAGTGCGCCGAGGTCGCCCGGATCGCCCGCGGCATCCTGAGCGGGATGGGGCTGGAGCCGATGCCGGTCACGAGCGGCAGCAAGGGCATCCATCTCTACGCCCGCCTGCCCACCACCGACGACGGCACCGGTCTGCAGTCGAGCGACGACGTCTCGGCGGTGGCGAAGGAGCTCGCGCGGCTGATCGAGGCCGACCATCCCGACCTCGCCACGCACGTCATGGCGAAGTCGCAGCGCGGCGGCAGGGTGTTCATCGACTGGAGTCAGAACAGCGCGTCGAAGACGACCATCGCGCCGTACTCGCTGCGCGGTCGCGCCAGGCCCTGGGTCGCGACTCCGCGCACCTGGGACGAGCTCGACGACCCGGATCTGCGGCACCTCGAACTGCACGAGGTCCTCGAGCGGATGCAGGCCCGCATCGATCCGCTCGCCGACCTCGCACCGGCCAGTACGGCGCTCGCCCCGTACCTCGCGAAACGCGACGCCGCGAAGACGCCCGAGCCCATGCCGCGCACGGCATATTCGGGATCGGGTGGAGCCCCGCGGTTCGTGATCCAGGAGCATCACGCCAGCCGGCTGCACTACGACCTGCGGATCGAGCGCGACGGAGTGCTGATCAGCTGGGCCGTGCCGAAAGGCGTGCCCGACACCGCCGACCGCAATCACCTCGCGGTGATGACCGAGCCCCACCCGCTCGAGTACCTCACCTTCGAGGGCGAGATCCCGGCAGGCGAATACGGGGCGGGCTCCATGACGGTGTGGGACACCGGCACCGTCTCGCTCGAGAAGTGGCGCGACGACGAGGTGATCGGCACCTTCACCGGGCAGACCGGCGGCAGGCTCGGATCAGCGCGACTCGCCCTCATCCGCACGAGCGGCGAGGGCGAGAAGTCGCAGTGGCTGCTGCACCGCATGAAGGATGCGGACACGCATCCTGATCCGGGTCGCCGCTCCCCTCGTCGACCCGGGAAGAGCGCCGGCCCAGGTCCCGTGCCGTCGTTCATCCCGCCCATGCTCTCCGAGTCCGGCACACCCGGTCTCGCGCGCTCGCTCAGCGACCCGTCGTGGGCCGAGATCAAGTGGGACGGCATCCGCGCCGTCGGCACCTGGAAGCGCGGCGACGACGGCACCGGCCGGTTCACCCTGCGCGCCCGGAGCGGCACCGACATCACGGCCCGCTACCCCGAGCTCACCGCCGACGGAGCCCCGCATCTGCCGGCCGCCGAGGCGGTGGTCGACGGCGAGATCGTCGCCTTCGACCGTGACGGCCGACCGAGCTTCGCTCGCCTGCAGAATCGGATGCACCTGACCAAGGGTCGCGAGATCGAACGCGAGGTCGTGCGCACGCCGGTCGTCTACATGCTCTTCGATCTGCTGCGCCTCGACGGGCACGACCTCACGGGCATGCCGCTGCGTCAGAGACGGGAGCTGCTCGAACAGCTCGCGGCCGACCTCGACGCGCCCGTGCAGGTGCCGCCCGTGTTCGACGACCTCGACGCGGCGCTCGATGCGAGTCGGCAGTACGGTCTCGAGGGCGTCGTGGCCAAAGACCCCGACTCCCGGTACCGACCAGGCCGGCGGTCGGGCTCCTGGCTGAAGCTCAAGCAGACGCACGCGCAGGAGGTCGTCATCGTGGGCATCCGCCCCGGCCAGGGAAACCGCCGCAGCGGCATCGGGTCGCTGCTGCTCGCCGTCCCCTCCCCCGAGAACGACGGCGGGCTGCGCTACGTCGGCCGGGTGGGCACCGGATTCACCGACCGGATGCTGCGCGACCTCGCCACACAGCTCGACCCGCTGCGGGTGACGGAGGCGCCCCTGCAGGTTCCCGCGCCCGACGCTGCGGACGCACTGTGGGTGCGGCCGCAGCTGGTCGGCGAGGTCGAGTTCGCGAACTGGTCGCCCGGAGGCATCCTGCGTCACTCCCGCTGGCGCGGGCTGCGGCCAGACAAATCCCCCGACGAGGTGCGCGTCGAAGACTGAGCGGGTTCACGCGTGCGCGGCCTCGCACTCGTCGTGATCGGCGGGCTCCAGCTGAAAGGTGGAGTGCTCGACGTCGAAGTGGTGTGCGAGGCAGCCCTGCAGATCCTGCAGCAGACGCGACGCCCCGCCGGACGCGAGCACGGCCGGATCCACCTTCACGTGCGCGGTGAACACGGGGGCGCCGCGGGTCAGCTGCCACACGTGCACGTCGTGCACGTCGACGACGCCCGAGTACACCATGAGATGCTTGCGGATCTCGCCGACCGCCATGCCCTGCGGCGCCGACTCGGCGAGCACCGAGAACACCTCACGCAGCAGCGAGACCGCGCGTGGCAGGATCAGCACGGCGATCAGCAGCGACGCGATCGCGTCGGCGGGCATCCACCCGGTGGTCACGATCACGATGGCGGCGACGATGACCATCGCCGAGCCGATCAGGTCGCCCATCACCTCGAGGTACGCACCGCGCACGTTGATGCTCGTCTTCTGCGCGCGGCTGAGCACCCACAGCGCGATGGCGTTGGCGACCATGCCGATGACCGCGACGGTGAGCATGAGCGGGCCCGCCACCTCCGTCTCGCCGGGGTCGAGCAGCCGCTCGATGCCCTGCACGGCGACCACGACCGAGAGCGCGATGAGGATGATCGCGTTGATCAGCGCACCGAACACCTCGGCGCGCTGGTAGCCGAACGTGCGCCGGTCGTCGGCGGGTCGCGCGGCGACCGCGGTGGCGATCAGGGCGATGATCAGAGCCGACGAGTCGGTGAACATGTGGGCGGCGTCGGCGAGCAGCGCCAGCGAACCCGACAGGAGCGCGCCGATCACCTGCACCACCATGACGGTGGCGGTGAGCGTCAGCGAGATCGCCAGCAGGCGCCGGTGTCCGGCGTCGCGGATTCCCCCTGCAGCGGGTGCGTGATCATGCATGCTTCAAGGCTAGGCCGGGTCGTCATCGCCCGAGGCGTGTTCCCGCTACTCGGGAACGGTAATGCTTCTCAATTGCCGGCGGCCGCGGCCCTACAGCGCGGCGAGCAGCGGGATGAAGGCCTGGAACGCGCGGGCCCGGTGCGACTGCGCCTGCTTCTCGGCATCGGTGAACTCGCCGACCGAGCGCTCGGCTGCCGGGTCCTGCCCGTCGGGGATGAAGATCGGGTCGTAGCCGAATCCGCCGGTTCCGGATGCCCGGTGCGCCAGGCGCCCGGGCCAGATCCCCTCGACGGTGTGCTCGCCGTCGGCGGTGACCAGCGCGATGGTGGAGTGGAACTGCGCGCTGCGATGCGGGTCGGCGACGTCGCGGAGCTGATCGAGCAGCAGCTCGAGGTTCGCCATGGCATCCTTCTTCTGCCCCGCCCAGTAGGCCGAGAACACGCCGGGAGATCCGCCGAGCACGTCGACGCAGATGCCGGAGTCGTCGGCGAGAGCCGGCAGACCCGTGTGTGCGAACGCCGCGCGCGCTTTGATGAGCGCGTTCTCTGCGAAGGTCACGCCGTCCTCGATCGGCTCGGGCCCGTCGTAGCCGATCACCTCGAGGTCGGGGCGGGTGGCAGCGACGATCTGCTGGAACTCCGCGACCTTGTGCGCGTTGTGCGTGGCGAGGACGACCCTCACTGCGTGGCCCCTGAGCTCTCCTGGGCCCCTGAGCCTGCCGAAGGGCCCTCGCCCAGCGCCGCCAACTGGTGCTGCTGCAGCGACGCGCAGCCCGAGACGCCGAGGTCGAGCAGGGCGTCGAGCTCGCGCTTGTCGAAGGGCGCGCCCTCGGCGGTGCCCTGCACCTCGACGAACAGCCCCCGGCCGGTGACGACGATGTTCATGTCGGTCTCGGCACGCACGTCCTCGACGTAGGCGAGGTCGAGCATCGGCTCGCCGTCGATGATGCCCACCGACACGGCGGCGACGGTGTCGAGCAGCGGCTTCGAGTTGCGGCCGATGAACTTCTTCTCGCGGCCCCACTCGATGGCGTCGGCGAGCGCGACGTACGCACCGGTGATCGCCGCGGTGCGGGTGCCGCCGTCGGCCTGCAGCACGTCGCAGTCGATGACGATCGTGTTCTCGCCCAGCGCCTTCGTGTCGACCACGGCGCGCAGCGCGCGCCCGATGAGCCGCGAGATCTCGTGGGTGCGGCCGCCGATGCGACCCTTCACGCTCTCGCGGTCGTTGCGCGAGTTGGTGGCGCGGGGCAGCATCGCGTATTCGGCGGTCACCCATCCCTTGCCCTTGCCGGTCAGCCAGCGCGGCACGCCGTTGGTGAACGATGCGGTGCACAGCACCCTGGTGCCGCCGAAGCTGATCAGCGCCGAGCCCTCGGCGTGGGCCGACCAACCGCGTTCGATCGTGATCTCGCGGAGCTGGTCGGTGCTGCGCCCGTCGGCGCGGACGATGTCGGTCATGGTGTCCTCTCGGAGCGGTACGGCTCAGTGATTCGGGCGGAGCTGTTCAGGAGTGAACGGGTCAGGGTGGTCGGGGCGACCGGTTCAGGGGCGGCCGACGCCGTCGCGAGCGACCTCGTCGGCCTCGGCGTCGAGCAGGTAGGGCAGGTCGATCACGCCGGTCTGCACGAGCTGCACGTCGCGCACCTCGTGACCCATCAGGCGGTTCGCGAGGGCGGTGAAGTCCTCGGCCGAGTCGCCGGTCGCCTCGTACACGTAGCTGGCGACGGCGCCCTGCGAGGCGAGCCGGCCGTGCTTCACGAGCTGACGGTAGACGTCGGCGGCGGTCTCGTCGTCGCTCGAGACGAGCGAGACGCCCTGGCCCATCACGTAGCTGATCGCACCGCGCAGGAACGGGTAGTGCGTGCATCCGAGCACGAGGGTGTCGACCTGGGCATCCCGCAGCGGAGCGAGGTACTCCTCGGCCACGGCCAGCACCTCCGGCGAGCCGGTGATGCCGGCCTCGACGAACTCGACGAAGCGGGGGCAGGCGGCGGTGAACACCTCGAGGCGCTCGTTCACCTCGAGCATGTCCTGGTACGCGCGCGACCCGATCGTGCCGACCGTGCCGATCACTCCGACGCGTCCGTTGCGCGTCGTCGAGACGGCGCGGCGCACGGCCGGGCCGATGACCTCGACGACGGGCACGTCGTACCGTTCACGGGCGTCACGCAGCACGGCGGCGGATGCCGTGTTGCACGCGATCACGAGCATCTTCACGCCCTGCTCGACGAGCGTGTCGAGCACTTCGATGCTGTATCGCCTGACGTCTGCGATCGGCTTCGGCCCGTACGGCGAGTGCGCCGTGTCGCCGATGTACACGAGCGATTCCTGCGGCAGCTGCGCGCGGATCGCCCTGGCCACCGTGAGTCCCCCGACGCCGGAGTCGAAGATGCCGATGGGCGCGTCGTTCATGGTGCCCAAGCCTACTCGGCGCGACTCAGCGGCTCAGCATGGCGCGGCGGGCGGCTCGGGCGGCGAGCAGGCTCGCGGCCGGCGACGAGATCAGAGCCCCTCCGCACTCGGCGGGCAGGCCGACGTTCACCGCGACGACGGCCGGTGCGGCAGATCGGAT
>NZ_DAMDLU010000128.1:0-8175 GCF_032084865.1 Microbacterium sp.
GACGGCACGGGTGACGGCGATCCAGGTGGGCGCCGTGTCGGTGTCGGCGACCGGGGCGCCGTTCGCCGCCGCGCCGTGCTCGTACGGCAGCCATCCCACCCAGCCGCCGAGGAAGGGGATGCCGGATGCCGCCGCCGGGCCGCTCAGGTCGACTCGGCGCACCGCGTCGAGGTCCTGCTCGACGTCGCCGATGCCGATGAGACTCCACCCGGCGCGCGGGTCGGTCCCGGCATCCAGCCAGAACGCCTGGCCGGCGTCTGCGAACAGGCGCGCGAAGAGCGCGTCCACCTCAGGACGGTGCGCGCCGGCCGGTCGCGCGACGGCGCAGGCGGTGAGCGGAGGGGGTGCGGGCACCTTCACAGCGTATGGCTCCGCCACAGGCTTTACGCTCATGGGGTGAACGACATCGTGCTCTGGGTCATCGAGGCCGTTCAGGCCGTCGATCCCGTGCTGCGAACCGTGTTGGCGGGTGTGGCGATCCTGCTCGAGACGAGCATCCTGATCGGCCTGGTCGTACCGGGCGACACGGTCGTGCTCGTCGCGGCGATCGGCGTGGAGGGGTGGGTCGAAGGCCTCGCCCTCGGGGTGACGGTGGTGATCGGCGCACTGATCGGGGAGTCGATCGGGTTCTGGCTCGGCACCTGGGCCGGTCCGTACATTCGCGCGTCGTGGCTCGGCCGCCGGATCGGCGAGGAGCAGTGGCGGCGCTCGGAGCGGTACCTGCATCGACGCGGCGGCCTGGCGATCTTCCTCTCCCGCTTCCTGCCCGTGCTGCACTCCCTCGTCCCGCTGACGGTCGGCATGAGCGGGTACGCGTATCGCCGGTTCATCGCCTGGACGCTGCCCGCCTGTGCTCTGTGGGCCGCCCTGTACGTGGGCGTCGCGGCGACGGCGGCCGGCAGCTACCCCGAGCTGTCCCAGCGGGTGCACTACGCCGGGTACGTGTTCGTGGGCGTCATCGTCGCGCTGCTCGTGGTGCTGCTCGGCGGGAAGAAGCTGCTCGCCCGACGCGAGGAGCGGCACATGCGTCGCGTCGGCGAGGCCGACGGCGATGAGCGGCACACCGAACCGTGACCGCGGCAGCCCAGGCGTGAAAGACTGGAGCCGATGTCTGCTGCTTCACCGGCGAAGATCCACTGGTTCGCCCGCCTCGAACACCGCGTCCACGTCTGGCGCGAGCGCCGCGCCCGCCGACGGGGACGTTCGGCGACCATCGTTCCGTTTCCCGGTTACGGCAGCACCGCCGGCTGGGTGCGGGTGGTCGGCCGGGCGCTGATCGTCCCGGCGCCGCTGAAGAAGACCCGCGGAGAGGCCAGTGTGCGCGGCTGGCGCTCGTTCGTCAGCATCCCGGTCAGCTTCGCCTCTGTCGTCGTCGAGATCGGCGGGCGCACGCACACCGTCGTCGCCGATCGCGGTGGGGTGATCGACTCGGTCATCGAGGCGGAGCTGCCGCCGGGTTGGCAGACCTTCTCGATGTCCGTCGAGGGGCAGAAGCCGGTCGAGGCCACCGCGTTCGTCGTCGATGACAGCGTCGAGTTCGGCGTGGTCTCCGACGTCGACGACACCGTCATGGTCACCGCACTGCCTCGGCCGTTCATCGCCGCCTGGAACTCGTTCGTGGTCGACGAGCACGCCCGCACTCCGGTGCCGGGCATGGCCGTGCTGCTCGAGCAGCTGCGCCGCGACCACCCCGGCTCGCCGATGATCTACCTCTCCACGGGCGCGTGGAACGTCGCTCCCACGCTGACACGCTTCCTCAGCCGCCACCTCTTCCCCGCGGGTTCGATGCTTCTCACTGACTGGGGACCGACACACGACCGCTGGTTCCGCAGCGGTCAGGCGCACAAGACCGGCAACCTGCGCCGGCTCGCCGAGGAGTTCCCGAACGTGCGCTGGCTGCTGATCGGCGACGACGGACAGCACGACGAGGCGATCTACTCGCAGTTCCTGGAAGAGCATCCGTCCTCTGTCGCGGCCGTCGCTATCCGTCGCCTGCTGCCGGCCGAGGCGGTGCTCGCCGGTGGTCGCGCGTCGGGCGAGCACGCCGAAGGCAGTGTGCCGTGGGTGAGCGCCGAGGACGGCGCCGGGCTGCGCGAACGGCTCACCGAGGTCGGCATCCTCGCCGATCGCTCATGACCACGCTGACGCGCGCATCGCTGACGCGCGCCGAGTGGACATCCCGCGCGCAGGCGCACGCCGAGCGCGCCGACACGCTGACGGCTGCGCATCGCGGCCGGCAGCAGCGCGGCGAGAAGCATCCGGTCGAGGACTTCCTGTTCACGTACTACTCGTATAAGCCCGCGCAGCTGAGGCGGTGGCATCCGGGTGCCGGTGTGACGCTGCAGGATGCCGAGGAGCGCGCCGGATGGCGCTGGTACTCCCCCGGCGTCGCGCCGGGTGGATACGCGCCCGATGCGTCGGCGTTCGGTGAGGAGAAGCCTGAGCTGGCATCCCTCGTGGACCGGATGCTGCGCCTCACCGCCGCGCGACCGGGCCAGTTCGGATGCTTCGGGCTGCACGAGTGGGCGATGGTCTACCGCGCCGACGAGCACCGGCATGACGTGCCGCTGCGACTCGGCGGTGCCGGGACGGATGCCGTCGTCGAGGCCGCGGAGCTGCGCTGCACGCACTTCGACGCGTTCCGCTTCTTCACCGACGACGCCGTGCCGCGCAACCGCCTGCCGCTGAGCCGCGAGAGTCAGCCCGAGCTCGAGCAGCCCGGCTGTCTGCACGCGGGGATGGACGTGTACAAGTGGGCCGTCAAGCTCGGCCCGCTCGTTCCGGGCGAGCTGCTGCTGGATGCCTTCGAGCTCGCGTCCGACATCCGCCGCCTCGACATGGAGGCAGCGCCGTACGATCTGTCGGCGTGGGGCGTGCGGCCGGTGCGGATCGAGACGGTCGACGGCAAAGCGGAGTATGTGCGCCGGCAGCGGGCGTTCGCCGAACGCGGCAACGCGCTGCGGGAGGCGCTGCTGACGGCGTGGCTCGGTCGCGACTAGCGTCCGTCCGCGAGCTGCATCCGCAGTCGCATGACGTGCTCGGCGGCGTCCCGCAGGCGTTCTGCGCTGAGTCGCCCGTCGGCGACGGCGCTGACGATCCCGGCCACCATCTGCGGCGCAGTCTCGGCGGTGGCCCCGGCGACCATGAGCACCATGTCATTGCCCGCCTGCAGCGCGGTCACCGCGTTCGACACGGGATCTCGGTACTCGGCGACGCCGGATGCCGAGAGCATGCCCAGGTCATCGGTGATCATCACGCCGTCGAAGCCGAGTTCGTCTCTCGCGATCTCGTGCCAGCGCGCCGACAGCGACGCGGGGGCGGGGTCGACGGCCGTGTACGCCAGGTGCCCGAACATGAGCAGTTCGGCGCCGGCGTCGATGCCCGCGATGAACGGTCGCGCGTCTCCCGTCTGCCACTGCGCCAGCGTCATCGTCGTCGAGGGGATGCTGTGATGCGAGTCGCCCGGCGCGGCACCGTGCCCCGGGAAGTGCTTCAGCGTCGAGAGCACGATGCCCTCCTCGCCGTCGACCGCGGCCGTCACGCGCGGCGACGCGGAATCGGCGTCGGCACCGAGCGCGCGTGAGGCGATGAAGGATGAGGCGTCAGCCGGCACGTCGGCGATGATTCCGAAGTTGACGTTCGCGCCCGTCTCGGCGACGAGAGCGGCGCGCTGCGCGAACACGTCCTCGGTCTGCGTCAGGTCGAGGGCCTGCAGACCCCGCCCGCCTGGCAGGGTGTCCCACGGCAGACGGCGGACGACGCCGCCCTCCTCGTCGACCGCGATGAGCGGCGGCAGCGCAGGGTCGAGGGTGAGCGCGTCGCTGACCGCGCTGACCTGGGCCGCATCGGCGCCGATGTTGCCGCCCATCAGGATGAACCCGCCCAGGGGTGCGCCCTGCGGCGCCGACTGCATGTACGCGCGTAGCGCGGCGGGATCGGTGCCGCTGATGTGCCCCATCACGACGCTCGCGGCCTGCTCCGTCACGCTCATCGCCGCCACGGCCTCGGCCGCGGGGTCGCGCGGCGGGCCGGGTTGGGGCGACGGCGTGTCCGACGAGGTGTGCCGGGTTCCGGACGGCGCGGCGGACGGTGTGGTGGGTGCGCAGGCGGCGAGCAGGCACACAGCCACGGCAGCAGCCGCGGCGGCACGGATCCCTCGAGCACGCATGGTGTCGACGCTACTCCGCGACTCCGATCTTCTGCTGTGCGAGCGCTCGGTGCTGCTTTGCTAGCCTGGTGCTGACGCGACCGGCGGGACGACCCGGCGGCGACATCACAGGTGGGGACGACCCCGCAGATTCGGCTCGCACCGTGACCCGCTCCGCCCTCCTGCGCTCGGTTCTGACGCGCACCGCCGTGCTTCGCCTCGTGCTCGGCTGGGGATCTTTCGGCGCGCTCCTCGCGCTCGCTCCCCTCCTCGGGAGTCACCTGCCGACACCCGTGCTGTGGGTGACCCTGGCCGCGATCGTCACGGTGATCATCGTGTGCGCGTTCGGCGTCGTCACCGAAGCCGAACATCTCGCGCACCGGCTCGGCGACCCATACGGAACGCTCGTGCTCACCCTCTCGATCGCCGCGATCGAGGTGATCCTCATCTCGGCCGTCATGCTCGGCCCGGGCGAGCATCAGACCATCGCCCGCGACTCCGTGATGGCCGTGTCGATGATCATCATGAATCTCGTCGTCGGCGTCGCGCTGGTGGTCGGCGGAAGGCGGCATCCGGATCGGCACGCGAACCGCGCCGGCGTCGTCACCTATCTCGGCGTGCTGGTCGTGCTGCTCGCCGTCGCGTTCGCGCTCCCGGTGCTCCTGGGAGATGCGGGCGCCTTCCCACCGCGCGCCGCGATCACGGTGATCGTGCTCGTCGTGCTGCTGTACGCGTCCTTCCTGCTGCGGCAGCTGGGCGCGCGCAGGGCGGACTTCCAGGAGGTGGGAATGCGGGCGGATGCCGGCGCCGCGCCGCCCCGTTCGTCGGTCGCCCTCGTGTTGGCCGAGCACCGGCCGGAGATCGTCGCGCGCACGCTTCTGCTGGTCGCACTCGCGCTGCCGATCGTGCTGCTCTCGCACGACATGGCCGAGCTGCTCGATGACGGCCTCGGCCGCCTCGGCGCGCCGGTGACACTGTCGGGCATCCTCATCGCGATGATCGTGTTCCTGCCCGAGACGATCACCACGGTGCGGGCGGCCCTCGCCGGCGAGATGCAGCGGGTGAGCAATCTGTGCCATGGCGCGCTCGTCTCGACGGCCGGACTCACGATCCCCGCCGTGCTGACCATCGGGCTGATCACCGGGCAGACCGTCGTGCTCGCCGAGAGCCCGCTGAATCTGCTGCTGCTGGGTCTGACGCTGCTGCTGACGCTGGTGACGTTCCGCGCACGGCGGGCGCGCCCGGCGCAGGGCGCTGCGCACCTGCTGCTGTTCGTGGTCTACGCCCTGACGACACTGCTCTGAGCAGGGGGTTCGGCCCCGATGACGCCGGCCAGCCCGGGTAGTACCGTGCCTGACACGGCGTCGAAGACGATGCCCGGACCACAGTGGGGATGGTCCTCTTGGCGCGGTCGCCCGCGACCGCAGGAACGGAGAGGTTCGGACATGAGATCTGGATGGCGCTCACTCGGAGCAGTTCTTGTCGCCAGCGCCCTGCTGTGGGGTGCTGCCCCGGCGACGGCCGCGACGGCGGCGACGGGAGACTACACCTGCACGGAGGGAACGGTGCCGTCCGGCACCTACTCCACACTCACGATCGCCGGCATGTGCGGCGTGGATGCGGGCGCGGAGATCCACGTCACGCGGTCGCTCATGGTGCTCGAAGGGGCGATCTTCGACGCTCAGAGCGCCCCCGCTGTCATCACGGTCGACAGGAATGTCATCAGCGCGACCGGATCGATGATCGGGCTCGGCTGCCAGCCGGGCTTCCCCGGCAACTCCGGCCACCCCTGCGCGACCGATCCTGAGGGCAGCTCCGACATCTCGGTGGCGGGCAACATCACGGTGAACGGCGCCATCGGTGTCTTCCTCAACGGAGTCGCCGTGGGTGGCAACGTCACTGTCACCGGCGGCGGCTCGGACATCCCGTGGTCGATCAAGAACAACACGATCGATCGCAACCTGACCGTGAACGGGATCGTCGAGGAGTGGATCGGCGTGATGTGGAACCGCATCGGCGGCAACGTGACGCTGTCCGACATCCGGATGACGGGACTCGATGACGCAGCCGGAACAGGGCTCAACGACGTGTTCGTGGTGCGGAACGAGATCGGACGCAACCTCACCTGCTCCGGGCTCGTTCCCGGAGTGTTCGGGTACGGCAACATGATCGCCAGGAACGCCACAGGCGACTGCGCGGCGCTCGCCGGCTGAGCCCACGAAACGAAGAAGTCCCGCGAGCTGCTCGCGGGACTTCTTCTCTTGTGGACCTGAGGGGACTCGAACCCCTGACCCCCTGCATGCCATGCAGGTGCGCTACCAGCTGCGCCACAGGCCCATCTTCGCTGCCGAACTCGGCAACCTGATCAGCATACTATGCACCGGCGGGCGAGCACCAAATCGCGACGCCGGGTCGGGAGTGTCGGCTCGGCTAGCCGCTGCGAGGTTCACCGTCAAGCCGATCTACCGCCGAATCAGACCGCGCTAGATTCGCCGCACACGACGCGCAGAGCGTCATCACGAACAGGAGCGATCATGTCGAATCCCACCCCGAACATGCTTCCCGAAGACCCCGATCTTGAAGAGAACGCGGGCGTTCCGACCCGAGAGGTCGACGGCGACGTCGAACTGGATCCCGACGCCGACCCGGACCGGATCGACAGCATCGACGCCGACCGGATGGCATCCGGGGCGGACGACGAAGACGACGCCTGGGCAGGCGACGAACGTCTCGACTGACGATCAGGCGATGCGCTCACCGACCGCGCGGGATCACTCCCCCGCGGCGTGCGTCGGAAGGTCGATCGGAACGACCGGGCAGTCCTTCCAGAGCCGCTCGAGCCCGTAGTAGACGCGCTCTTCGGCGTGGAACACGTGCACGACGAGGTCTCCGAAGTCGAGCAGCACCCAGCGCGACTCGGCACGGCCCTCACGACGCACGCGACGGTGACCCGCCTCGAGAAGCTGATCCTCGATTTCGTCGGCGATGGCGGCGACGTTGCGCTCGCTGTTCCCGGTCACCAGCAGGAAGATGTCGACGAGCGGCAACGGCTCGGAGACGTTCAGTGCGACGAGATCCTCGCCGCCCTTCGCATCTGCTGCACGAGCGGCGATCTGCAGCATCTCTGCGGCGGTTTCAGGGGATTGCATCAAGCGAGGACTCCTGTGGTGAAGGCGATGATCAGCGCTGCGGCCAGCGCGAGCGCGAGACCCCCGGCGACGATCGCGAGGGTGAGAGTGAGTTTGTTGCCCTTGTCGGGCACAGGCGGGCGGATGACCTCGCCGGCGGGCTTCGACGTGCTGATCGCCGAGCTGGCGGCGATGGGCGTCGGCGACGACGCGGGCGCGAGCTCGCCGTCGATGAGCACAGCATCGATGTCCTTGCCGTCGGTGGTGCCGAGCGCGTGGCCCTGCGAGCCCATGCCGTCCGGCAGCGCGTAGGTGCCGGTGATCAGCAGCTCACCGGTCGACGCGACGGGCCCGGAGAGCGAACCGGCGCCGGGCGACGGCGTGAAGATCAGGGTGCTCGAGGTTCGATGCGAACCGGCAGAACCGGTCTCGAGCAGGTCGTCGAATGCCGTGGGGATGCCCGGTCCCGACGGCGACCTCTTGACGCCGATGCCGAAGGCGGCTCCGACCATCGGGCGCTCGGGCTCGGCCTCGGTGTTCGCGACGTCTTCTGCTGGCGAGGAGGGCGTGACGTCGGGACCGGATGGCGCCGGCTGACGGTCCTGCGACGGGGCAGCGGGGGTGTCGGCGACCGGCACGTCGACGATCAGCTCTTCGACGACCGGCTCTTCGACGACCGGCTCTTCGACGACGTCCGGTTCCACGACGGGCTCTTCGACGACCGGCTGGGAGACGACCGGCTGGGCCTCGACCGGCTCTTCGGCAGCACTCGACTGCTCGGCGGGGGCGACGGAATCGGCGCGGCCGCGCTCCTGCGCACGCGCGGCGCGTCGGGTCAGCGGAGCAGCTGAAGCGGGGGAAGGCGTCGCACTCGACGCGGCCGGCTCGACGGCGCTCGGC
>NZ_DAMDLU010000129.1:0-8140 GCF_032084865.1 Microbacterium sp.
AGCCGCATCGCCCAGGTGCGCCGCCGTGCCCCGCACGCCGAGGTGGTCGACATCCGCGGCAACGTCGACTCCCGTCTCGAGCGGGTGTCGTCGGGAGAGCTGGATGCCGTGATCCTCGCCGCCGCGGGTCTGACCCGCCTCGGCTCGGAGACGACCCTGCGCCGTGAGGAGCTGGGTCTCACCGAATGGCCGACCGCTCCCGGGCAGGGGTCGCTGGCCGTGGAGACCACCGCCCACGCGCCGTCGGAGCTGCTCGACGCGCTCGCGCGACTCGACGACCTCGACACCCGCATCGCGGTGACGGTGGAGCGAGCGGTGCTGGCCGGACTCGACGCCGGATGCCAGGCACCCATGGCCGCCCACGCGGTCGTCACAGGAGACAGCATCCGCCTGCGCGCCGTCGTGTACGAACCCGGCGGAGGACGCCGAATCGGGCTGGACGTCTCCGAGCCCCTGAACAGGGGGTATATTCGACGGAACGGCAGCGGCAACGAAGCGGATGCTGCCGATGGTGCAGACCCGATGCGCGCGGCTCGCGAGCTCGGCGACTCTGCGGCCCATCGGCTGCTCGAACAGGGAGCGGCCGACTTCCTCCCCCGAGAGTGATCTAGATGACTGCTTCCGAAACCAAGACCGCCAGGCCGCTCGACGGCTGGCGCGTTCTCGTGCCGCGGGGCGGCCCCTGGGGCGACAGCGTCGCCGCCAGCCTGCGCGCGATGGGTGCGGTGCCCGTGGTGGCGCCTCTCATCAACTTCGCCCCGACCACCGACCAGGACGCCCTCGATGCGGCCCTCGCGCGTCTGCAGGGCGGCGAGTACGACTGGCTGACCATCACCAGCGCCACGACGGTCGACGTGCTGTACGCGCACCGCATCGTCATCCCGGCGAAGACCAAGGTCGCCGCCGTAGGCGAGACGACCGCTGCGGCTCTGCAGGCCGTCGGCTACGACGTCGCGCTCATGCCCGAGCTCGACAACTCGGCGGCCGGGATGGCCGAGAAGATCATCTCGATCGAGCCCGACGCGCAGCGCATCCTGACCCTCCGCAGCGAGATCGCCAAGCCCGTCCTCTCGGTCATGCTCACCGAGGCGGGGCACGACGTCGACAGCGTGGTGGCCTACCGCACGGTCGGAGTGCCGGTGACCGAGCGGATCCGCCGCGACGTCGAGAACGGCCGCATCAATGCGATCCTGGTCACCAGCGGCTCGGTGGCCAAGCAGGTGCGCGAGCAGTTCCCCGAGATCCCCGACACGACGCTGCTCGCGGCGATCGGCCCTCGCACCGCGAAGGATGCCGAGAAGGCCGGCCTGCCGGTCACGGCGATCGCCGACAAGCAGACGGTCGACGCGCTGATCGAAACGGTCTCGCGGTTCACCCTGCCGCACGCGGCGGACGAGTTCGCACCGTGAGCCGCTTCCCTGATGCGCGGCTGCGCCGTCTTCGGCAGTCCGCTCCGGTGCGGGAGCTCATGCGCGAGACATCGCTCGAGCCGCGTCAGCTGGTGCTGCCGATGTTCGTGCGCGAGGGCCTCACCGAGCCCGTGCCGATCGGCTCGATGCCGGGCGTCGTGCAGCACTCGCTGGATTCGCTGAAGGCCGCGGCGGTGGATGCCGCAGCGGCCGGTCTCGGCGGGGTGATGCTGTTCGGCGTGCCGGCCGTGCGCGATGCGATCGGATCGGGCGCCGACGACCCCGACGGCATCCTCAACGTCGCCACGAGCGCGCTGGTCGCGGAGGTCGGCGACGCACTCGTCGTGCAGACCGACCTCTGCCTCGACGAGTTCACCGACCACGGTCACTGCGGGGTGCTGACGCCGGCAGGAGCAGTGGACAACGATGCCACTCTCGAGCGCTACGCCTCGATGGCTCTCGCGCAGGCCCGCGCAGGCTCTCAGCTGCTGGGACTCAGCGGCATGATGGACGGCCAGGTCGCCGTCATCCGCGAGGCGCTCGACGACGAGGGGTTCCACGACACCCTTCTGCTCGCGTACTCGGCGAAGTACGCCAGTGCCTTCTACGGCCCGTTCCGCGAGGCCGTCGACTCGCAGCTGCAGGGCGACCGGCGCACCTACCAGATGGATCCCGGCAACCGCCGCGAGGGCGTGCGCGAGGCCCTGTTCGATCAGGACGAAGGCGCCGACATCGTCATGGTCAAGCCCGCGATGGCGTTCCTGGACGTGCTGCGCGAGGTGCGCGACGCGGTCGACGTGCCGGTGTGGGCGTACCAGGTGTCGGGCGAGTACGCGATGATCGAGGCCGCCGCCGCGAACAGCTGGATCGACCGCCGCGCCGCCGTTCTCGAGTCGCTCGTGTCGATCCGCCGGGCCGGCGCCGATGCGGTCTTGACGTATTGGGCCGCCGAGGTGGCGCGCTGGCTTCGCTGAACGCGCCCGCTCGGAGCCGCTCATAGCCGGCATCCCTAGGCTGGATGCATGGACCGCAACGACTCCCTGTTCGACGCCGCCCGCTCCGTGATCCCGGGCGGCGTGAACTCGCCGGTGCGGGCGTACGGGTCAGTCGGCGGGACGCCTCGGTTCCTGGCATCAGCCTCCGGCGCCCGAGTGACCGACGCCGCCGGACGCGAGTACATCGACCTCGTCGCGTCGTGGGGCCCCGCGCTGCTCGGGCACGCGCATCCCGAGGTGGTGCAGGCGGTTCAGGATGCCGCGACCCGCGGCCTCTCGTTCGGAGCCCCCACCGAGGGCGAGGTCGAGCTCGCGCAGCTGATCGCTGAGCGGGTGCGCCGCGGCGACGTGCGCCCGGTCGAACGTGTGCGCCTGGTCTCGACCGGAACCGAGGCGACGATGACGGCGATCCGCCTCGCCCGCGGCGCCACCGGACGCGACCTGCTGGTGAAGTTCGCCGGCCATTACCACGGACACTCCGACGGGCTGCTCGCCGCCGCCGGCTCCGGCGTCGCCACGCTCGCGCTGCCCGGCTCGGCCGGCGTTCCCGCGCCGATCGCCGCGCTGACCCTCGTCATCGACTACAACGATCCCGGCGCCCTGGCCGCCGTATTCGCCGAGCACGGCGACCGCATCGCCGCCGTGATCGTCGAGGCGGCGTCGGCGAACATGGGCGTCGTCGCCCCGCTGCCCGGCTTCAACAGGCTCATCGCCGACACCGCGCACGCGCACGGCGCGCTGATGATCCTCGACGAGGTGCTCACCGGGTTCCGCGTGCACCCCGCGGGCTTCTGGGGGCTGCAGCAGGAGGCGGGCGAGCAGTACGTTCCCGACATCATCACCTTCGGCAAGGTCGTCGGCGGCGGTATGCCCCTCGCTGCCCTCGGCGGCAGCGCCGCGGTGATGGACATGCTGGCCCCCGTCGGGCCCGTGTATCAGGCGGGCACGCTGTCGGGGAACCCGCTCTCGGTCGCAGCCGGGATCGCGACCCTGCGTCTCGCGACCCCCGAGGTGTACGCGCGGATCGACGCCGCGGCCGATCGGCTCGCCTCGTCGCTGGATGCCGCGCTGACCGACGCCGGCGTGGCGCACTCCGTGCCTCGCGCCGGCAGCCTGTTCGGCCTCGCCTTCCTGCCCGAGGCGCCGCGCGACTACGCGATCGCTCAGACGCAGGAGTCGTTCCGGTACGCGCCGTTCTTCCACTCCATGCGCGAGCAGGGCGTGGCGCTGCCGCCCAGCGTGTTCGAGGCGTGGTTCCTCACCGCCGCCCACGGCGACGACGAGCTCGCGGCCATCGAGGCCGCTCTTCCCGCGGCGGCTGCGGCCGCGGCATCCGCCTGACCCGTCTGTCGGAATTCTCAGACCGTTCCGCCCGCCGGCGGAGTGTCGCCGTGCGACCCGCCGCCCCCCGGAGGTCCGGCCTGAGGATTCCCGCAGCGTGTTGCCGGTTCGGCACAACAGGATGGTTGTCGTCCTGTCAGCAAGTCGTGTGCGTGTCGCTCACCCGCTTTGGCAGACTGGACGCATGGTGACCCTGCTGCTGGATCAGACGCGACTTGAGATCGTTCTCTCGCCGATCGAGCGGGCGTCGACCTTCCATCGCGAGAACCTGCGGATCGAGCGCGCGCACATCACCAAGGTGCAGCTGACCCAGGATGCCTGGACCTGGCTGCGCGGTGTGCCGGGACCCGGCACGCACATCCCCGGTGTGCTCGCCGGGGGAACGTGGAAGGCCGCAGAGACCACGGACTTCGTGCTCATCCGCCGCCGCAGGCCCAGCGTCGTGATCGACCTCGACGGCGATCCGCAGTTCCAGCGGCTCATCCTCACCACCCGGCACGGGCTCGCGCTGACCCAGGCGCTGCGGCTCGAGGTCAGCGATCAGCCCGAGGATGTCGCCGACATCGCGACGGGATCGGTTCCCGTGCAGAAGCAGCGCCAGCGCCCGGTCATCCGGCCGCGGCCGCGCACCGTCTGACCGGAGCGCGAGCTCCCGGCCGGAGAGCCTCGACGAGGTCGCGCCGTCAGTGGTGGCTCTGGTCGCCGTGATGCTGCGCGGCGTCGTGGCCCGAGTCGCCGTCGGTCCGAGCGGATGCGTCATCGGCGTTCGACTCCGCCGACTCCTCGCGCCGCTGAGCACGCGAGCTGTACGGGTAGTCGGGGGCCGGCCCGTCGAAGAAGCGGCTGGCTGCGTCCAAGAGCGAGGTGCGCATCGCGGCGAGCCGCGGGTCGTCGTCGCCGTCGTCGACCGCGTCGTCGTCGTCGTCGCTCGAGAGCTCGGGCGTCACGATCGAGATGGCCTCGGTCGCCGGAGCAGAGCGGTCGGACCCCTCGGTGGTGACCGAGGCGGGGAGGCCCGTGATCAGCTCGGTGAACGTCGGCTCGACCGTCGGCGACGGCAGCGTGACCGCGTCGGTCGCAAGGGGGAGGATGAGCGGGCGCGTCTCATCTGACGGGGCGTCGGAGTCGTCGTGCTCGGCGTCGTGGTGCTGGTCAGCGTCGTGGTGGTCAGCGTCGTGGTGGTCGTCGACGTGGCCGGTCTGCTCGGTGTCGCCGGTCTGCTCGTGCGGGTCGTCCTGCTCGTGCGCCTCAGGCTGTTCGTCCGACTCGGCGTTCCCGTCGGATGCGGGGTGCACGTCCGTCTGAGGGGCGTGGTCTGCCTCGGTGTCACCGTCGCCCGCAGCGTGGCCGTCACTCTCAGAGCGGTCGGCGCCGGAGAGATCGCCGACCGCCTCGTCCCCCTCGACGATCTCGACGGCAGGAGCGTCGGCGGGGTCCTCGCCGCTCTGCTCGGCACCATCGGCCTCAGCCGGGTGCTCGGCAGCGGGAGCGTCTTCGATCAGGTCGTCGTCGCTGTGCTCGGCCGCGCGGGTCTCGTCGGACGGGGAGGTCTCGCCCGCCACGCCGTGATCCGCATCGGCACCGGAGCCGTCCTCGACCGCAGACGCAGCGGCAGCCTCGTCGGGCTCGGACGACGCGTCTGCCTCGGCATCTGTCTCTGTCTCTGTGTCTGCATCAGAGCCTGCCGTCTCTGCGGCGTCGACCTCGGCGTCGTCCACCGACGACGTCGTGTCGGCGGGCGCGCCGCCGTCTTCCGAAGCATCCAGGTCTGCGGCGATGGTGTCGGTGGGTGCTGCCCCGTACCCGGTGCCGGCTGCCGCGACGGCGCCGCCATCGGCGACGACGGCGGCCGCACCCGCGAGGGGCACACCGCCCGCGACGAGGGCGGCGTCAGCAGTACCCGCGTCAGCGTCGGGGATGTCGGAGTCGACGTTCTCGTCGCGGATGTCGGCGTCCGCGGCATCCGCCTCGGTCGTGCCGTCGGCGGCTGCACCGCTCACCGTGTCGGACGCGTGGGCGACCCGGTTCGCGGACGTGTCGAGGCGCGGGCTGTCGGCGCGGCGCCCGTAGACGAGGTCGAGGAAGACCTCCTCGAGGCTGGGGCCGCGCTGCTGCAGCATCGTCAGGGCGACGCCGGCCTTGGCGGCGACGGCGCCGACCTCGGCCGAGTCCGAGTCGCGGACGGTGACGCCCGAGCGCAGCACGTCGAAGTCGAGTTTCGCGGCCGAGAGCGCGGTGATCAGCGGAGCGCGGTTCTCGGCATCCACCACGACGGCACCGCCGGACGCATCCGCGAGCTCCGAGATCGGGCCCGCGTGCACAGCGCGGCCCTTCGAGAGCACCACGACGTCGTCGGCGACCTGCTCGATCTCGCTCAGCACGTGAGACGAGACAAGCACGGTGCGTCCTTCATCGGCGAGGCGACGCATCATCAGACGCATCCAGCGGATGCCCTCGGGGTCGAGCCCGTTGGCGGGCTCGTCGAGCACGAGCACGCCGGGGTCGCCGAGCAGCGCCGACGCGACCGCGAGACGCTGACGCATGCCCAGGGAGTAGCTGCCCAGACGGGTTTCGCCGTCGTCCTGCAGGCCGACGAGGTGCAGCACCTCACCGACGCGAGCAGCGGGGATGCCGTTCGCCTTCGCGGCGAGCAGAAGCTGACGACTCGCGGTGCGCCGAGGGCGGTACGCCGACTCCTCGAGCACGGCGCCGACGGTGCGCAGCGGGTGACGCAGGTCGGCGTAGCTCGCGCCGCCGATGGTCGCGCTGCCCGAGGTGGGACGGATCTGGCCGAGCAGGATGCGCAGCGACGTGGTCTTCCCCGCGCCGTTCGGGCCGAGGAATCCGGTGACGGCACCCGGCTCGACGCGGACGGAGAGGTCGGAAACGGCGGTCATCGCGCCGAAGCGCTTTGTGACCTGGGTGAACTCGAGCACCTGTCCTTCGGGCATGGCGACCTCTCCTGTTCGGGACAATCTCTTCCATCTTCGCGGAAATCTGGGAGAATCCGCGCTTCACCTGCCGTAACCGGCGATCCTCGTGCGCAGATCAGTGCAGATCAGTGCAGATCAGTGCAGATCGGTGCAGATCGGTGCAGATCGCGAAGCGGAGTACCCTGACAGGCGTGACCGACACCGAAGCCGCCACCGTCATCGCCCGCATCGACAGCTCGCTCGGACGGATCACGCTCAATCGTCCGCGGGCGATCAACGCCCTGGATCTCGGCATGGTCGAGCAGCTCACCGCGGTGCTCACCGCGTGGATCGATGACACCGACGTGCAGAACGTGCTGATCGACGGCGCGGGTAAGCGGGGCCTCTGCGCGGGAGGGGACGTGCGGGCCCTGTACGACTCGATCACCTCGGGGCATCCCGATCACATCGCCGACTTCTTCCGCGCCGAGTACGCGATGAACGCGCTGATCGCCGAGTACCCGAAGCCGATCGTCGTCTTCGCCGACGGCATCACCATGGGCGGCGGCATCGGCCTCGCCGGTCACGCCGCCGTGCGCATCGTGACCGAGCGCTCGCGCCTCGCCATGCCCGAGACGCGCATCGGCTTCACGCCCGATGTCGGCGGCACCTGGCTGCTCGGCCGGGCACCGGGCCGGCTGGGGGAGTACTTCGGCCTCACGGGTCAGAGCATGAACGCGGCGGATGCCCTGTACCTGGGCTTCGCCGATCATCACGTGCCTTCCGAGAACCTCGACGGGCTGCGCGACGCGCTCGCCACCCGCGCCGACCCGGGCACGCCGAACGAGCTGACCCTGCTGTTCGACGAGACACCCGAGCCGTCGCAGCTGCCCGCCGCGCGGGCGTGGATCGACGAGGCGTTCTCGGCCGACACCGTGGGCGAGATCATGCAGCGGCTGCGGGAATCGGATGCTCCGGATGCGGCGTCTGCGCTGGCCACGCTGGAGGAGCTCTCGCCCACCGCGCTCGCCGTCACCCTCGATGCGGTGCGCGAGGCGCGGGCGATGAGCGGCGTGCGGGAGGCGCTCGAGGGCGAGTACCGCCGGGTCATGTGGTTCGGGCACAGTCATCCGGACCTGGTCGAGGGCATCCGGGCGCAGCTGGTCGACAAGGACCGCAACCCGAAGTGGCAGCCGGCGACCGTCGCCGAGCTGCCGTCGGATGCCGGTGCCCCGGCGCGCGCGTACGTGCCCGAGCCGCCCCTGTTCTGAGTCGGGCCTGTTGTGAGCCGGGCCGCTCGCAGCGGCGTCGATCGCAGGTAGGCCAACAACCCGACGTAGGTGATTCTGCGCGAGATTCGCCTGTGTTCGCGGGTTCGCCTACCTGCGGTGAGCGGGCGGTGGGGATGACGGATCGTTGTGCAGCGGGCTCTGGCGAGCCGCCCGCTCGGACGTAGGAGAACAACCCGACGTAGGCGAATCTG
>NZ_DAMDLU010000130.1:0-5791 GCF_032084865.1 Microbacterium sp.
GGCGAGGAAGCCGCGCTCGGCGGCCGCGGCCGGCGCGACGATCGTGACGATGCGTCGGCGGTCACCCACGAGGGCGAGCGATGTCTCGACGGCCTCCGGTGTGCCGGCGGCGTCGAGCGCGGCGTCGACCGCGGTCACGCCGGCACCGGCCATCGTCTCGCGGATGCGCGAGAGCAGCCCGTCGCCGTACTCGACGGGCAGACCGCCGAATCGGCGCACCTTGTCGAAGCGGGCGCGGCCTGCCGTGCCGATCACCCGGATGCCCTGCATCGCGGCCTGCTGCAGAAGGCTCACTCCGACCGCACCGGAGGCAGCGTGCACCAGCACGGTCTCGCCACGTGTCGCACCGACGGCGTGCAGCATGGCCGATGCGGTCGTTCCCGCGAGCAGCAGGTTCGCGGCCTCCGCGTGCGTGAGCGTGGCGGGCTTTCGCAGCACCTTCTGCGCGGGAACCGTCAGCTCGGTCGCGTATCCCCCACGCACCCGGAAGGCGATCACCTCGTCGCCGACGGCGACGCGGCCGGTGACGATCTCGGTGCGAGGACCGACCGCCGTGACGACTCCCGAGACCTCGTAACCGATCGGCATGGGCAGCTCGACGCCGCTCCTGGGGGCTGCGACGTGCTTCGCGTCGGCCGGGTTCACTCCGGCCGCATGCACGCGGATCGTCACCTCACCGGCATCCGGGGGCACTACGTCGTACTCCTCGAGGCGCCATCCGTCCGGCGAGCCCCACTCGCGGGCGACCCAGTGCGCGGCCATCTCAGAAGCCGAGCCGGCCGAGCTGCTTGGGATCGCGCTGCCACTCCTTGGCCACCTTGACGTGCAGCTTCAGGAACACCCTCGTGCCGAGCAGCTCCTCGATGCCCTGGCGGGCGGCCGCGCCGACATCCCGCAGACGGGCGCCTTTGCGTCCGATGATGATCGCCTTCTGGCTGTCGCGCTCGACGACGATCGACGCGTGCACATCGGTGAGGTCGGTGTCCTCGCGCGGCTCGACGTCGTCGACGACGACCGCGATCGAGTGCGGCAGCTCGTCGCGAACGCCCTCCAGCGCGGCTTCGCGGATGATCTCGGCGATGCGGTCCTCATCCGACTCGTCGGTGACGATGCCGTCCTCGTACAGGCGCGGACCTGCGGGCATCAGCTGCAGCATCTCATCGGCCAGCACATCGAGCTGTTCGCGGGTGAGCGCCGAGAGCGGGATGACGGCCGCCCAGTCCTCGCGCAGCGAGTCGACCTCCATGAGCCGTTCGACGATGTCGTCACGGTTCGCCGCGTCGGTCTTGGTCACGATCGCGACCTTCTTCGCGCGGGGGTAGCCGTCGAGGGATGCCGCGATGCGCCGGTCGCCAGGGCCGACCTTCTCGGTCGCGGGAACGCAGAAGCCGATCACGTCGACGTCGCCGAGCACCTGCTCGACGAGATCGTTGAGCCGCTCGCCGAGCAGCGTGCGCGGCTTGTGGATGCCGGGGGTGTCGACGATCACGAGCTGTCCGTCGGGGCGGTTCAGGATGCCCCGGATCGCGCGCCTCGTGGTCTGCGGCTTCTCGCTCGTGATCGCGATCTTCTCGCCCACCAGCGCGTTCGTCAGCGTCGACTTGCCGACGTTCGGCCGACCGACGAAGGTCACGAAGCCGCTGCGGGTCCGGTCGTCAGGCTCAGTCATCCCGGTCTCCTCCATCACGATCATCATCCTCCACCGTGCCGGGCGCCCGCTCCACGAACACCGTCGCGATCCCGCGCCCGCGGCCGCGCGATGCGCCGCCGGTGAGCACGAGGCCCTGCACGATCACAGCGTCTCCCGGCTGCGGTATCCGGCCCAGCTCTTTCGCCAGCAGCCCGCCGATCGAGTCGACGTCCTCATCTTCGAGCTCGATCCCGAACAGGTCGCCCACGTCCTCGAGGCCGAGGCGCGAGTTGACGCGGTACCGTCCGTCCGCCAGCTCCACGACCTCGGCGGGACCGCGGTCGTACTCGTCGGCGATCTCGCCCACCAGCTCTTCGATGAGATCCTCGAGCGTGACCAGCCCCGAGATGCCGCCGTGCTCGTCGATCACCATGCACACATGCACGGCGTCGCGTTTCATCTGCTGCAGCAGGGTCTCGGCGCGCATCGATTCGGGCACGTAGACCGCCGGTCGCGCGATCGGCCGCACCGGCCGCCCGCGCCACGCACTCTCGTCGCGGTACGCGAACTGCACGAGATCCTTCAGATACAGCACGCCGACGACGTCATCCGCGTCATCGTCCACGACCGGCATCCGCGAGACTCCCGTGCGCAGGAAGAGCTCCATCGCCTCGGTGGTGGTCGCTTCGGCATCCACGGTCATCATCTCGGTGCGCGGAACCATCACCGCGCGCACGAACTGGTCGGTGAAGTCGAACACCGAGTGGATCAGGTCCCGGTCGTCCTCCTCGATGAGCAGGTTTGACGCGGCTTCGTCGACCATGCTCAGCAGCTGCTCCTCCGAGGCGAAGCTGCTGCGTCCGGTGCCGGGCGTCACCCGCTGACCCGCCGCGACCAGCGCCTGAGCGAGCGGCCCGAGCAGGATGCGCATGCCCCGCACGACCGGCGCCCAGGTGCGCAGCATGGACGTCGCATGCAGCCGGCCGAACGAGCGCGGACTGGACCCGACGAGCACGAAGGTGATGCCGGTCATCAGCACGGCAGCCGCGAGCATCGCCCACCAGATGCTCGGCAGCAGGGCATCGAGCGCGACCGTCACGAATACCGCGGCCGTGGTCTCGGAGAGCACGCGCATGAAGGCGACGGCGTTCACGTGCGGGGCAGGATCTGCGGCGATGCGCGCGAGCGCGGCCGCGTTGCGGCCGTCGCCCGACATGTTCTCGAGGTCGGTGTTCGAGCTGACCGAGAAGGCCGCGTCGACGGCGGCCATCAGTCCGCCGAAGGCGACCAGCAGCACGGCGGCTGCGAGGAGTATCGCTGGGGTCATCGACCGCGTTCGACGCGCGCGAAGCCCTCGATCAGCGACTTCTGCAGCCCGAACATCTCACGCTCCTCGTCGGGTTCGGCGTGGTCGAAACCGAGCAGGTGCAGCAGGCCGTGCGTGGTCAGCAGGATGAGCTCGTCCATCAGCGAGTGACCGGCCGTCTGTGCCTGCGCCTCCGCGACCTGCGGACACAGCACGATGTCGCCCAGCAGGCCGGGAGCGGTGGGGTTCTCCGGGCTGCCGGGACGCAGCTCGTCCATCGGAAAGCTCAGCACGTCGGTGGGACCCGGCTCATCCATCCACTGCACGTGCAGCGACTCCATGGCGCCCTCGTCGACGAGCACGATCGCGACCTCGGCATCGGGGCTGACGTGCAGCTGTGCGAGGTTGAAGTCGGTGAGCCGCTGCAGCACGGTCTCATCGACCGCGATCGCCGATTCGTTGTTGATCTCGATCATTTCAGGCCTCGCTTCGGCATGCGGTCTCGGGGGCTCTGCGGCGCTCCGCCGCGGCGCTCGGCGCGATTCGCGAACTGGTGCGCCTGCTCGCGCTCGACGCGTGCGGCGGTGCGCTGTTCGTCGTACTCGCTGTACGCGTCGACGATGCGGCCGACCAGCGAGTGCCGCACGACGTCGTCGCTGGTCAGCCGTGAGAAGTGGATGTCGTCGATGTCGCCGAGCACCCGCGTGACCAGGCGGAGTCCCGATGCGCCCTGCGGCAGGTCGATCTGGGTGATGTCGCCGGTGACGACCATCTTCGTGCCGAACCCGAGGCGGGTGAGGAACATCTTCATCTGCTCGGGGGTGGTGTTCTGCGCCTCGTCGAGCACGACGAACGAGTCGTTCAGCGTGCGCCCTCGCATGTAGGCCAGGGGCGCCACCTCGATGGTGCCGGTCGCCATCAGCCGCGGCACGACCTCGGGGTCCATCATCTCGTTGAGCGCGTCGTACAGCGGTCGCAGATAGGGGTCGATCTTGTCGGTCAGCGACCCGGGCAGGAACCCGAGCCTCTCCCCCGCCTCGACCGCCGGGCGGGTGAGGATGATGCGCTGCACCTCTTTGCGCTGCAGCGCCTGCACGGCCTTCGCCATCGCGAGATAGGTCTTGCCGGTGCCCGCCGGTCCGATGCCGAACACGATGGTGTTCTGCTCGATCGCGTCGACGTACTCCTTCTGCCCGAGGGTCTTCGGACGGATGACCCTGCCGCGGGTCGACAGGATCGCCTCGCCGAGCACCTCGCTGGGCCGCGGCCCCTCGTCGCGGCGCAGGATGCGCGCGGAGCGCTCGACGTCACTCGGCGCGAGGTCGTGCCCCGAACGGGTCATCTCGATCAGCTCGTCGACGAGGCGCTTCGCCGCGGCGACATCGTCGGCCGAGCCGCCCAGCGTGATCTCGTTGCCCCGCACCATCACCTGCACACTCGGATGCTGCTTCTCGAGCATCCGCAGCAGCCGGTCCTGCGGCCCGAGCAGCTGCACCATGGCGATGCCGTCCGCGAAGATGCGCTCGGTGCGCTCGGGCTGCGCGGGGAACCGCGGGGGTGCGCTCTCGGCGTGTGCGCTGTCGTCAGAAGCCAACGAGCTTGCCCTCCTCGATGTTTCCGAGCACGTGCGCGTGCACGTGGAAGACCGACTGGGCGGCGCTGGCGCCGTTGTTGAAGATCAGACGGTACTCGCCGTTGGCGTGCTCGGTGGCGATCTGCTTGGCGACGGCCACCATGTCGGCCATCAGGCCCGGGTCGCCGGCGGCGAGCTCGGTGACGTCGCGGTACTGCTCGGTCTTGGGGACCACGAGCGCGTGCAGCGGCGCCTGGGGGTTGATGTCGCGGATCGCGAACACGCGGTCGGTCTCGGCGAGGATGTCGCCGGGGATCTCCCCGTTCAGGATGCGGGTGAAGATCGAGGGTTCGCTCATACCCGCAAGTCTATTCACCAGCGGCCGAGGTTGGCCGAGAGCACCGCGATCGCGGCAGGACCGGCTGTCGAGGTGCGCAGCACCGTGTCGCCCAGACGGACGCGCTCGGCACCTCCAGCCGATCCATCTCGTCGGGGGAGATTCCGCCTTCCGGGCCGACCACCAGCACGAGGTCGCGCCCGTCCGGGCGGATGCCGGTGATCCGCGTCTGCGTCCACGGGTCGAGCACGAGCAGCCGAGCATCCGCCGCGCGCTCGGCCAGCTGCGCAGTCGACTGCACGGGCGTAACCGCGGGCACCCACGCTCGGTGCGCCTGCTTGGCCGCCTCGCGGACGATCGTCGCCCAGCGCTCCCGGCCCTTCGCCGCCTTCGGCCCCTCCCAGCGTGACACGCTGCGCGCCGCCTGCCAGGGCACGATCTCGTCGACGCCGAGCTCGCATGCGGCCTGCACGGCCAGCTCGTCGCGGTCGCCCTTCGCGAGCGCCTGCGCGAGTACGATGCGCGTCTCGGGTCCGTCCTGCACGCGGCGTCCGGTGATCCGCACGCTCACCTGCGATGCCGTGACGTCCTCCGTCGCGCCCTCGAGCCACACGCCGCGGCCGTCGCCGATGGTCACGGTCTCGCCGACGCGCACGCGGCGCACCACCGAGGCGTGCTTCGCCTCGGATCCGGTGAGCCGGACGAGTTCACCGACGGCGGCGTCGGTGCAGTCGGGTACGACGAAGTGCAGGGCCATGGGGCTCCGATCGGCAGTGGTGCGGGCTTCGGTCAGTGGCTGCGGAAGCGGTCGCGCAGCTTCGAGAACAGTCCCTGCTGGAACTGGGCGAGCTTGGGAGCCGGGGCCTTCGCCTTCTTCGCGAAGTCCTCGATGAGCTTGCGCTGCGCCCCGTCGAGCTTGGTCGGCGTGACCACCTGCACTCCCAC
>NZ_DAMDLU010000130.1:5820-8110 GCF_032084865.1 Microbacterium sp.
GGGGTGATGCCCCGCCCGCCGATGGTCAGCACGTCACCGGACTGCACGCCGGCGCGCAGCTCGAGGTCGACCGTGCCGTCGAGACCGTCGATGGTCGTGGTGGTGCCGAGGATGGCATCCGTCATCGACACCTCGAGGGTCGCCAGCAGATCGTCGCCGTCTCGGCTGAACACCGGATGCGGCGCGACGGCCACCTCGACGTACAGGTCGCCGTTCGGGCCGCCCGCCCGGCCGACCTCGCCCGAGCCGGGCAGCTGCAGGCGAAGGCCGGTCTCGACGCCGGCCGGGATGTCGAGGGCGACCGTGCGGCGCGAGCGCACCCGCCCCTGGCCGGCGCACGACCCGCACGGGTTGGGGATGACGGTGCCGAAGCCTTCGCAGCTGCCGCACGGCTGGGTGGTGACGACGTTGCCGAGCAGGCTGCGCACCTGGCGCTGCACGTGGCCGCTGCCACCGCAGACATCACAGGTGATGGGAGACGTGCCGGGCTGGCAGCAGCTGCCGTGACAGGTCTCGCAGAGCACGGCGGTGTCGACCTCGATGTCTCTGTGCACGCCGAAGACGACGTCGCCGAGCTCGAGGTTGATGCGCACCAGGGCATCCTGTCCCCGCTCGCGGCGCGACCGCGGACGCGCCGCACGGGCACCGCCCGCGGCACCGAAGAACGTCTCGAAGATGTCTCCGAAACCGCCGAACCCACCCCCGAAACCGCCGTTCTGGTCGCCGCCTATGTCGTAGCGACGCCGGGAGTCCTCGTCGCTGAGCACGTCGTAGGCGTGCGTCACGAGCTTGAACCGCTCCGCGGCGTCGTCCCCCGGGTTCACATCCGGGTGCAGCTGTCTGGCGAGCTTGCGGTAGGCCTTCTTGATCTCGTCCTGAGAGGCGTCCTTCGACACCCCGAGGACCTCGTAGTGATCCGCCACGGTCACCTTTCTTCGTGTGCGTTCGTGTGTGCGGCGGCCCGGATCAGCGGGCTGCCTCGTCTTCTTCGAGCATGCGCGACAGGTAGCGGGCCACGGCCCGCGCTGCGGCGAGGTTGCTCGGGTAGTCCATACGGGTCGGCCCCATCACGCCGACGCGCGCCGTGCCGCCGGGCGCGGCGTAGTTGCTGGCGACGATCGATGCCTCACCGAGCCCGAACGGGGCGTTCTCGGTGCCGATGCTCGTGGCCAGGCCGTGCTCGTCGGTCACCATCTCGCTCATCAGCCGCAGCAGGGTCACCTGCTCCTCGATCGCCTCGAGCAGAGGGTGGATGCTGCCGCGGAAGTCCTGCTCGCGCCGCGCGAGGGTGGCTGCTCCTGCCATCACCAGCCGCTCCTGGCGGAACTCGGCCAGTTCCTCGGCGATCACGGCCGCCAGCGACGACAGCGCCGGCTGCAGGCGGGAGCCGGTCTGCGTGTCGATGACCGAGGTGATGCGCTCGGACGCCTCGCCGACCGCGCGGCCGGTGATGAGCGCGGCGAGCTGGGCGCGCAGCACGGCCAGGTCGGCGTCGTCGATGTCGATCGGCAGCGGCGAGATGCGCTGCGACACGCCGCCGGCATCGGTGACCAGCACGACCAGCATGCGATTCGGCGCGAGCGCGACGAGCTCGACGTGCGTGATGCTCGCTCGCGCGAACGACGGGTACTGGGCGAGGGCGACCTGCCCGGTGAGCTGGGTCAGCACGCGCACGGTGCGCGCCATGAGATCGTCGAGGTCGCTGGGGGCGGCGAGGAACGACTCGATGGCCGTGCGCTGCGGCACCGAGAGCGGGCGCACCTGGGCGAGGTGGTTGACGAAGACCCGGTAGCCCTTGTCGGTCGGCACCCGTCCCGACGAGGTGTGCGGCGCGGTGATGAGCTCTTCGTCCTCGAGCTGCGCCATGTCGTTGCGGATGGTCGCGGCGGAGACGCCGAACGCGTGGCGCTCGACGATCGACTTGCTGCCGACCGGCTCGTGGGTCGCGACGTAGTCCTGCACGATCGCGCGGAGGACCTCAAGGCCTCGTTGTGTGACCATCATCCCTCCCGCTGGCACTCGAACGTTCCGAGTGCCAATCCTACCCGTTCGCATGCGACGGTCGGCCCGTGATCGCCGCGCGAGTCCCACCCGCTACTCGGTGAGCGCGCGCACCACGGCATCCGCCAGCAGCCGACCCCGCAGGGTGAGGCGCACGCGACGCTGCCGCAGAGCCGCGGCCGCGTCGACCAGTCCGTCCGAGATCAGCTCGGCGACCCGGTCGCGGCGCCCTGCGGCGATGTCATCGATCGGCAGGCCCTCCGCGAGACGACTCTGCAGCAGCACGCGC
>NZ_DAMDLU010000131.1:0-8023 GCF_032084865.1 Microbacterium sp.
GGAATGCCAGGTCGGCCTCCTCGGGCGCGACCACGATGAGCCCGTCGAGCCGGCGGCTGAGCACGCGCCGCAGCACGCGCTCGCCCTCGGCGGCTCCCTCGCCGGCCGACGCGACCAACACCAGCAGGTCGCGCTCCTGCGCGCGCGCCTCCACCGCTCCGACGATCTGCGAGTAGAACGGGTCCGAGATCCGCGTCACCGTGACGCCGATCGTGCGCGCGGATCCGGTGCGCAGCGTGTGCGCGAAGTCGTTGCGGCTGTAGCCGAGTTCGGCGATGGCACGCTCGACCGACTGCCGCTTGGAGCGGCTGACGCCGTCTTTCCCGGCCACCACGCGAGACACCGTGGACAGTCCGACCCGCGCCCGGGCGGCGACGTCCTTCATGGTCGGCCGCGACGCCGCCTCGGCACTTCCATCGCCCGTGATTGCCATAGTTGGCAGAGTGGCATGAAAACGTTGCCAAGTCGAGAACGAGGGCCTCTCGAGCATCCGGGCCCGCTCTATGCTGACCGGATGGGAGCTCTCGACGACGGTGAGCGGGTGACGGCGGCGGATGCTGCGCACTGGCGCGCCTGGATGGCCGAACACCACGAGACCGCCACCGGAGTGTGGCTGCTGCACGTGCGGCGCCGCGACCAGAACGGCATCTCGTACGACGACGCCGTGCGTCAGGCGCTCTGCTTCGGCTGGATCGACGGGCCCGTGCGCACGTTCGACGACGGCAGCGTCGGGCAGTGGTTCTCACCTCGCCGTCGCGGCAGCGGATGGGCGGCCACGAACAAGGCACGCATCGCAGAGCTCGAGGCCGCCGGGATGCTCGCACCGGCGGGCATCCGCGTGATCGAGGCAGCAAAGGCCGACGGATCGTGGAGCGTGCTCGACGGCCCCGAGGCCGGCATCGAGCCCGACGACTTCGCCGCCGCGCTGGATGCCGTCCCCGCCGCGCGCGAGAACTGGGACGCCTTCCCGCCGTCGGCGAAGAAGCTCGGCCTCACGAACATCGCGATGGCGAAGCGCGCCGAGACCCGGGCATCCCGCATCGCGAAGCTCGTCGCCGACGCGGCGCTCGGCACCCGCCCCTGACGGCGCCCCCGCCGCGCCGGATGCGAATCGGGGGAATGTCAACTGGGGCGCGGGCTACTGCGGGTCGAGGCCCAGGTCGTCGAGGTCGTAGGCGGCGAGCCACTGCAGGCCCTCGGCCTCGATCGCGGCCTGCGCGCCGGTCTTGCGGTCGACGATCACGGCGACCGCGAGCACCTCGGCGCCCTCGCGACGCAGCACCTCGACGGCCTTCAGCGCCGACTGGCCGGTGGTCGAGGTGTCCTCCAGCACGATGACGCGCTTGCCCGAGATGTCGGCGCCCTCGACCTGGCGGCCACGGCCGTGGTCCTTCGGCTCTTTGCGCACGACGAACGCGTCGAGCGGACGATCGGTGCCGACCGACGCATGCATGACCGAGTTCGCGATGGGGTCGGCGCCCAGCGTCAGTCCGCCGACCGCCGCGATGTCGAGGTCCTTGATCAGGTCGAGCATGATGCGCCCGATCGCGGGGGCGGCCCGGTGGTCGAGGGTCAGCTTGCGCATGTCGACGTAGTACGTCGCCTGCTTGCCGCTCGACAGGGTGAAGTCGCCGTGGAACACGGCCTCGTCCTTGATGAGATCGAGCAGGGCCTGGCGGTCTTCGACGAGGTTGGTCACGGCATCCAGTGTATTCACCGCCCGCCGCCTGGCCGGATGCCTACTCCTGCCCTACCGTGGGACGCGGAGGTCACCCATGTTCTCGTACGATCCCTATGCCGAACTCGCCGAGCTGCGACCGGTCGCCCCGCTCGAGCTGACCAGCCCCGACTTCACCGCAGGCGGGCCGCTTCCCGGCTTCGCCTGGTCGTCGGATCGGGCGGGAGAAGACCGCCACCCCATCTTGGAGTGGTCCGACCCACCCGCCGGCACCCTCAGCTTCGCCGTCTCGTGCTTCGACCCCGACGCTCCCACCGGGTCGGGCTTCTGGCACTGGGCCGCCTACAACCTCCCGCCCGACGTGCGCCGCCTAGACAGCGGCGACGGCACCGCAGGGGAGCTTCCCGCCGGCGCGATCGTGCTGCCGAACGAGGCACGCACAGAGCGCTTCATCGGCGCCGCTCCCCCCGCCGGAACGGGCATCCACCGCTACTTCTTCGTCGTCGACGCGCTCGACGTCGACCATCTCGATCTCGAACCCGGCTCGACGCCGGCGGTGCTCGGCTTCAACCGGCACTTCCACACGCTCGCCCGCGGCGTGCTGATCGGCACGGGAGACCCCGCGGAGCGGTAGCCGGCGACGGCGCCTGTCCGCCGCCCCGAATAGGCTGGATGCATGCGTCTGGCCACCTGGAACATCAACTCGATCCGCACCCGCGTCGCGCGCGCCGTCGACTTCGCCGTACGGGAAGACGTCGACGTGCTCGCGTTCCAGGAGATCAAGTGCAAGCCCGAGCAGTTCCCGTACGAGCCCTTCGAAGAGGCCGGCTACCAGGTCGAGGTGCACGGGTTCAACCAGTGGAACGGCGTCGCGATCGCGAGCCGTCTGCCGATGACGGACGTGCGCACGTCGTTCGCCGGGCAGCCCGGATTCGCGAAAGGGCACGAGGGCCCGGATGCCCCGCTCGAGGCCCGTGCTCTGGGTGTGATGGTCGACGGCGTTCGGGTGTGGAGCCTGTACGTGCCGAACGGCCGCTCGCTGAACGACGAGCACTACCACTACAAGCTGCACTGGCTCGAGGCGCTGCGCACCGCGACTGCCGCCGAACTCGCCGCGGATCCGAACCTGCCGCTCGCGCTGGTCGGCGACTTCAACATCATCCCGTTCGACCACGACAACGGCGATCCTGCGATCGTGCAGGGGGTCTCGACGCACGTATCGCCGCCCGAGCGCGAGGCGTTCTTCGCTCTCGAGTCGGCGGGCGTCACCGACGTCGTGCGCCCGCTGCTCCCCGAGGGGTTCACCTACTGGGACTACCAGCGCCTCAAGTTCCCCCGCAACGAGGGCATCCGCATCGACTTCGTGCTCGGCTCGAAGCCCTTCGCCGATGCCGTCACCGGCGCATCGATCCACCGCAACGAGCGCAAGGGCGAGCAGCCCAGCGACCACGTGCCCGTCGTCGTCGACCTCGACTTCGGCGGCAGTGACGACGACGGCGACATGCCGATGATCTTCGCGTGAGCCTTCGCCCTCAGGCGCCTCTCACGGGCATCCGGCTGATCGCAACCGATCTCGACGGCACCCTGCTCGACGAGTCGGGCAGGGTCTCGCCGCGCACGCGGGCGGCGCTCGACGCCGCTCGGGATGCCGGGATCGAGACGATCCCCGTCACCGCACGCCAGCCGATCGGGCTGCGGCCGATCGCCGAGCAAGCGGGCTTCGACTCGTGGGCGCTGTGCGGCAACGGCGCCTATGGGCTGCACCTGTCGACGCGGGAGCACCTGTTCGCCGAGGAGATCCCTGCCGACGTGCAGGGTGAGCTGGCGCGGGCGCTGCTGAAGGGCATCCCGGATCTCGTCTTCGCGAGCGTGCGCAACGCCGGCGAAGGGTTCGTCGCCCAGCACGGGTACGCCGCGCTCGCCCAGCTGAGCGACCACAAGCGCGACCCGGAGGCGATGGGCGGCGTCGCGCTCGACGAGGTGGTCGGCTCGCCCAGCCTCAAACTCGTGATCCGGCACGCGTCCGTGGGGATCGATGAGATCTTCGAGGCGCTGAACGACCTCGGGCTGACCGGCTTCGCGGCGACCCTGTCGGGTGCACCGTTCGTCGAGGTGATGGCGCAGGGCGTGACCAAGGCGACCGGGCTCGCTCAGGTGTGCGAGCGGCTCGGCATCGAGGCGCACGAGGTGCTGGCGTTCGGCGATGCACTCAACGACCTCGAGATGCTGCAGTGGGCGGGGCGCGGCGTCGCGATGGGCAACGCGATCGACGTCGTGCGGGATGCCGCCGACGAGGTCACCACAGCGAACGCCGACCACGGCGTCGCGCGCGTGATCGAGCGGATGCTGCGCGGCTGACCGGCCGGCGGCTACGCCCCCATCGCGCCGGTGCGCACCGCGCCCGGCTCGGGCGCATAGCGCAGCAGCACGGCGCCGCCGTCGCCGGCCTCGGCGCTGAGCAGGCGCATGTTGTGCGCGGCCGCGCCGTCGGGGAACACCTTCTTGCCCCGCCCGAGCACGACCGGGTACACCCACAGCTGCAGCTCGTCATAGAGCTGCTCGGCGAGCAGGGTCTGCACGAGATCGACGCTGCCTATGACGTGGATGTCGCGGTGCCTCTCGCGCAGCACCGCGATCTCTGCGGGCAGGTCGTCGCCGATGCGGGTCGAGCCCGGCCAGTCGAGCCCGAGGGCGGCATCCCTCGACGCGACGTACTTCGGCACCCGGTCGAACAGCTGCCCGATCCACCCCTCGGGGCCGTCGGTGTGCTGCGGCCAGTACCCGGCGAAGATGTCGTAGGTGCGGCGCCCCAGCAGCAGCGCGTCGAGGGTCTGCATCCCCGCCGCCACGCTCTCGCCGACAGCCCGACTCGGGTACCCCGCCTGCCACCCGCCGAACGGGAAGTCGTCGGTCGGATCCTCGTCGGGCCCGCCCGGTGCCTGAGCCACCCCGTCGAGCGTGGTGAACAGATCGATGATGATGCGTCCGGTCATGATGCCGATCATGCTCCGGCCCGCGACGGCGCGAAACCCCGATCGGCGATCGGCCGGCGGCGCCCGCGGCGCGCGCATCCTGCCGATAGCCTGAGGCCATGGCTGATCGCTCTGAGATCGAATGCTGGCTCACCGACATGGACGGCGTTCTCGTGCACGAGAACGACGCGATCCCCGGCGCGGCCGAGCTGCTCGCCGGATGGGAACGCGAGGGCATCCCCTACCTCGTCCTCACGAACAACTCCATCTTCACCGCGCGCGACCTCTCGGCCCGGCTGCGGGCCAGCGGCCTGCACGTGCCCGAGGAGCGGATCTGGACCTCGGCGCTCGCCACCGCCGACTTCCTCGCCCAGCAGCTGCCGGGCGGCTCGGCCTTCGTGATCGGCGAGGCCGGCCTGCACACCGCCCTGCACGATGCGGGCTTCATCATGACCGAGACGCGGCCGGACTTCGTCGTGGTCGGCGAGACCCGCAATTACTCGTTCGAGGCGATCACCAAGGCGATCCGGCTCATCGGAGCCGGATCGCGCTTCATCGTCACCAACCCCGACGCCACAGGTCCCAGCGCCGAGGGTCCGCTCCCGGCCACCGGCGCGATCGCGGCGCTGATCACCAAGGCCACAGGGCGTGAGCCGTACGTGGTGGGCAAGCCGAACCCGATGATGTTCCGCTCGGCGCTGAACAAGATCGGGGCGCACTCCGAGACGACCGGGATGATCGGCGACCGGATGGACACCGACATCGTCGCCGGCATCGAGGCAGGCCTGCACACCGTGCTGGTGATGACCGGCATCAGCGACCGGTCCGACATCGAGCGGTTCCCGTTCCGCCCCGACGAGATCGTGCAGTCCGTCGCGGATCTGCTTCCCGACCGCAACGACTGACCAGCCGGCCTCAGCCTGCCCCTTCCTGCGAGGAAACCGACCCGCTCCGCCTCAGCCCGCCCCGTCCGTCCTGCGGGGGATGCCCGGGCATCCGCTCGTCCGTAAGTTGGAGAGATGCCCGCGCCCGCCGCCTTCACCCGCACCCCGACCGACCGCGATCGACGGCAGGACCTGCTGCTCGCCGTGGTCATGCTGGTCGGCGCGGTCATCAGCGCCGCACTGTCGAGCATCTCCGGTCTCTACCGCGACGAGCAGGCGCCCCTGTGGTGGGCCCTGCTCGTCGCGGTCGGCGTCTCGGCTCCCCTCAGCATGCGCCGGCGGTACCCGGGTCTGGTGGCCGTGGTCATCGCGGTGGTCATGTTCACCAGCGTGACCCTGCACATCCCTGAGGTCTACGCCACCAACATCGCCATGTTCATCGCGCTGTACACGGTGGGCGCCTGGATGAACGACCGCCGCCGTGCGTTCGTCGTGCGTGCCGGGATCATCCTCGGCATGTTCGTCTGGCTGATCATCGTGATGTACCGCGATGCGATCGGCGAGGCGGACAAGGCCGAGGTCGCCGCCGGTCTGCTCTCGCCGTTCGTCGCGTTCATGATGCTGAATATCCTGATCAACGTCCTCTATTTCGGTGGCGCCTACTACTTCGGCGAGCGCTCGTGGCACGCCGCCGCCCAGCGCTTCGCGCTCGAGCAGCGCACCCGCGAACTCGAGGCCGAGCGCGAGCTCACCGCCGCGCAGGCCGTGGCTCTCGACCGGGTGCGCATCGCCCGCGAACTGCACGATGTCGTCGCGCACCACGTGTCGGTGATGGGCGTGCAGGCGGGGGCCGCGAGGCTCATGATCGACCGCGATCCCGATGAGGCGAAGCGGATGCTGTCCGGCGTCGAAGACGCCTCCCGTGCCGCGATCGGCGACTTCCGGGCGCTGCTCGAGACGCTCCGCGACCCGGGCGACGGCGGCGACGACGAGCCGTCGCCCGTCGGGATCGCCGACATCGAGCGGCTCGCGCAGGCATCGACGGATGCCGGGCTGCCGACCGCCTACACGGAGATCGGCGACCCCGAGCCGGTGCCGTCGACGGCCGGCGTGAATCTGTACCGGATCGCGCAGGAGGCGCTCACCAACGCCCGTCGCCACGCCGGAGCCGGCGCCACCGCCGACGTGCGGCTGCGATGGAATCCGGATGCCCTGGAGCTGGAAGTCGTGAACACCGGCCGCACGGTCGGCGTACTGCGCCCAGGTCTCGGCCAGCTCGGCATGCGCGAGCGCGCCCTGGCATCCGGCGGCGAGATCGAGCTGCGGCCGCGGCCGCAGGGCGGCTTCCGGGTGCGGGTCACCGTGCCGATCGCGGCGACCCCGGATTTCGAATCGCTCAACTTGTCGCGTCCCGGGCCGAGAAGCGACAAGTCGAGCGATTCGAAAGCCGCAAGAGGAGATGTCGGATGATCCGGGTGCTGCTCGTCGACGACCACGCCATGCTGCGCGCCGGTTTCCGCGCGATCCTCAGCACCCAGCCCGATATCGAGGTCGTCGGCGAGGCGACGACCGGAGCCGAGGGTGTTCGGCTCGCCACCGAGCTGCAGCCCGATGTCATCACGATGGACGTGCAGATGCCCGACATGGACGGCATCCAGGCCACGCGGCAGATCGTCGCCGACCCGCGCATCACGGCGTCGGTGGCCATCGTCACGACCTTCGATCGCGACGAGTACCTCTTCCAGGCGCTGGATGCCGGGGCCGGGGGCTTTCTGCTGAAGAACGCCGGGCCTGAGGAGCTGATCACCGCTGTGCGGGCGCTCGCGGCCGGCGACGGGATACTCGCGCCCGAGGTGACGCGGCGAGTGCTGTCGAGGTTCTCGATGCCGGGCGGCGGCGCTTCGGCAGGCTCCGCTGCCCAAGGCGCGAGCTCAGCGACCCAAGGGGTGGGCTCAGCGACCCAAGGCGCGAACTCAGCGACCCAGGGGGTGGGCTCAGCTGCCCATGGTGTGCTCACCGACCGCGAGTCGGAAGTGCTCGCGCTCATGGCCGACGCGCGCAGCAACGCCGAGATCGCCCGCGAGCTGTTCATCGGCGAGGCGACCGTGAAGACGCACGTGTCGCGAGTGCTGCAGAAGCTCGGCGCCCGCGACCGCGTGCAGGCGATCGTGCTGGCGCACCGCCACGGGCTCACCCGATGACCACCGCACCCACCGCTGCAGAGATGCCCCTCGCGTCCCGCCCGATCACCGCCGGGATCGTCACCGCCCTGGTCGGCTTCACCAGCTCGTTCGCCGTCGTGCTCACCGGGCTCGACGCGGTCGGCGCCACCCCGGCCCAGGCGGCCAGCGGCCTGCTGGTGCTCAGCCTCACGATGGGCGCCGCGTGCATCATCCTCGCCTGGCGCTTCCGCATGCCGATCACGGTGGCCTGGTCGACCCCGGGCGCGGCCCTGCTCGCCGCGGTCAGCGTCGTCGACGGCGGCTGGT
>NZ_DAMDLU010000132.1:0-7981 GCF_032084865.1 Microbacterium sp.
ACGCAGCCCTCGCCGTCGGCGGCGCCCTCGCGATCGGCGCGGCGCAGATGGGCTTCTCGCTCGCCACCACTCAGGACGCCTTCGTGCTCGCCGGGCTGAACACCCAGCAGCACGAGCTCGGCCTGCAGAAGCAGGCGCTGCACGAGCAGCTCATCGGCATCAGCTCGCCCCAGTCGCTGGCGAAGAAGGCAGATGCCATGGGGCTCGTCGTCGCCGGCTCCGCCTCGTACCTGCGCCTCAGCGACGGGCAGATCCTCGGCGCCGGAGACGGCGCGAGCGGGGCATCCACCGTCAACCCCAACGGGGGGACCGCGGTCGGCAACGCCCTGCTCGTACCACCGCCCGCACCGCCCGCCGACACGGTGCCCGACGACGGGGGCCTCGCCGACGGGGTGTCCGACGCCACCGTCGTCCCACCCGAGCCCGCAGGTCCTCCGGTCGTCACCGGCGGCCTTCCCACCCCTGTCACCCGATAACCCACCGCACGGAGACGCGCATGACGACTCGAGCCACTCGTTCACAGCGGCGACGCACAGTCGTCGCCCTCGCGGTGATCCTCATGGTGCTCGGCGTCTTCGTGTTCCGCCTCGTGGACATCCAGGTGGTGCACGCCGACGACCACGTCGCCGAGGGCGTGAACACCGGCAACCTCGGCTCGACGCAGGTCATCGCCGGTGCGCGCGGCGACATCACGGACGCTGCCGGCACCGTGCTCGCCTCCAGCGTGACGGTGTACGACGCCGAACTCTCCCCGGTGCTGATCCGTCAGTTCGAAGAGCAGACCGACAAGCGGAAGAAGCCGAAGCTCGACTGGGACGCGGCCAGCGAGCGCATCGCCCGCATCGCCGGCCTCAGCGCCGACGACCTGCGCGGCAGCCTCGCCGAGAAGCTCGCGGAGGATCCGAACTCCCAGTACCTCCCGCTCGCCCGCGGGCTGAGCACGGAGCAGTACCTCGAGCTGCGCGCGCTGAAGGCCGACCAGGGGCTCGCGTACATCGCGATGACGCCGCGGTCGGTGCGGGTCTATCCGAACGGTGCCGTCGCCGGCAGCGCGCTCGGCTTCCTCGACGGCTCGGGTACCGCCCAGTACGGCGTCGAGCGCATCGCCGACGAGTGCCTCACGCCCGAGAACGGCGAGATGACCTATCTTCGCGGGCAGGGCGGCGTGAAGATTCCCGGCAGCGAGCAGATCACCCCGGCCACCGACGGCGGCACGGTGGAGCTCACCATCAACAGCGACCTGAACTGGTATCTGCAGCAGATGCTCGCTGAGGAGGTGCAGAAGCAGGGCGCGCAGAGCGGCACGGTCACCGTCGTCGAGGTGAAGACCGGGAAGATCCGCGCCATGGCGGAGGCACCGACCGTGGACCCCAACGACGTCGACGGCGTGCCGGCGAGCCTGTGGAAGTCACAGATCTTCACCCACACCTACGAGCCCGGTTCGACGTTCAAGCCGATCACCGCCGCGACGCTGCTCGAGGAGAAGGCGGTCACGTCCGACACCACCGTGTCGGCGGCCAGCCGGGAGCGCTTCCCGAACGGCGCCAACATCGGTGACGCGTTCTCGCACCCGCGCTACGACTACACCCTCGCCGGCGCTCTCATCGACTCGTCGAACGTGGCACTGTCGAAGTTCGGCACGATGGTCTCGCCCGAGACGCGCTACGAGTACCTGAAGAAGTTCGGCGTGGGTGAGAAGACCGACATGCGCTGGCCCGCGGAGGAGCCGGGCGGGGTGGCACCGGCCGAGAAGTGGGACAACCAGACCCTGTACACCACGACCTTCGGACAGGCGTTCACCGTCACGCCCGCGCAGGTGGTGAGCGCCTATCAGACCCTCGCGAACGACGGCGAGCGGATCGGCCTGAGCCTCATCGAATCCTGCACCGACAGCGACGGCGAGGTGCACCGCACGAACACCGAGCGCGAACGGGTCGTCTCGGCCGACACAGCCGCGCAGGTGCGCCGCATGCTCGAGAACGTGGCCGTGCAGGGCGGGCTCGCCGACACCGTCGCCGTTCCGGGGTACCGGATCGGCACCAAGACCGGCACCGCGCAGACGCCCGACGGACATGGCGGGTACAAAGCCGGGGTGTACGAGACGAGCATCCTCGGGGTGGCTCCGATCGAGGATCCGCAGTACGTCGTGATGGTCACTCTCGACGAGCCGACTAGGATTACATCATCCGCGGCCACTGCGCCTGCTCTGCAGAAAGCGCTCACTCAGGTGCTCAAGACCTACCGCGTCGCCCCCTCTTCGCAGCCCATGGACGAGCTGCTCCCGAAATTCGACTAGCCGGCATCCCGCCGCGCAAGGAGATGCAACATGATCGCCCTTCCGCTCGGCGAGATCGCCGAGATCCTCCGCGGCGAGCTGCGCCCGCACGCCGCCGACACGGCTGACACCGTCGTCGACGGCGTCGTCGACACCGACTCCAGGGAGATGGGCCCGGGCGCGATCTTCGTCGCCAAGCCCGGTGAGACCACCGACGGGCACCGCTTCGTGCCGGCCGCCGCCGAGGCCGGCGCCGTGCTCGCCATCGTGGAGCGCCCCGTCGAGGCACCGATCACGCAGATCGTCGTCGCCGACGCCGTCGCGGCCCTGGCGGATCTCGCGCGAGAGGTTGTCGCGCGCGTGCGCGCCGCCGGTCGGCTGCAGATCGTGGGCATCACCGGGTCGAACGGCAAGACCACGACGAAGAACTTCCTCGCGCGCATCCTCTCCGACGAGGGTGAGACGGTCGCGCCCGTCCGCTCGTACAACAACGAGGTCGGCGCGCCGCTGACCATGCTTCGCGTGACACGCGACACGCGCTATCTGGTCAGCGAGTTCGGCGCCGCCGGACGCGGCAGCATCGCGCGCCTCGCCGGTCTCGTCGAGCCCGACGTCTCGGTCGTGCTGATGGTCGGCCTCGCACACGCCGGGGGATTCGGCGGCATCGAGCAGACCGCGCTGGCGAAGTCCGAGCTGGTCTCCGCGGCACGCGCCGACGGCACTGCGGTGCTGAACGTCGACGACCCGCGGGTCTGGGCGATGCGCCGCATCGCCGAGGAGCGGGGCATGTCAGTGGTCGGGTTCGGCCAGCATCCGGATGCCGAGGTGCGTGCCGACCGCATCGAGGTGACCTCCGACGGCACGACCGCGGCCGTCATCGCCGACGGCGAGGAGACCCCGCTGCGGCTGCAGGTGCTCGGCGCACATCACGTGAACAACGCCCTCGCCGCGATCTCGGCGGCCCGCGTGCTCGGCGTGCCGGTGCGCGAGTCGATCAGCCGTCTGGAGACGGTGCGGATCGCGGAGCGCTGGCGCATGGAGCCGATGGGATCCGACCGCGTGCGGATCATCAACGACGCCTACAACGCGAGCCCCGACTCGATGGCCGCGGCTCTGCGCACCCTCGCTCAGATCTCCGGCCCCGGCGAGCGGACGGTCGCCGTGCTCGGCGCGATGAGCGAACTCGGCGAGACGGCAGGGGAGGAGCACGACCGCATCGGGCTGCTCGCCGTGCGGCTGAACATCCAGCGCATCGTGGTCGTCGGCGCCGACGCGAGGCGTCTGTACCTGGCCGCGGTCGGCGAGGGGTCGTGGGACGGCGAAGCCGTCCATCTGCCCGACCAGGACGCGGCCTTCGAGTATCTGAGAGTCGAGCTGCGCGACGGGGACCGGGTGCTCGTCAAGTCTTCCAACTCCGCAGGGCTCCGGCACCTCGGCGATCGTCTGGGAGAATCGTTCTCGTGAGGTCTTTGTTGATGGCGACTGCGATATCGCTCGCCTTCTCGCTCTTCCTGACGCCGGTCTTCCTCAAGGTGTTCCGCCGGATCGGCTGGGGGCAGGTCATCCGCACCCCCGAGGACATCGCCAACCCGAGCCATGAAGCCAAACGGGGCACGCCCACGATGGGCGGCGTGATCTTCATCCTCGGCACGATCGTCGGGTACTTCGCCGGCAGCTTCTTCGGTGGCACGACCCCCGCCCTGTCGGCCATCCTCGTGCTGTGGCTGATGGTCGGCTTCGGCATCGTCGGCTTCATCGACGACTACATGAAGGTGCGCAGCCAGCGCAGTCTGGGACTCTCGGGCTGGCGCAAGATCGTCGGCCAGCTGCTCGTGCTCGTGCCGTTCGGCATCGTGGCGCTGAACTTCCCGAACCGCCTCGGCCAGTACCCCGCCAGCGGCTACGTCTCTCTCTTCCGCGACATCTCGTGGCTGAACCTGTTCGCCTTCGGTGCGGTGCTCGGCTGGATCCTCTACCTGATCTGGGTGTCGGTGATCGGAGTCGCCACGTCGAACAGCGTGAACCTGACCGACGGGCTCGACGGCCTCGCCGCGGGAGCGGGCGTCTTCGTCGTGGGCGCGTACAGCCTCATCGCGTTCTGGCAGTTCAAGCAGTCGTGCGTGGGATCGCTGATGGCGCAGGCCGGATGCTACGAGGTGCGCGAGCCGCTCAACCTGGCGACGGTCGCGGCCGCGTTCGCCGGCGGGCTGGTCGGCTTCCTGTGGTGGAACGCCCCGAAGGCGAAGGTCTTCATGGGCGACGTCGGCTCGATGGCGATCGGCGGTGTCATCACCGCCATGGCGATCCTGACCCGCACCGAGCTGCTGCTGCTGGTCATCGCCGGCATCTTCGTGCTGTCGTCCGGGTCGGTCATCCTGCAGCGCGCCTACTTCAAGATCACCCGCGGCAAGCGTCTGTTCCTGATGAGTCCGTTCCACCACCATCTCGAGATGCGCGGCTGGGCCGAGGTCACGATCGTCGTGCGGCTGTGGATCATCGCCGGACTCCTCGCGGTGTCGGCCGTGGGACTCTTCTACGTCGACTGGCTGATCCAGGCATGAGCGCCCGGCTCGACTCGCTCACCAGCTGGCGCGCCGACTGGTCGGGGCTGCGGGTGGCCGTGCTCGGCCTCTCGATGACGGGATTCTCGGCCGCCGACACCCTCACCGAGCTCGGCGCCGAGGTCCTCGTGCTCTCGGAGAGCGCGTCGGACGAGTACGCCCGCCTCCTCCCCGTGATCGGCGCGCGCCTCGAACTCGGCTCGCTGTCGGAGGTGCCCTCGGCGCTCAGCGACTTCGCTCCCGATGTCGTCGTCGCCTCTCCCGGGTTCCCGCCCTCGCATCCGGTGATCCGCTGGGCGCAGCAGAACGGGATCGCCCTGTGGGGCGACGTCGAGCTGGCCTGGCGGGTGCGTGACAAGGTGCTGCGTGCCGACGGGACTCCGGCCGAATGGGTGCTCATCACCGGCACGAACGGCAAGACCACGACGACCCAGCTCACGGCGACTCTGCTGCAGGCCGGCGGCCTGCGCGCCGCTCCCTGCGGCAACATCGGCGTCCCTGTGCTCGATGCCGTGCGCGATCCCGGTGGCTTCGACGTGCTCGTCGTCGAGCTGTCGAGCCACCAGCTCTGGTACATCGGGCAGTCCGCCGCGGCCGGTCAGCTCGTGCCGCACGCCGCCGTCTGCCTCAACCTCGCCGACGACCACCTCGTCTGGCACGGCAGCGCCGACGCGTACCGCGAGGCGAAGTCGTTCGTGTACCGGCACACGAAAGCGGCCTGCGTCTACAACAAGACCGATGCCGCGACCCTGCGCATGGTCGAGGAGGCGGATGTCACCGAAGGCGCCAGAGCGATCGGCTTCGATCTAGGCACCCCCGGCCCCAGTGATCTGGGCGTCGTCGAGGGGATCGTCGTCGACAGGGCCTTCCACGACGACCGCCGCCACAGCGCCCTCGAGCTCACGACCGTCGCCGAGCTGCGCGAGGTCGGACTCGACGCGCCGCACATCGTCCAGAACATCCTCGCCGCGTCGGCGCTCGCCCGCTCTCTCGGCGTCGCGCCGTCCGCCATCCACGACGCCCTGCAGGGCTTCGCGCTCGACGCGCACCGCATCCAGGTGATCGCCGAGCATCGCGGCATCCGCTGGATCGACGACTCGAAGGCGACGAACCCGCACGCCGCGGCGTCGTCGCTGCGCGCCCACCCGGGCGCGGTGTGGGTCGTCGGCGGAGATCTCAAGGGCGTCGACCTCGCCGCGCTCGTCGCCGGCGCCGGCCGCACGGCCGCCGCCGCGATCATCATCGGCGTGGAACGCGATCCCGTTCTCGCGGCATTCGAGCGACACGCATCGCAGGTGCCCGTCTTCGAGGTCGTCCCCGGTGAGACTGGGGAGGTCATGGATCGCGTCGTGGAACTGGCGACGGGGATCATCGACGGTGAGGGGACGGTTCTGCTGGCCCCCGCCGCGGCATCCTTCGACCAGTTCTCGAGCTACGCGGACCGAGGAGAGCGCTTCGCGCAGGCGGTGCGCGCATGGATCGAGCGATCCGGATCATAGACGGAGAGGGCGGATGACGCAGACGACCAGCCCTCCGCGCACCGGCGACCGCGGCCTCGCCGCCCGAGTCCTGCTCGGCAGGCGGTTCACGCCGCCGACCACGGAGTTCGTGCTCATCGCCTCGACCGCGCTGGTGCTCACCGTCTTCGGGTGGGTCATGGTGCTCTCCGCCACCAGTGCGAGATCCGATCCCTGGGACGGCGCGCTCAAGCAGGGGATCTTCGCCATGCTCGGCATCCCGCTGATGCTGCTGATCAGCCGGATGCCCGTCGCCTTCCTCGGCCGGATCGCCTGGCCCGCGCTGATCGGCGCCACCGCGCTGCAGCTGCTCGTGTTCGTGCCGAGTCTGCGTGTGTCGTCCTACGGCAACACGAACTGGGTGAACATCGCGGGATTCCAGCTGCAGCCGTCCGAGTTCCTCAAGCTCGCCCTCACGCTGTGGATCGCCTTCGTCCTGCTGCGCAAACGCGCACGCCTGGGCATCTGGCACCACGTGTTCATCCCGGTGGTGCCGGTCTCGATCATGGTCATCGCCACGGTGCTCGGCGGTGCCGACCTCGGGACCGCGATGATCCTCGTGCTGATCGTGCTCGGCGCCCTGTTCTTCGCCGGCGTCAAGCTGCGGCTGTTCATCCTTCCCCTCATCGGCGGTGTCGTGGCGGTGCTCGGCTATGCGCTCACCAGCGACAACCGGATGCGGCGCATCCTGTCGGCGTTCGATCCCGAGTCGTGCGACCCGACGAAGGAGTGCTACCAGGCGGTGCACGGCATGTGGGGGATGGCCAACGGCGGCATCTTCGGCGTCGGGCTCGGCAACTCGCAGGAGAAGTACGGCTGGCTGCCCGCTGCCGAGAACGACTACATCTTCGCGATCGTCGGCGAGGAGCTCGGCCTGATCGGCTGCGTTCTGGTGCTCGCCCTGTTCGCCGTGTTCGCGATCGGCGTCTTCCGCATCGTGCGCCGCTCGGCCGACCCCTTCGTGCGGGTCGCCGCCGGCGGCATCGGAGTCTGGATCCTGGGTCAGGCGCTGGTCAACATCGGCGTCGTGCTGCGCGTGTTCCCGGTGATGGGCGTGCCGCTGCCGTTCATGTCGCAGGGCGGCACCGCGCTCATCTCGGTGCTCGCCGCGTGCGGCGTGCTGCTGGCCTTCGCCCGCACGCTCCCGGCCGTGAAGGCAGCCGACCCCGCTCAGCCGACGCGCGGACGAGGCGTGGCGGCGCAGGGTAGGGTCACGAGGTGACTTCTTACCTCCTCGCCGGCGGTGGCCCCGCCGGCCATGTCAATCCGCTGCTCGCCGTCGCCGATCTGCTGCGCGATCGCGCCGACGGCGACGTGCTGGTGCTCGGCACGAAGGAGGGGCTCGAGGCGCGTCTGGTGCCCGAGCGCGGCTACGAGCTGCTCATCGTCGACAAGGTTCCGTTCCCGCGTCGCCCCGACGGCGCGGCGGCCGTGTTCCCGGCACGCTTCCAGCGTGCGGTGTCGCAGGTGCGCCAGCACATCCGCAGCCGCGGCGTGGACGTGGTGGTCGGCTTCGGCGGCTACGCCTCCGCCCCCGCCTACGTCGCCGCCCGGCGCGAGCGCGTGCCCTTCGTCGTGCACGAGGCGAACGCCAGGCCGGGCCTGGCGAACGTGCTCGGCGCCCGCAC
>NZ_DAMDLU010000133.1:0-7876 GCF_032084865.1 Microbacterium sp.
GCGGACTCTGCGGGAGCGTCGTTCGGCCTCTCGGCCTGCGCAGCCCGCGCGGCGGCCGCCTCCTCACCGCTGACGACCGGTGTCGAGCCGGTCAGGCGGAGTTCACGCAGCTGCTTGCGCGTGAGGGTGTGCCCGTCCTCTTCAGTGCTCATGCCTTGCTCCGATACAGATGATGCTTCGCGATGTACTGGACCACGCCGTCCGGGACCAGGTACCAGACCGGCTGACCGTCGGCGACTCGCTCGCGGCAGTTCGTCGACGAGATCGACAGTGCCGGCACTTCGAGCTGACTCACATCGTCGGTGGGCAGTCCGTCCGTGCTCAGCACGTGTCCCGGCCGCGAGACGGCGACGAAGTGGGCGAGATCCCACAGTTCATCATGGTCTCTCCAGCTGAGAATCTGCGCCACGGCATCGGCGCCGGAGATGAAGAACAGCTCGGCATCCGGACGCTGCGCCTTCAGGTCGCGCAGCGTGTCGATCGTGTACGTCGGCCCGTCGCGATCCATGTCGACGCGGCTCACCGTGAAGTCGGGGTTCGAAGCCGTCGCGATCACCGTCATCAGATAGCGGTGCTCGCTCGGCGACACGTGCTGCTTCTGCCAGGGCTGACCGGTCGGCACGAACACGACCTCATCGAGGCCGAACGAGTGCGCGACCTCGCTCGCCGCCACCAGGTGACCGTGGTGGATGGGGTCGAACGTGCCACCCATCACGCCGATGCGCGGTGCCCGAGCGCTGGAATCGTGCATGCGGTCCTAGTGGCCGTGGCCGTCCCTGCCGTGCCTCAGGGCGTAGGCCTCGGCCTTGGCCGCGTGACGGTTCGCGACGTGGCGGAACGACAGGGTCACCAGACCCATTGCGGCGAAGACCAGCGCGGCGATGGCGCCGAAGATGAAGGTCTCGGCGGCCACGTTGCCGTGGTGCTCCGTCTCGGCTGCGGCCATCGCGATCTGTGCGATGAGGTTCATCCTGACTCCGTTCCTGACATGGCAAGCAAACGCCTGTCCATTCTAGTCCTCACCCGCGTATCTGACCGGACCCGCGCGCGAGCCACTTCGTGCTCGTCAGCTCGCCGAGACCCATCGGGCCACGCGCGTGCAGCTTCTGCGTCGAGATCCCGACCTCGGCGCCGAACCCGAACTCGCCGCCGTCGGTGAAGCGTGTGGAGGCGTTCACCATCACCACGGCGGAGTCGACCTCGGCGAGGAACCGCTCGGCGTTGCGGGAATCAGTGGTGATGATCGACTCGGTGTGCCCCGTGCTGTACCGGCGGATGTGCGCAAGCGCCTCATCGAGATCGTCGACCACCTTGATCGCGATCTCCAGCCCGAGGTACTCGGCCGCCCAGTCGTCCTCGGTGGCGGGGATCGTGCCCGCGACGAGTCCCGCGACCATGTCGTCGCCGTGGATGGCGACCCCCTCGCTGAGCAGGGCGCTCGCGATCACCGGGACGAGCTGAGGGGCCGCCTGCCGATGCACCAGCACCGTCTCGACCGCGTTGCACACGCTCGGACGCTGCACCTTGGCGTTCAGCACGATGTCGCGCGCCCAGTCCATCGGCGCCGACTCGTCGATCACGATGTGCACCACCCCGGCGCCGGTCTCGATGACCGGCACGGTGGACTCGGTGACGACGGTCTCGATGAGCGACGCGCTGCCGCGCGGCACGAGCACATCGATCAGACCACGCGCGTGCATCATCGCCTTCGCCCCGTCGCGGCCGAAGTCGTCGACGCTCTGGATCGCCTCGGGGTCGTGCCCCAGATCAGCCAGCGCCTGTCGCATCACCGCGACCAGCACCGTGTTCGACTCGCGGGCGGCGCTGCCGCCGCGAAGCACCACCGCGTTGCCCGCGCGCAGCGCGAGGGCGGCGATGTCGACCGTCACGTTGGGTCGGGCCTCGTAGATCGCGCCGACCACGCCGAAGGGAACCCGCACCTGCTCGAGGGCGATGCCGTTCGGCATCCGGTGCCCGCCGATCACCTGCCCGATCGGGTCGGGCAGAGTCGCGACATCGCGGACGGCGGATGCCAGTGCCGCCACGCGCCGCTCATCCAGGCGCAGCCGGTCGATGAGAGACTCGCCGATGGCATCCGCCCGCCCGCGCTCGATGTCGAGGGCGTTGGCCTCGACGATCCGCGCGGTGCTCGACTCCATCGCGGAGGCGATCGCCTCGAGCAGACGCGCCTTGTCGGCGCTGGTCAGCCGTGCGATCGAACGCGAGGCCTCCTTGGCACGCACCAGGCGATCCTGCGCGGTGTCCGCGGGGGCATCGGTGACGAGGGATGTGCTCATCCGGTCAGTGTATCGACGCCCGGACAGGGCCCGGCCCGGCATGACGCAGGCGGTTCACCCGACGACGGACGGGGCGAACCACGTGCCGATCTGCTCCCCCTCGAGAGCCTTGCCGACCAGGTCGGCGCTGGTCACCAGCACGCCGATGCCGGATGCCGCGGCCATCCGCGCGGCGGAGACCTTCGTCGCCGCTCCCCCGGTGCCGACGCTGTTCACGACCGACGCGCCGAACTCGAGACCGCTCAGATCGGCATCCGCCGGAATCTCCTCGATCGGCACTGCGGTGGGGTCCGTCGGCGGCTTGGTGTACAGCGACTCGACGTCGCTGAGCAGCACGAGCGCATCCGCGCCGACGAGCTGCGCGACGAGCGCCGCGAGCCGGTCGTTGTCGCCGAAGCGGATCTCCTGGGTGGCGACGGTGTCGTTCTCGTTGACGATCGGCATGATGCGCAGCGACAGCAGCCGGTCCATCGCGCGTTGCGCGTTGCTGCGCGAGGTCGGGTTCTCGAGGTCGCCGGTCGTCAGCAGCACCTGGCCGGCGACGATGCCGAACGGCCGCAGGGCCTCCTGGTACCGGAATACGAGCACGTTCTGCCCCACGGCCGCAGCGGCCTGCTGCGTGGCCAGATCGGTCGGTCTCGAGTCGAGAGCGAGGTACGGGATGCCGGTGGCGATCGCCCCCGATGAGACGAGGATGATCTCCGCGCCGCGGCGGTGCGCCGATGACAGCGCCTGCACGATCATCGGAATGCGCCACGACGACTCTCCGCTGATCGACGAGGATCCGACCTTGACGACGATGCGGTTCGCGGTGCTGAGCTCTGCGCGGCTGCGCGCGGTCATTCCTCGTCCTCGCGGGAGGCGAGGCGCTTCTCCTCGAGCTCGGCGCGGGCCGCGGCCCTGGCATCCATCATGTCGTGGTACTGCTCACGACGCTCGGTGGTGGTGCGGCGGTTCGAGCCGCCGATGCGGATGTCGGTTCCGCGCGGAGAGCCCATCAGCTCGGCGGTCGAGGCGATAGACGGCTCCCAGTCGAAGACGACGCTGTTCTCGCCGGTGCCGATCATGACGGTCGCACCGGCGACGGCGCCGGCCTTGAACAGGGCGGTCTCGACGCCGAGACGCTCGAGGCGGTCGCCGAGATAGCCCACGGCCTCCTCGTTCTGGAAGTCGGTCTGCTGCACCCAGCGCACCGGCTTCTCGCCCAGCACGCGGTAGATGTTGCCGTAGGTGCCGCCCTCGACGCGGATCGAGAACTGCTCCTTCGCGCCCTTCGGACGGATGACGACGCGCTCGCGCGGCAACTCCACGGCGAGTTCGGCGCGGTGCTGGTCGACCAGCTCGGCCAGCGCGAAGCTCAGCGCCCGCAGTCCCTCGCGGGTGACGGTTGAGATCTCGAAGACCCGGAAGCCGCGCGCTTCGATGTCGGGGCGCACCATCTCGGCGAGATCGCGAGCCTCGGGCACGTCGACCTTGTTCAGGGCGACGATCTGCGGCCGCTCGAGCAGCGGCGTCTGCCCCTCGGGCACCTCGTAGGCGGCGAGTTCGGCGAGGATGACGTCGAGGTCGGAGAGCGGGTCGCGACCCGGCTCGAGGGTGGCGCAGTCGAGCACGTGCAGCAGGGCGCTGCAGCGCTCGACGTGGCGCAGGAACTCGAGGCCGAGCCCCTTGCCTTCGCTGGCGCCCTCGATCAGGCCGGGCACGTCGGCGACCGTGTACCTGCTGTCACCGGCCTGCACCACGCCGAGGTTCGGGTGCAGCGTGGTGAACGGGTAATCGGCGATCTTCGGACGAGCCGCGGACAGGGCGGCGATCAGGCTCGACTTGCCGGCGGACGGGTAGCCCACGAGGGCCACGTCGGCTACGGTCTTCAGCTCGAGTACGACCGAATGCTCCTGACCGGGCGTGCCGAGCAGCGCGAAGCCGGGAGCCTTGCGTTTGGGTGAGGCGAGTGCGGCGTTGCCGAGCCCACCTTGGCCGCCCTCGGCGACCACGTACTTCTCGCCGGGGATGATCATGTCGTGCAGCACATCGCCGTCGACGCTCTTCACCACGGTGCCCACTGGGACGGGCAGCTCGAGGGACTCGCCGGCGTAGCCCGAACGGTGATCGCCCATGCCGAAGCCGCCGTTGCCGCCGCTGCGATGCGGCGAGTGGTGGTACGACAGCAGCGTCGTCACCTGCGGGTCGGCGACGAGGATGATGTCGCCTCCGTCGCCGCCCTTGCCGCCGTCCGGTCCGCCGAGCGGCTTGAACTTCTCTCGATGGACGGAGACGCAGCCGTTGCCGCCCTTGCCTGCGCGGAGGTGCAGCGTGACGGTGTCGACGAAGGTGACCATGTCACTCCTTGAACTGGGTCCCTGAGCCCGTCGAGGGGCTGGGATACGAGGACGGGGCGAGCCGAAGCCCGCCCCGTCCAGGAAGTCTGCTGCTCTTACTGAGCGGCTGCGACGATGTTGACGACCTTGCGGCCGCCCTTGGTGCCGAACTCGACAGCGCCTGCTTCGAGTGCGAACAGGGTGTCGTCGCCGCCACGGCCGACGCCGGCGCCGGGGTGGAAGTGGGTGCCGCGCTGACGGACGAGGATCTCGCCGGCGCTGACGGTCTGACCGCCGAAGCGCTTCACGCCGAGTCGCTGTGCATTGGAGTCACGACCGTTGCGGGTCGAGCTCGCGCCCTTCTTATGTGCCATGTGCTGAGCCTCTTCCGTGCTTACTTGATGCCGGTGATCTTGACGCGCGTGAGCTCCTGACGGTGGCCCTGGCGCTTCTTGTAGCCGGTCTTGTTCTTGAACTTCTGGATGACGATCTTCGGTCCGCGGAGGTTGCCGAGAACCTCAGCCGTGACCTTGACCTTCGCCAGCTTGTCGGCGTCGGTGGTCACAGAGGCACCGTCGACGAGAAGCACGGCGGGAAGCTCGATGTTCTCGCCCTGGGCAGCCTGAACACGGTCGAGCTGAACGATCGTGCCGACCTCGACCTTCTCCTGCCGGCCACCGGCGCGCACTACTGCGTAAACCACTTCATACCTGTTTCGTTGGGGAGCGGATCGCTCCGGGAATCTCACGGGAAGACTGTTGCTTGCGTTCCTCGCCGCGAGGCGAAGGATGCGGACGCAAGACTTCTCCTGCGATCGGCAAAGCCGTCAGGGGTCTCGCACCAAAGGACAACTTTACCGGATCATCGCCGATGCCGCAAAGCGGGCCCGATGCGGGTCGCGTCTAGGATCACGACATGACCGTTCTCGTCGACGACGCCATCTGGCCTGCGCACGGCAGGCTGTGGGCGCATCTCGTCAGCGACTCGGATCTCGACGAGCTGCATGCGTTCGCCGCCCAGCAGGGCATCCCCCGCCGCGCCTTCGATCTCGACCACTACGACGTGCCGGCCGACGCGCTGCCGAGACTCCTCGCCGCCGGTGCGGTGCACGTGAGCGGCAAGGAGCTCACCAGGCGGCTGATCCGCTCAGGGCTGCGGATCCGAGCCCGTGACCGGGGCTGATCCGCTCAGGGCTGCGGGTCCGAGCCCGTGACCGGGGCTGACCCGCTCAGGGCTGCGGATTCGAGCCCGTGACCGGGGCTGCCCCGTCAGTCGAGGCGTTCGGGGTCAGCATGGCGGTCGTCACCCGACGCCGGTTGCGGCCCTGACCGGGTGCCTTCGGCTCAGGGAGAGCGTCGAGCACCGAATCGAGCAGCTGCTCGGTCTGCGTCTTCGGAGCGCCCTTGCGCTCGCCTCCGCGCTTCTTGCGCTTCTTGGGGCGCTCGCTCTGGGCTCCGTCGCGGGTGTCGTTCTCGGGCGCCGGTTGCTGCCCGGCAGCAGGCTGATGCTGACCCTGATCCTGATCCTGCGCGGCGTCGTCGTTCACGACGATGGTCGACGCGGCGATGGCGGCGAGGGCGGACTTGGCGACCTCGGTGATGCTGTGGGTGCCGCCGTTGACGGGCTGCTGCTTCTCGGCCGCGGGTGCGGACTGCTGCGACGAGCTCCCGCGCGACCGGCGGTTCTGTCCTCCGCCGTTCGATCCGCTGCTGCTGCGGTGCTTCACGACGGGGTCGTGGTGCACGATCACGCCGCGACCGGCGCACACGTCGCACGCCTCACTGAAGGTCTCGAGAAGACCGAGGCCGAGCTTCTTGCGGGTCATCTGCACGAGTCCGAGCGAGGTGACCTCGGCGACCTGGTGCTTCGTGCGGTCCCGGCTCAGGCACTCCACCAGGCGGCGCAGCACGAGGTCTCGGTTGGACTCGAGCACCATGTCGATGAAGTCGACGACGATGATGCCGCCGATGTCGCGCAGGCGCAGCTGTCGGACGATCTCCTCAGCTGCCTCGAGGTTGTTCTTGGTGACGGTCTCTTCGAGGTTTCCGCCCGAGCCGACGAACTTGCCGGTGTTGACGTCGACGACCGTCATGGCCTCGGTGCGGTCGATCACGAGCGAACCGCCGGAGGGCAGCCAGACCTTGCGGTCCAGTGCCTTCTCGATCTGCTCCGTGATGCGGAACGCGTCGAACGGATCGACGTCGTCCTCGTACGCCTCGACACGCTCGAGCAGGTCGGGGGCGACGCTCTCCAGGTACGCCCGGATGGTGCGCTGCGACTCCTCGCCCTGGATGAGCATCTTCGTGAAGTCCTCGTTGAAGACGTCACGGACGATCTTCACGAGCAGATCGGGCTCGGCGTGCAGGAGCGCCGGAGCCTGCTGGCTCTCGACCTGCTTCTGGATGTGCTCCCACTGGGAGGTGAGGCGCTGTACGTCGCGGGTCAGCTGATCCTCGGTCGCGCCCTCCGCGGCCGTGCGCACGATCACGCCGGACGACTCGGGCAGCACCTCCTTGAGGATGCGCTTGAGACGAGCGCGCTCGTTGTCGGGGAGCTTGCGCGAGATGCCGTTCATCGAGCCGCCCGGAACGTACACGAGGTAACGGCCCGGGAGCGAGATCTGGCTGGTCAGACGGGCACCCTTGTGGCCGATCGGATCCTTCGTGACCTGCACGAGCACGCGATCGCCCGCCTTGAGCGCCAGCTCGATGCGACGGGGCTGGTTGCCGGTCTCGACGCCGTCCCAGTCGACCTCTCCGGAGTACAGCACCGCGTTGCGGCCGCGCCCGATGTCGACGAACGCCGCCTCCATGCTGGGCAGCACGTTCTGCACGCGGCCGAGGTACACGTTCCCGATCAGCGAGGCGTCCTGGTTGCGTGCGACGTAGTGCTCGACGAGCACGTCGTCTTCCAGCACGCCGATCTGCGTGCGACCGTTCTTGGCACGCACGACCATCATGCGGTCGACCGACTCGCGGCGGGCGAGGAACTCCGCCTCGGTCACCACCGGGCGGCGGCGACCCGCGTCGCGGCCGTCCCGACGACGCTGCTTCTTGGCCTCGAGGCGCGTGGAGCCCTTGATGGCCTTCGGCTCGGTGATGTACTCGACATGACGCTGGCGCTGCCGCGGCTCGTCACGCGTCTCGTCGCCGTCGCCGCGTCGGCGGCCGCGTCCGCGGCGGAACGCGCTGTCGCGATCGTCGCCCTCGTCGTCGTCGCGGCTGTCGCGCGCGGGCAGCGGGACGATCTCGGGGGCGTAGA
>NZ_DAMDLU010000134.1:0-7857 GCF_032084865.1 Microbacterium sp.
ACCGCAAGCTGCTTCGCAAGACTCGCCACCAGCGCCGCAACAAGAAGTAAGCGGCACGACACCGAGCGCCCCTCATGGCTCCTGAGCCTGTCGCAGGGGCGCTTCGTGTCTGCGCCGACAGAAGGAGAACCGTGAAGACGATCACCGTCGACCAGCTCGCCCAGCGAGAGGGCGTGCCCCTGATCGATGTGCGCGAGCGCGATGAGTTCGCGGCCGGGCATGTGCCCGGCGCGATCAATCTGCCGATGTCGGAGCTGGGCGGCCGCCTGGACGCGTTGCCGAGCGAGGCGTTCGACGTGATCTGCGAGCTGGGTGGACGCTCGGCTCGGGTGGTCGAGGCGCTGTCGGATCGCGGACACGACGCGACGAACGTCGAGGGCGGCACCGCGGCGTGGGTGGCCCAGGGGCGCCCGGTCGCACAGTGACCACGCTCACGATCATCGGCAGACCCGACTGCCATCTGTGCGACGTCGCGAGCGAGGTGGTCGACGCCGTCGTCGCCGAGATGCCGGATGCCGCTGCCGAGCGTCTCGAGATCGTCGAGCAGTCCATCGGCGACGATCCCGCGCTCTACGAGCGCTGGTGGGAGAAGATCCCCGTCGTGCTGATCGACGGCGAACTGCACGCTCACTGGCGCGTCTCGCCGGATCGGCTTCGTCACGCACTCGAGGAGGCCATGAAGTGATCCGTCACGTCGTCAGCTGGAAACTGGCCGCGGAGGATGCCGCCGAGCGCGCCGAACAGGCCGCCGAGGTCGCTCGCCGCCTGAACGCGCTCATGGGCGTCGTTCCTGAGCTGCGCGCAGTGTCGGCCGGTGCCAACGTCGCGCATCCCGAGGTCAACTGGGATGTCACGCTGGTCGCCGACGTCGACTCGCTCGACGCGCTCGAGGCCTACCAGGTGCATCCGGCGCACAAAGAGGCCGGCGCATACATCAGATCGGTCGTCGCATCCCGGGTCGCCGTCGACTTCGAGATCTGACCGCATCGACAGTGCAACGCAAATGTGATCGCGCGATGTCCCGTCCTTCACCGCAAGGTCTCGAGTCGCGTGCCAAGATGAGTTCAACCCGCACCCGGGCGCAAGCCCCTGTCACGAAGGAGTGGCCATGAAGCGCCGTCCCCTGATCCTCGGCACCGCCATCGCCGCCGCTGCCGTCCTCGCTCTCTCCGGCTGCGCGAGCAGCTCGGACGGCGACAACTCCGCATCCGGTTCCGGGTACGGGCTGGTCGCCGACGGCACGCTGACCGTCTGCTCCGAGGTCCCGTACCCGCCGTTCGAGATGGAGGGCGGCGACAACGGAAGCGGGTACACGGGCTTCGACATCGATCTCGCCGCCGCCATCGCGAAGAAGCTCGACCTCAAACTGAGCGTGCAGGATGTCGGCTTCGACGGACTGCAGTCCGGAACGACGCTCGTGGCGGGCACATGCGACTTCGGCGCATCGGCGATGACCATCACCGATGAGCGCAAAGCCAACATCGACTTCTCCGACCCGTACTACGACTCGCTGCAGTCCCTGCTCACGAGCACGGATTCCGGCATCAAGAGCATCGCCGACCTCAAGGGCAAGAATGTCGGCGTTCAGCAGGGCACCACAGGCGAGAGCTACGCGCAGGAGAACGCCACGGGCGCCACTCTCGTCCAGTACCCCGGCGACGCTGAGCTCTGGCCGGCGCTGCAGGCGGGCCAGATCGATGCGATCCTGCAGGACCAGCCGGTGAATCTCGAGCACGAGAAGGCAGACGACACGTACAAGATCGTCGAAGAGTACGACACCGACGAGTCCTACGGCTTCGCCTTCGCGAAGGGTGAGAAGAAGGAGCTGCGCAAGGCGGTCAACGATGCGCTCGCCGAGCTGCGTGACAGCGGCGAGTACGACAAGATCTACGACAGCTACTTCACGGCGAAGTGATCGCCGCACCCGATCGGAGCCCGTGGCGATGGCATTGAAACGCAGGACCAAGAGCAAGATCTATCGCTACACGATGTACGGGATCTTCCTCGTCGCCGTGCTGCTGGTGGTTCTGCTCACCGACTGGCCGAAGATCGGCAAGCAGTTCTTCAACCTCGAGGTCGCGGCGAAGCTGTTCCCGGACATCGTCGTCCTGGCGCTGCGCAACACCATCCTGTTCACGCTCATCGCGTTCACCGGAGGGTTGCTGCTGGGCATCCTCTTCGCGCTGATGAAGCTGTCGGTCATCGCTCCGTTCCGGTGGTTCGCGACGGCGTGGATCGAGCTGTTCCGTGGGCTTCCCGCCCTGCTGACCATCTTTGCGATGGCGTTCATCCTCCCGATCGCCTTCGGCGTCAAGCCGCCAGGCGGTCCGGTGGGAGCGGGACTGATCGGTCTCATCCTGGTCGCGTCCGCCTACATGGCCGAGGTGATCCGGGCCGGCATCCAGGCCGTTCCCAAGGGACAGGCCGAGGCGGCGCGCTCGCTGGGCATGTCGCCGATGAAGACGATGTTCTGGATCGTCCTCCCACAGGGGTTCCGGATCATCATCCCGCCGCTGACCAATGAGTTCGTGCTGCTGCTGAAAGACACCTCGCTGCTGTTCATCGCCGGCACCTTCATCTGGTCGAAGGAGCTGACGAGCTTCGCCCGTGACGCGAACACCATGTACGCGAATGCGACGCCGCTCATCATGTCGGCGCTGCTGTATCTGGTTGTGACGATCCCGCTCACACGCTTCACGGCGTGGCTGGAGCGGCGGATGGCGAGGGAACGATGAGTACGGATCTGATCGATGTGCACGCACCGGCGATCGACATCCAGGGCCTGGCGAAGAGCTTCGGAGACAACGAAGTCCTCAAGGGCATCGACCTCACCGTGCACAGCGGCGAAGTGGTGTGCATCATCGGCCCGTCCGGGTCGGGCAAGTCGACGCTGCTGCGGTCGGTGAACCTGCTCGAGCAGCCGACAGGCGGTCACATCTTCATCGAGGGCATCGACGTCACCGACGAGGACACCGACATCGACCGAGTGCGCCAGCGCATCGGCATGGTCTTCCAGAGTTTCAACCTCTTCCCGCACATGTCGGTGCTGGGCAATCTCACGATCGCCCAGCGGCGCGTGAAGAAGCGGAGCAAGGAGGAGGCCGAGCAGGTCGCCCGCGAGATGCTCGATCGCGTGGGACTGGCCGAGAAGGCGGATGCCTTCCCCAGCCATCTCTCCGGCGGTCAGCAGCAGCGTGTCGCGATCGCGCGTGCCCTGTGCATGAACCCCGACATGATGCTCTTCGACGAGCCGACCTCGGCTCTCGATCCCGAGCTGGTCGGCGAAGTGCTTCAGGTGATGCGCACGCTGGCAGACGAGGGCATGACGATGCTCGTCGTCACGCACGAGATGGGCTTCGCCCGCGAGGTCGGCTCCAGGCTGATCTTCATGGACGGCGGCCACATCCTCGAACAGGGCGACCCGCGCGAGGTTCTGGCGAACCCGCAGCATCCGCGCACGCAGGACTTCCTCTCACGCGTACTTTGAGCGGCGGAGCCGAGTCGGTCGTGCGGGGCGAGGGCGCGCCGATCTGGCATCCTGAACTGTGATGGAGATCGGCGCGTTCCTCGGCCTCGAGCAGCTCACCTGGGGCATGCTCGTCCTCGTCGTCATCGCCGCATTCGGGGCCGGATGGATCGATGCGGTCGTCGGGGGTGGCGGCCTGCTGCAGCTGCCCGCCGTGCTGCTGATCCCCGGCATCACCCCGGTGCAGGCCCTGGCGACCAACAAGCTCGGCTCGATCTTCGGCACGGCCACGAGCAGCGTCACGTACTACCGTCGGGCAAGACCCGACATCCGCACCGCCCTGCCGATGGCGGCGATCGCGCTGGCGGGCTCGTTCGGCGGAGCCGCCGTGGCGACCGTGCTTCCAGCATCCGCCTTCAAACCCATCATCGTGGTGGCCCTGCTGGCCGTCGCGCTGTTCACCGCGTTCAAGCCGCAGCTCGGCGCGGCGACCGCGCTGCGCTTCTCGGGCCATCGCCATCACATCACGGCCGGCGTGGCCGGCCTGGTGATCGGATTCTATGACGGCCTGATCGGGCCGGGCACGGGAACGTTCCTCGTGATCACGCTCGTCGCGCTGCTCGGATACGACTTCCTGCAGTCGAGCGCGAAGGCGAAGATCGTGAACTTCGCCACCAACGCCGGTGCCCTCATCCTGTTCATCCCGCACGGTGCGGTGCTGTGGGTGCTGGGTCTGATCCTCGGCGTCGCGAACACCGCCGGCAGCTACCTCGGCTCCCGCATGGCGATCTCGCGGGGGTCCGGCTTCATCCGCGTCGTGTTCCTCGCCGTCGTCATCGTGCTCATCGCGAAGCTCGGCGTCGACGTGTGGAATGAGAACCTCGCGCCCCTGCTCGCCGCCCGCTGATGCCGGCATCCGAAACCTGTCATCCGGCAGAGCGAGCGAACGCGACCCTTGCCATGACCGGTGTCTTCCCGCGTAGACTCCGAATTGCGCTCGATCGGGCGCGCCAGTGCTCCCAACGGAGGAGGGGACGATGAGGTCACTAGGCACGATACGGATCATGGTCGGATTCGCCGGTCTCACCGCGGCGGCGGTCGCGCTGAGCGGATGCTCGGGATCGGGGGATCCGGGCGACGGCGACAAAGTCACCCTCGAGGTGCAGTCCGCGATGGCCGAGGGGACGCCCCGCTACGAGGCGCTCAGCGCGCTCGCGAAGGCGTACGAGAAGGACAACCCCGACGTCAAGGTCGACGTCGTCGCGATGGGCAGCGACTACGAGGGCGACATGAAGGTGCGGATGGGGTCGGGGGATCTGCCCGACATCTGGGCCACCCACGGATGGTCGCTGCTGCGTTACAGCGAGTTCCTCGAGCCGCTCGACGAGCAGCCGTGGGCCGACCAGCTCAACCCCGTGCTCGACTCGACGATGAAGAACGGCGACGGCGAGTTCTTCGCTCTTCCGCTGACGACCGACGTCGCCGGCATCCTGTACAACAAGACCGTGCTCGAGGATGCCGGAATCGACCCCGCCTCGCTCGGCACCATCGAGGCTTTCGACGCTGCGCTCGCCAAGATCAAGGGCGCAGGCGTCGTGCCGATCTCGAGCTCCGGCAAGGATGACTGGTTCGCCGGCAACGTCGCCGACTGGCTCGGCTCGGGCTCGTACGACGAGGCGCAGTCCGAGAAGCTGGCAGATGGTGAGTTCGTCGCCAGCGGATTCGAGGCCATGTTCACCACGCTCGACGAGTGGGCCAAGGCGGGCTACTTCAACCCCGACTTCTCATCGGCCACCAGCGACGACATCGCCACCGCGCTCGGGCAGGGCACCACGGCGTTCGTGATGATTCAGAACACCCTCGCGCTCGGCGCCAAGGAGTTCGTGCCGGACGCGGAGATCGGCTTCATTCCGGTGCCCGCGATCAACGGCGACGACGAGTACCTGATCGGCGGCGAGGGCGTCGCGCTGGGTGCCTGGCGCGACGGGGAGAACAAGGAGGAGGCGCTCGACTTCCTCGCCTTCCTCGCCGAGCCGGAGAACATCGGTCAGTTCGCCAGCGAGGACGGCAACCCGGCGGGTCTCACCGACATCGACGTCGACCTCGGCGACCTGTCCGACAGCTACGAGCAGTTCTTCACCCCGGGAGAGGTGCGCATGGTGCCGTACTTCGACCGCGCGTACCTGCCGAACGGCATGTGGAACACCCTCATCTCGACGACGTCCGGCATCGTCACCGGGCAGAACACGGTCGACTCGGCCGTGAAGCAGGTCGAGGCGGAGTTCGGCACGCTGTACGGGCAGCAGTAGGTCACGCGAGAGGTGGCTTCACGCTCGACGGGGATCTTCCCGCGCCGACTCAACTGGTTCTACGTGCCGGCGCTCGCGCTGTTCGCGGTGTTCTCGATCTACCCGCTGATCAGCGGCATCAGCCTGTCGTTGACCAACTGGAACGGGTACAGCCGCAGCAAGGCGTTCGTCGGGTTCGACAACTATCTGCGTCTGCTCGACGACGAGGTGTTCCGCACCGCCCTGGTCAACACGCTGATCTACGGTGTCGGCAGCACGGTCATCCAGCAGGTGCTCGGTCTGGGTCTCGCCGTCGTGCTCGACCGGATCGTGCGCGGGGCCGCGCTGCTGCGCGCGGTCATCTACCTGCCGGTGATGGTGTCGCCGGTGGTGCTGGGCACGATGTACTACCTGATCTTCCGGTACAACAACGGCGCCCTGAACGATGCGCGGGCGCTGTTCGGTGCAGACAAGGTCGCGTGGCTGTCGGATGCCGGATTCGCCATCACCGCGATCGTCCTCGTCAACTCCCTGCAGTTCGTCGGCATCTCGATGGTCATCTACCTCGCGGGTCTGCAGAGCGTGCCGACCGAGTACTACGAGGCTGCGCAGCTCGACGGCGCGACCTGGTGGCAGAGCTTCCGCAGCATCACGCTGCCGCTGCTGCAGCCCGCCTTCGCCACGAGCATCGTGCTGAACCTGATCGGCGGGCTGAAGCTGTTCGACATCGTGCAGGTGCTCACCGGCGGCGGGCCGGGTCAATCCACTCACTCGGTGTCGACGCTGATCGGCGAGACGTACTTCTCGAATCAGGCGGCCGGCTACTCGGCCGCGATCGGGGTCGTGCTGTTCGTCCTGATCGTCGCGGTCACGTTCGTGCTGAACTCGCTGCTCAACCAGAAGCGGGTCGAGCTGTGAAGAACACCTCCGCACCGTCGAAAATGCTCATCTACGCCGGTCTGGCATTCATCGCCGTGCTGCAGCTGCTGCCGTTCTACTTCGGGCTCACCACGGCATCCAAACCCAAGACCGACCTGTCGTCGCCGTGGATCTTCCCTGGCGAGATCCACTGGACGAACTTCGCCACGGCGATGCAGCAGGGGAACATCCTGCAGGCGATCGGCAACAGCGCATTGGTGACGGTCGTGTCGACGGTGCTCGTGTGCCTGCTCGGAGCGCTCACCGCCTATCCGCTCGCGCGGCGGGTCACGCGCGGCAACAGGCTGATCTACGCGTGCATCATCAGTCTCATCATGATCCCGCCGCTGTCGGTGCTCGTGCCGCTGTACACGCTCATGAAAGACCTCGGCGGGCTGAACACGCACTGGGGCATCATCGTGCTGATGGTCACCGGCAATCTGCCGCTCGCGGTTTTCCTGTACACGGCGTTCATGCGCAGCCTGCCCGTGTCGATCGAAGAGGCGGCGACCGTCGACGGTGCGGGCCCGCTGCAGGTGCTGTTCCGGATCGTCTTCCCCATGCTGCGACCCGTCACGGCCACCGTCGCGATCCTCGCCGGGATCGGCATCTGGAACGAGTTCGCGCTGAGCACGTACTTCCTGCGCACCGACGAGACCCGCACGATCGCCCCGGCCGTGGCGGGCTTCTTCGCGGCGCAGGGCAGCAACCCGGGTGCCGCTGCCGCGGCATCCGTACTCTCAGTCGTGCCGGTGCTGCTGGCCTACCTGTTCCTGCAGCGCAGCTTCATCAGGGGGATGGTCGCCGGATCGCTGAAGTGAGCCGACGCGCGGCGAACGCGGTCAGCCCGGCAGGTGGTACTTGAACCCGACGTGCGAGCCGGTGTAGCCGAGGCGCTCGTAGAACCGGTGCGCGTCAGCGCGCGCGGCATCCGAGGTGAGCTGCACCATCGCCGCGCCGAGTGCGGGGGCCGCCTCGTCGGCCACCCAGCGCATCACGGCCGACCCGATGCCGCTGGATCGCAGGTCGCTGCGCACCCGCACGGCCTCGACGAGCAGCCGGCGCGCTCCCCGCCTGGCCATCCCGGGTATCGAGGTGAGCTGCAGGGTGCCGACGATCGCTCCGTCGAGATGGACGACGAGCAGGTCGTTCGACGGTTCGGCGAGGATGTCGTCGAGGGCGCCC
>NZ_DAMDLU010000135.1:0-7788 GCF_032084865.1 Microbacterium sp.
CCCCGGGGGAGGCCGGGGCGCCGGCACCGGCGCGGCGCCTGGGCGCGCGCATGCAGCGCCCCGGGCTGTGGTTCGCGCTGCCCGCCGCCGCGCTGCTGCTCATCTTCTTCGCCTACCCGCTGGCAGTGTCGCTGCTGCAGAGCCTGTTCCGCACCGAAGGCGGCGTCTCGACGTTCGTCGGGATCGACCAGTACACCCGGATGCTGCGCGACCCGCTGATCGCGAAGAGTCTCGGAAACGCGCTGCTGATCCTCGTCGTGCAGGTGCCGCTCATGATCGCCCTCGCGGTCGGCCTGGCCTACCTGCTCAACCAGTCGTGGCTGCGCTTCCGCTCGGGTTTCCGGCTGATCACCTTCCTGCCCGCGATCACCACGCTCGTCGCCTACTCGGTGGTGTTCCGGGTGATCATGACGACCGACGGCGGACTGCTGAACCAGGCGCTCGGACTGGTCGGGGTGGCGCCGATCGACTGGCTGAACAACGAGTTCTGGGCACGCGTCGCACTGATCGCCTCGATCACGTGGCGCTGGACCGGCTACAACATGGTGATCATCCTCGCCGGACTCCAGGCGATCCCGCCCGAGCTGTACGAGGCGGCGCGCATCGACGGCGCCGGCCGCTGGCAGACCTTCTGGCACGTGGTCGTGCCCCAGTTGCGCCCGGTGCTGATCTTCACCAGCGTGACCTCGACGATCGGGGCGCTGCAGCTGTTCGACGAGAACTTCATCCTCACCGGCGGCGGGCCCAACAACGCCACACTCACGCCGGTGCTCTACCTGTACAAGATCGGGTTCCAGCAGTTCGACTTCGGCTACGCCAGCGCGATCGCCTGGATGCTCGTCGTGCTCACAGCGATCATCGCGATCGTGCAGTTCCGCATCATGAGGGAGAAACCGTGACCACTCAGCTGATCACGACCGGCAGGGCCCGGCGCACGGGTATCCCGGAGCGCCGAGGCGAGCCCCTCGCGCGCAGACTGGTGCTGCGCGCGCCCGTCTACGCGTTGCTGGTCGTCGCCGGCATCCTGGCGCTCGTGCCCTTCCTGTGGATGGTCATCGCCTCAACGCACCGCACGTCAGACCTGTTCGTCACCCCGCTGCCGCTGCTGCCCGGCGGGGGGTTCTGGCAGAACCTGGGCCGGCTGCAGGAGAGCATCGGGTTCGGTCAGGTGATGCTCAACAGCGTGCTCGTCGCGGTGATCTACACGGCGTTCAGCGCCGTCGTCAGCGTCATGTGCGGCTACGGGCTCGCTACGTACCGGTTCCGCGGTCGCGGCGTGCTGCTGGGGGCCATCCTCGTGACGATGATGATCCCGATGCAGGTGCTGCTCGTGCCCCTGTTCCAGATGATGGCGAGCCTCGGCTGGATCGACAGCTATCAGGCGCTGATCGTGCCGTTCCTGGCAAACGCGTTCGGCATCTTCCTCATGCGTCAGGGGTTCCTCGACTTCCCGACCACGCTCATCGAGGCGGCGCGCATCGACGGGGCATCCGAGCTGCGCACGTTCTACCGGATCGTGCTTCCCGTGGCCAGGCCGCAGATCGCGGCGCTGATCATCTACACGTTCATCAGCCAGTGGAACTCGTTCATCTGGCCGCTGCTCATGCTGAACACCGAGGCGAACTACACGATCCCGGTGGCGCTGAACACGATGATCGGTCTCAGCCGGGTCGACTACTCGGGGCTCATGCTCGGCTCGCTGCTGGCGACGCTACCGCTGTTCATCCTGTTCCTGGTGTTTCAGAAGCAGTTCGTGGCCGGATTGCTCGGTGGTGCGGTCAAGGGCTGACCGCCCGCGCCGCCCCTGCGACGGCTCAGGCGGTGAAGTAGGCGCTGGAGGCGTTGTCGAGGATGCGGCGCATGCCGTGCGTCCAGTTGATCCGCAGGGCCTCGACGGCGGCGGGCACGTCGCCCGCGGCCAGGGCGCGAGCGATGGCCGCGTGCTCCGCGGCGACGCGCTCGACCTTGACGTCCTCGCCCACGAGCAGCGACTCGTACCGGTGGAAGGATCCGCGCACGCTCTCGATCACGTCGAGCAGTCGCCTGTTCGGGCACACCGACAGCATGACCCCGTGCCATTCGTCGTCGCGGCTGATCACCAGCCGGTGCTCGACGAGCTCCTCCCGGAACGCATCGGCCAACTCGACCAGGCGCGCACCGACCACCTTCAGCTCGTCGACGGGAGACAGCTCGAGGGCGAGGCTCTCGAGCGCCGCCATGACGGGGGCGAGATCCTCGAACTCGCTCGCGCTGAGAGGCACGAAGCGGAAGCCCTTGCCGTTCTCGCTGGTGATCTGGCCTTCGGACTCGAGGGCGATCAGGGCTTCGCGAAGGGGCGTCCGGCTCACGCCGAGCTCGGCGGCGAGCTGCACCTCGTTGATGCTCTCTCCCGGCTTCGCCAGCCCGGTCCGCATCCGGTCGAGCAGTTCGCTGCGCACCTGCGAGCGGAGGTTCCTTCTTTCGATCGCCATGTGGTTGCCTCCCGAGCGTCAGCCTAGGGCTTGACCGGTTTCCGGTTCCGCCATAGTGTGTTGTATACAGAATACATTGAACAATGTACCGCGTCCACCACTCAGTGAGGAGTTCTCGTGACCGAGCATCGCGACGTTGAGCGCATCCGAGAGGTCCGGATCGACGCTCTCGCCTACGGCGGCGACTACAACCCCGACCAGTGGTCGGAGCAGACGTGGCGCGAGGACATCCGGCTCATGAAGGAGGCCGGCGTCACGATGGTGAGCCTGCCGATCTTCAGCTGGCCGCAGCTCGAACCCGAGCCCGGCGTGTACGACTGGGGCTGGCTCGACCGCATCCTCGACCTGCTGCACGAGGCGAGCATCCGCATCGACCTCGCGACCGCGACCGCCACGCCACCCTCCTGGCTGCTGCGCGCACACCCCGAGATGGGTCCGTCGGACTCGGAGGGCCACCGACTGGAGTTCGGCTCCCGCCAGACGTACTGCCCCTCGTCGCCGATCTGGCGCGAGAACGTCGCACGCATGACCCGAGCGATGGCCGAGCGCTACGGCGAGCACCCGGGGCTGGCGATGTGGCACATCTCGAACGAGTACGGCGACCACGTCTCGCGGTGCTGGTGCCCCGAATCGGCGCGGCACTTCCGCCGCTGGCTGCAGCACCGCTACGGCGACCTCGACGGCCTCAACGAGGCGTGGGGCGTGAACGTGTGGGGTCAGCGCTACACCTCGTGGGATCACGTCGAGACCCCCAGGAAGGCACCGGGCCCGATCAACCCCACCCAGCTGCTCGACTTCGAGCGGTTCTCGTCGGATGCCATGCTCGAGCTCTTCCAGATCGAGATCGACGTGCTGCGCGAGGTGACGCCCGACATCGCTGTGACCACGAACTTCATGAGCATGTTCCGCGACCTCGACTACTGGGACTTCGCGGCCGTCGAGGACATCGTCACCGATGACGCCTATCCCGAGCCCGCCGATCCGACCTCGCACGTCGGCGCCGCGCTGAACTACGGCCTGATGCGCTCGCTCAAGGGCGGCCGCCCGTGGCTGCTGCTCGAGTCGTCGGCCAGCGCCACCAGCTGGCGCGATATCAACGTGCCGAAGGCGCCGGGGAAGATCCGCGTCGAGAGCCTGCAGGCCGTCGCGCACGGGTCCGACGCGGTCATGTTCTTCCAGTGGCGCCAGGCCAAGTACGGGCAGGAGAAGTTCCACTCCTCGATGCTCGGCCACCGCGGCGAGAAGTCCCGCAGCTACCAGGAGACGAAGGCGCTCGGTCTGGAGCTGAAGAAGCTCGAGCCGGTGCGCGGCACCCGCGTGCGCTCCCGGGTTGCCCTGGTCGTCGACTGGGACTCCTGGTGGGGATCCAGCGCCGTCGAGTCGCTGCCCTCGCAGCGTCTGCAGTGGGCGCAGCAGGCCCGCGCCTGGCATCGCGCGCTGCACACGCTCGGCCACCCGGTCGACACCGTGCGCGCCACGGGCCCGTTCGAGAAGTACGACGTGGTCGTCGTGCCCAACCTGTACATCGCCGAGCAGCCGCACGCCGACGCCATGCGGGCCTTCGTCGACGGCGGCGGGCACCTGATCGTCGGACCGTTCTCGGGCGTCGTCGACACCACCGAGAAGGTGCACGACGGCGGTGCCCCAGGGCCGCTGCGCGACCTGCTCGGCATCGAGGTCGACGAGCAGTGGCCGATCGCCGACGGACTCGTCGAGCGCGTCGCCTACGGCACCGCCACGGTGGACGTGCCCGGCTGGGCGGAGTGGATCGAAGCGGATGCCGATGTCGAGGTGCGCGGTCGCTACGCGTCGGGGGTGCTCGAGGGCCTGCCCGCGGTCACCCGTCGCGCCCGCGGCACCGGGTCGGCGGCCTACGTCAGCGCCATGCTCACCCCCGACGGCATGCTCACCGTGTTCGGCGACCTGCTCGGCGCCGCCGGCCTTCCCGTCCGTGACCGTGTCGACGTGAACGCCGAGTCCGTCACCCGCGCCGACGACGACACCGACTACACGTTCCTGCTCAACCACGGCGCCGAGCCCGTGACGTTCCGGGTGCCGGCATCCGGAGTCGACCTGCTCACCGGAGCCGACGTCGCCGACGCGATCGAAATCGCCGGCTACGGCGTCGCGGTCGTCGCCGCTCCCCGCGCCGCCGAGATCCCGTTCATCACACTGACCACATCCACTGCGAAGGAGCAGGCATGACGCATCCGTTCGTGCATCCGTACATCCCCAACACCGCGCCGGAGACGCGTGCGGCGATGCTCTCCGCCGTAGGCGCGGGATCGGTCGACGAGTTCTACGCCGACGTTCCGGAATCCCTGCGCCTGGGCCGCCCGCTCGACCTCCCTGCGCCGTTCGTCGCCGAGCAGGATCTCGCCCGCCACGTGCGGGGCCTGCTCTCGAAGAACCGCTCGGCGCAGGAGCGCCTCAGCTTCCTCGGTGCGGGCACCTACAACCACTACGTGCCGGCCGTCGTCGACGAGGTCATCAACCGCAGCGAGTTCCTCACCGCCTACGCCGGCGAGCCGTACGAGGATCACGGCCGGTTCCAGGCGCTGTTCCAGTACCAGTCGCTCATGGCCGAGCTGCTCGAGATGGACGTCGTGAACGTGCCGACCTACGACGGCTACCAGGCCGCCGCCACCGGACTCGCCATGTCGGGGCGGATCACCGGACGAGCCCGCGTGCTCGTCGCGAGCGACGTGCTGCCCGCCAAGCTGGCGAAGGTGGCCGACTTCGTGCGCGCCCATCTCACCCTCGAGCACGTGCCGACCGTCAACGGCACAGCCGACGTCGCGGCGATCACCGCAGCCCTCGGCGACGACGTCGCCGCGGTGTGGGTCGAGACCCCGAGCGCGACGGGAGCGGTCGAGGCCGACCTGCAGCGGATCGCCGACGCCGCACACGAGGCCGGCGCCGTGCTCGTGGTCGGCACCGACCCGATCGGCTACGGCATTCTCACCCCGCCCGCGCTGCACGGCGCCGACATCGTCACCGGAGACATCCAGTCGCTCGGCCTGCACCAGTGGTTCGGCGGCGCTCATGGCGGCTTCATCGCCGTGCACGACGACACGCGCTTCGTCATGGAGATGCCCTCGCGGCTGTTCGGCCTCGAATCGACCGACGTGCCCGGCGAGTACGGCTTCGGCGACGTCGCCTACGATCGCACTTCCTTCGCGCATCGCGAAGAGGGCAAGGAATGGGTGGGCACGGCCGCAGCGCTGTGGGGCATCGCCGCCGGCGTCTACCTCGCGCTGATGGGACCCGAGGGCATGGGCGAGCTCGGCGAGGCCCTGCTCGCCCGCACCCGCTACGCCCAGCACGCGCTCGCCGCCATAGACGGCGTGACCCTCGACGACGACGCCGTGCACCTGCGCGAGTTCTCCGTGACGCTGCCTGTTCCGGCATCCGACGTCGTCACCGCCCTGCGGCAGAAGGGCATCGAGCCCGGTGTCGTGGTGGGCGAGCGCCGTCTGCTGGTGTGCGTCACCGAGATGACCACGCAGTCCGACATCGACACCCTCGCCGCGGCGCTCGCCGCGGTCACCGCACCCGCTCTCGCAGAGGAGACGAAGTGACCCTCCCCGTCGCACCCAAGCCCGCACTGCGCCGGTTCCAGCAGGCCCGCTGGGACGAGCCGATCATCTTCGAGCTGTCCACCCCCGGTGAGCGCGGCGTGCTCGTCTCGCAGGTCGAGCCCGGCATCCGCGACGCCGTCGGCGACGTCGTCGCCGCGCTGCCGGACTCGCTGCGCCGCCCGTCGAAGGCGAAGCTGCCCGAGATGGGTCAGATGCGCGTGCTCAAGCACTACCTGCGCCTGTCGCAGGAGAACCTCGGCGCCGACTTCAACGTCGACATCGGCCAGGGCACCTGCACCATGAAGTACGCGCCCAAGATCAACGATCAGCTGGCCGGCTCCCCGCAGGTGACCGCGATGCACCCGCACCAGGACCCCGCCGACGCGCAAGGCATGCTCGAGATCCTGTGGCAGCTCGAGCGGATGCTCGCCGAGATCTCGGGCATGGACGAGGTCTCGCTGCACACGCAGGGCGGATCGGCCGCGATCTGGTCGAACATCGCCATGATCCGCGCCTACCACGAGGCGAACGGCGAGGGTGAGCAGCGGCGCGAGGTGATCACGACCATCTTCAGTCACCCGTCGAACGCCGCAGCAGCCAAGGCGGCCGGCTACGAGGTCATCACGGTGTACCCCGACGCCGACGGCTACCCGTCGCTGGATGCTCTGAAGGCGGCGCTCTCGCCGCGCACGGCGGCGATCATGGTCACCAATCCCGAGGACACAGGCATCTACAACCCGACGATCAGGGAGTGGGTCGACGCCGCGCACGCCGTCGGAGCCCTCGCCTCGTACGATCAGGCCAACGCCAACGGCATCCTCGGCATCACCCGTGCCCGCGACGCGGGCTTCGACGTGTGCCACTTCAATCTGCACAAGACGTTCGGCACCCCGCACGGCTGCGGCGGCCCCGGCGCGGGCGCCAACGCAGTGAGCGCCGCGCTCGCTCCGTTCCTTCCCGGACCGCGCGTCGTCCGCCAGGACGACGGCACCTTCGCCGTCGCCGAGGCCGCGGCGCAGTCGATCGGCGCGGTCGCCCCGTTCTTCGGCGTCATCCCCGCGCTGGTCAAGGCGTACGCGTGGATCATGGCGCTCGGCGCCGAGGGGCTGCTGGCCGCCGCCGAGACCGCGGTGCTGAACAACAACTACCTGATGGCCAAGGTGCTGGCGATCCCTGGCGCCTCGGCCCCGTACGCGACCGGCCGGCGCCGGATCGAGCAGGTGCGCTACTCATGGGAGCAGCTGTACCAGGAGACCGGCATCTCGTCGGAGGAGATCGGCATCCGGATGTCGGACTTCGGCATGCACTACTGGACCAGCCACCACCCGTACGTCGTGCCGCAGCCGTTCACCCTCGAGCCGACCGAGTCGTACTCGATGGCCGAGCTCGACGAGTACGTCGCCGCCCTGGCCGAGGTGGCGCGCGAGGCGCGCGAGACCCCCGAGGTGGTGCGCACCGCGCCGCACAACCAGACCGTGCACCACACGCACCACGATTCGCTCGACGATCCCGAGCGCTGGGCGGTCACGTGGCGGGCGTACGAGCGCAAGTACCCGATGACGGAGTCGGGGCGCCGCTTCGCCGCAGCGGAGGCCTGATCCCGTGATCGGACTGGTCGTCAACCCTGTCGCCGGAATCGGCGGGCCCGCGGGTCTCGCCGGCTCCGACGGCGCGGAGGTGCAGCGCCTCGCGATCGCGCGCGGCGCGCACTCGAGTGCGCAGGAGCGCGCGACCAT
>NZ_DAMDLU010000136.1:0-7769 GCF_032084865.1 Microbacterium sp.
CCGCCATGGCCCGCGCCGCGGCGCTGACCGGCGTGCGCGAGCACGCTTCGGCGCAGCTCGCCCGCGGTTGGGGCGCACATGTGCACGCCGGCGTAGACGACGCGTCGTTCCTCGGGGGCGGACCGGCCCACGCAGACGGGCCCTCCGCATCCGAACGCGTGCTGGTGAGCCTGTCGGGCTGGTTCGCCGGACGCTCCGCCGATGCGGTCGAGCGCGGCATCGCGGCGCTGCTCGATCAGGCCGCCGACACAGTGGGGTCCGTCGTGTTCCACGCGCACTTCGGCCCCGAGTCGGCGGGAGCCGAGCCTGCCGGCGACGCTGCGCTGCACGAACGGGTGCGAGCCCGGATGCGACGCCCGAGCATCGTGCTGCCCAGCGGCGACTCGCTGACCGCCGCGCGGCTGGCCCGTACGTCGCGCCTTCTCATGACCAGCCGCTACCACCCAGCCGTGTTCGCCGCACCGGCGGGCGTGCCGATCATCGCGCTGGCCGCCGACGAGTACACGCACATCAAGCTCTCGGGCGCGCTCGGCCACTGGCACCAGGACGGCGTCGTCGACCTCGACGGTCTCGCGGATGCTCCTGCGCGCCTCACCGAGATCGCCGCCTCCGCGGCCGCCACGACGGATGGCGCCGCCGAGCGTATCCACCACCACCGCGTGGACGCCGCCGGCTGGTGGGACGCCGTCGCCGACGCACTGCGCTGACGCTCCGCGTCCCCCTCTCAACGCGAGAAACCACTTCCCGCGGGAGACACACGCTCGAACGTGGTGTCTCGGGCAGGAAGTGGTTTCTCGGTGAGGGTGGCCCTCAGCAGCCGTAGTACAGCTCGAACTCGTACGGGTGCGGGCGCTGGGCCATCGGCAGGATCTCGTTGTCGTACTTGTACGAGATCCACGTGTCGATGAGCTCCTGCGTGAACACGCCGCCCTCGAGGAGGAAGTCGTGGTCCTTGCGCAGCGCCTCGAGTGAGTCGAGCAGCGAGTTCGGCACCTGCGGGATGTTCGCCGCTTCCTCCGGGGGCAGCTCGTACAGGTCCTTGTCGATGGGCTCCATCGGCTCGATGCGGTTCTTGATGCCGTCCAGGCCCGCCATCAGCTGTGCGGCGAAGGCGAGGTAGGGGTTCGACGAGGCATCCGGCACCCGGAACTCGATGCGCTTCGCCTTGGGGTTCGAGCCGGTGAGGGGGATGCGGATCGCCGCCGAGCGGTTGCCGGCGGAGTAGGCGAGGTTCACCGGCGCCTCGAAGTGCTTCACCAGGCGGTGGTAGCTGTTCAGCGTCGGGTTGGTGAACGCGAGCACGGCGTGGGCGTGCTTGAGCAGGCCGCCGATGTACCAGCGAGCGATGTCGCTGAGCTGGCCGTAGCCGGCTTCGTCGAAGAACAGCGGCTTGCCGTCGAGCCAGAGCGACTGGTGCGTGTGCATGCCGGAGCCGTTGTCGCCGAAGAGCGGCTTGGGCATGAACGTGACCGTCTTGCCCCACTCCTCGGCCGTGTTCTTGATGATGTACTTGAACTTCAGGATGTCGTCGGCCGCGCTGACCATCGTGTCGAAGCGGTAGTTGATCTCCTGCTGTCCGGCCGTGCCCACCTCGTGGTGCGAGCGCTCGAGGTGGAAGCCCGTGTCGATCAGGCGCAGGGTCATGTCGTCGCGGAGATCGGCGGTCTTGTCCACTGGGGCGACGGGGAAGTAGCCGCCCTTGAACGGCGTCTTGTTGCCCAGGTTGCCGCCCTCCTCCTCACGACCGGAGTTCCACGCCGCCTCCTCGGAGTCGATCTTGTGGAAGCTCTCGCCGCCGGTCACCGAGTAGCGCACGTCGTCGAAGATATAGAACTCCGCTTCGGGGGCGAAGAAAGCCGTGTCGGCGATGCCGGTCGATGCGAGGTACTTCTCGGCCTTCTTGGCGACCTGGCGCGGGTCCTTGCTGTAGATCTCGCCGGTGCGCGGGTTGTAGATGTCGAAGATCATCACCAGGGTCTTCGCCGCGCGGAACGGGTCGAGGTAGGCGGTGGTGACGTCGGGGATCAGCTGCATGTCCGACTCGTGGATGCTCGCGAAACCGCGGATCGACGACCCGTCGAAGAGCTGCCCGTCGCGGAAGAAGTCGTCGTCGACCGTCGAGGCGGGGATGTTGAAGTGCTGCTGGACCCCCGGAAGGTCGGTGAATCGGATGTCGAGGAATTTGACGTCGTTCTCCTCGATGTAGCGGATGACCTCAGCGGGCTCTGTGAACATGTACGACTCCTGATCGGGTATCGGTTGCATCAACCTTACGCAGGTTATGCGTACGGAGTTTCCCAGCCGTGTCCGCTGTGTTTCGGGCATGTTACAGCCGCTCGGTAGGCTGGAGGGGTGAGTGATTACCCCGGCGAACGCCTCGGAATGCCCGTCTCCGGACCGGGGAGCATCGCCCGTCCCGGTCGCCGGATCGGCGCCCTGCTGATCGACTATCTCGCAGCGACGATCATCGCGATCGGCTTCCTCGGATACGACCCGCTCGAACTGCCCGCCGAGGCCGGCTGGCGTCAGTTCGCACCCATGATGGTCTTCGCCGTGCTGCAGATCGTGTTCCTCGCGACCGCGAACGGCAGCCCCGGACACCGGATGCTCGGCATGCGCGTGCAGCGTCTGGACGGCGCCTGGGTGGGGCTGTGGCGTCCGATCGTTCGCACGCTGCTGCTGGTGTTCGTCATCCCGGCCGTGATCTGGGATGCCGATCAGCGGGGCCTGCACGACAAGATCGCCGGCACGGTGCTGATCCGCGGCTGAGCACCTGAGCCCTCCGTCGAGTCAGCGCCCGCGGTTGCGGTTGCGCATCTCACGCGGCGCGCGACCGCCGAGGAACGAGCGTGCGGGGTCGACGAGGAACCCCTGTCGCAGCGCCTCGCGGCCGATCAGCATCCGGAAGCCCATCTCGTCCCGATTGGTGAGCGTGACCTCGGCGTCCACCTCACGGCCGACCAGCCGGACGCGCATCGTCACGACGATGCGGTGCTCGGTGTGGCCCGACGAGCTGCGCACGGCGCGCCGGTCGTGCACGCGTGTCTCGTGCACCACGGCGTCGGCGGTGCTGTCCTGCCACGGGTGCATGGCGAAACGCACCCAGTCCTCGCCATCGCGCTCGAACTCGGTCACATCGAAGGCGTGCAGCGACGACGTGCGCGCGCCCGTGTCGACCTTGGCCTTGAGCCAGTCGATGCCCAGATCCGGCAGACCCACCCACTCCCGCCAACCTGTGGACGTGTTTGAATGAGAGGACCGTGTCACCACTACATCCTGGCAGGAAACCTCTGTGAAGATCGCTGTTCTCTCGCGCGCCCCGCACTCGTACTCGACGCAGCGACTCAGAGCCGCGGCGCAGCAGCGCGGACACGATGTCAAGGTGCTGAACACCCTGCGGTTCGCGATCGACCTCACCGCCGACGCGCCCGATCTCTTCTTCCGCGGCAAGCAGCTCAGCGAGTACGACGCGATCCTGCCCCGCATCGGCAACTCGATCACGTACTTCGGCACCGCCGTGGTGCGCCAGTTCGAGCAGATGGACGTCTACACGCCGAACACCGCGAACGGCATCTCGAGCGCGCGCGACAAGCTGCGTGCCAACCAGATCCTGTCGCGGCACAACATCGCGATGCCCGCGACGGCGTTCGTGCGCAACCGCGCCGATGTGCGCCCCGCGATCGAGCGGGTCGGCGGCGCGCCCGTCGTCATCAAGCTGCTCGAGGGCACGCAGGGCATCGGCGTGATCCTCGCCCCGCAGGTCAAGGTGGCCGAGGCGATCATCGAGACGCTGCATTCGACGAAGCAGAACGTGCTCATCCAGAAGTTCATCGCCGAGAGCCGTGGCCGTGACATCCGCGCACTCGTGGTCGGCGACCGGGTCGTCGCCGCCATGCGCCGCGTCGCCGACGGCGACGAGTTCCGCTCGAACGTGCACCGCGGCGGCCGGGTGGAGCCGGTCACCCTCGACCCGGTGTACGAGCAGACGGCGGTGCGCTCGGCCCAGATCATGGGCCTGCGCGTCGCGGGAGTGGACATGCTGGAGAGCGACGACGGACCCCTGGTCATGGAGGTCAACTCGTCGCCGGGGCTGCAGGGCATCGAGACGGCGACGAAGCTCGACGTGGCGGGCGCCATCATCGACTACATCGCGAACCAGGTGGCGTTCCCCGACATCGACGTCCGTCAGCGGCTGAGCGTGTCGACCGGGTACGGCGTGGCCGAGCTGCTCATCCACTCGGGCGCAGGCCAGGTCGGCATGCAGCTGGGCGACCTGGGGCTGTGGGATCGCGACATCACCGTGCTCACGCTGCACCGCGGCGTCAGCGTGATCCCCAACCCGCGCAAGCACGTCGTGCTCGAGGCGGAAGACCGACTGCTGTGCTTCGGCAAGCTCGAGGAGATGCGCTCGATGATCCCTGAGAAGCGCCGCCGCCGTCCGCGCGTGCGCCGGCTGCCGAAGGAGCCGCTGGGCGAGTGATGTGCCGGCGGCCCACGGAGTCGCTCTGGGCCGGTGATGATCAGCAGAACGGCCCCTCTCGGTCACGAGAGGGGCCGTTCTGCGGCTGAGGGCTCTGCGCCGGTCAGCGCGGACGCTGCGAGCGCACGCGGGTGGGGTCGATGCCCTTGGGGATGGGCAGCGACGACAGCGACTGCGACACCGACTCGATGCGGCGGATGACTGCGGCCATGGTGGCCTTGTCGATCGCCTTCGGCAGCTTCTTGATGGTCTTCGACAGGTCGGCGATGGCGACGTCGTCATCGCCGTGGCCGACGTAGAGCACCGTGACCGGCACGCCGTGGGCGACGCGCTGCGACTTCTGACGCTCTTCGTTGATGAGGCGGGTGAGACGACCGCGCGCGCCCTCGCCGACGATGACGATGCCGCCGCGACCGACCACGCGGTACACGGCCTCCTGGGTCTTCGGGTTGATGCCGACGGGGGTGTCCGACGCCGACCACCTGCGACCGAGGCTGGTGCTGAGGACGTGGCCGCTCGCTCCGGGCATCCCGTCGATCTTCGCGTACATCGCCGTCGTCGACAGACGCGTCATGAGGAACATCGCGCCGAGAATTCCGAACATCAGGCCGGTGACACCCCACAGGATCAGGCCCAGGACGGATGCGCCGCTGATGAGGAAGCCGATGATCAGACCGATCAGCACGCCCGCGATGAGGATGGCGATCTGCGCCCACGGGAGCCAGCCGTACACGTCCCGCGTGAAACGGAACAGGGAACGGATCTGCGAGAAGAAGCCGGGCCGCTTCTCGGTGACGGGAGCACTCTTTGCCATGCGTACAGCCTACCGATTCCGGGATGATCGTTCTTCCTGCACAACCGGCGAAATCGTCTCGATCATCCCCGGATCCGCTCTTCTCGGCGGTGACGGGCGACGTGGCGCGCTGAGATGGTCGAATGGATGAGACAGCAGCGCTGATGCCGGGCGCGCATCGCGCGATCCGGATGCTGGATGCGCAGGAATCCGCGTACGCCGGCGAGCTGATCACCGATGGTGAGCGACGGGGCGTACGGGTGGACGCCGAGACCGTCGGCGAGCAGCTGTGGATGCTCGCCGGTGCGGAGCACGTCGCCGGCGTGCGCGACGTGCTGCGCACGCCCGACGGACACGATGCGGTGCTTCCGTGGTGCGCGGATCGCGTCGAGGTGTTCCTCGGGCGCCGTGCGGCGGCCGAGAGCGCCCTGTCGGCGGGGGAGACGGTCACGCTGGTCGGCAGTCTGCTGCGCGGCATCGTGGAGATCGGCGATCGGAGCATCACCGGTCGATGGTGGCTCACCGACGAGGCGCGTCCGGTGTTCGTCCCCAGTGAGGGCATGGCCTGCACCGAGGCGGCCATCGCACTCATCGCCCGACTGCGGGAGGGCTGCACGGATCGCGCGATGAGCAGGCTGCTCGGCGAGATCGGGGCGGCGGTGGGCGATCAGCGCATGGTCCGCCGTGAGATCGAGCGGTGGGAGCGCGAGCTGACCGAGCTGGCGGCACCGCGCGCACTGGTCCGCGAGGGGTTCGCACCCGAGCGGGTGGTCGCGATCGACGCACATGCCGCCCGTCTGCATCAGGATGCGGACCTGCTGGCAGCTGAGCAGCGCCCGCTGCAGCGCCTGCAGGCCCGCCTGCTCGCCGCGGGTGCGCCCCTAATGGCGGGTGTGAGCAGCCGGCTCCGGCGGGATAGGGCGGCGGTCGTGCCGGCACGCGGTGCGGCGCAGCCGCCTGCTCGCGCGCCGCGTGGCCGCATGCTGATCGTCGGCGCGGCGGCAGCCGCGCTCGTCCTGGTCGGCGGCCTGATGTGGCCGACCACGGAGGAGGACTCCGCGGCGACCGAGCAGGCGCGAGAGGCGATCCCGGGCGCGGCATCTCAGACTGCTCCGGATGCCCCGACCGAGCCGCAGAACGGGCATCCGGAGTCGACCGATCCCGATCCGACGTCGTCTCCTGTTCCCGAAGCCGGTCAGGGGCAGGATGCCGTGCTCGACGGCTCCGCAGAACAGCGCGCCGCGACGCTGCTGGCGATCCTGCGGGAGTGCGCGCGGACGCGTGATGCGGCGTGCCCCGCCGCTGTGGTCGACGGTGCTGCGGCGACGGTGCAGGAGCGGCTCGCGGGAACGGATGCGAAGCGCACGATCTCGGCGGTGGAGGACTACGGCGATGTGAGCGTGCTGCGCCTCGGGGAGTCGGGGGAGCGCGGCGAGCAGATGCTCGTGCTCGTCAGCCAGGAAGACCGATGGCTGGTCCGCGACGTGTACGACGTCGCGAACCAGCCATCGGGTCAGGGGTGAGCGCGTTCAGATCCCCAGGTTCGCCGCGAACTCCGCCGACTCGAGTCGGGTCTTGATCGCGCCGAGGAAGCGGGCTGCGTCCGCGCCGTCGATCGTGCGGTGGTCGTACGAGATCGCCAGGTACACGTACGAGCGGACTGCGATGGCATCCACACCGTCGACCGTGACCACGCCGGGGCGCTTGAACACGACGCCGGTGCCGAGGATCGCCGACTGGGGCAGGAACACCAGGGGTGTGTCGAACAGCGCGCCGCGCGAGCCCGTGTTGGTCACCGTGAAGGTGCCGCCGGCGAGCTCGTCGGGCTTCAGCTTGTTGTCGCGGGTGCGGGCCGCCAGGTCGGCGATCTCCTGCGCGAGCTGGGCGATGTTCTTCGTCCCCGCGTCGCGGACGACCGGGGTGAGCAGGCCGCGCTCGGTGTCGACCGCGATCGAGATGTTCTCGCTCGCCGGGTAGACGATCGAGTCGCCGTCGACGGTCGAGTTGATGATCGGGAAGGCCTGCAGCGCCTCGGCGGCGGCGAGCGTGAAGAAAGGCAGGAACGACAGCTTCGCGCCGGTCTTCTGGTTGAACTCGTCCTTCTTCGCGTTGCGGAACGCCGCGAGCCTGGTGACGTCCACCTCGACGAAGGTCGTCAGCTGAGCGGTCTGCTGCATCGAGGCCACGGCGCGTTCGGCGACGACCTTGCGCAGACGCGACATCTTCTGCGTCGTGCCGCGCAGCGGCGAGACCTCGAGCGCGGGAGCCGACGGAGCTGCAGTCTCAGCGGCCGGTGCCTGCGACTTCGACTCGGCAGCCTTGAGGACATCCTCCTTGCGGATGCGTCCGCCCACACCGGTTCCGGTGACGGTCGACAGGTCGACGCCCTGCTGGCTGGCCAGGCGGCGCACCAGCGGAGTCACGTAGAGCGAGTCGGAGTATGCCTGCTGGGCGGGTGCCTGCTGGGCGGGTGCCTGCTGGGCGGGTGCCTGCTGG
>NZ_DAMDLU010000137.1:0-7720 GCF_032084865.1 Microbacterium sp.
GTATCCCTCGCCACTCGCTACGAGGGATACGGGCTCGTCTTCGACGAGGCCCTCGCACACGGCCTGCCGATCGTGTCGTGCCGCACCGGGGCGGTTCCCGAGACGGTGCCGCCGGATGCCGGGGTGCTGGTCGCACCCGATGACCCGGTGGCATTCGCCGATGCGCTGCGCACGCTGCTCGTCGACCGCGCGCATCGAGCCCGCCTCGCAGCGGCGGCCGCGCGTGCCGGTGCACGGCTGCCGACGTGGGAGGACACCGCTGAGGTCGCTGCCGGCGTACTCGACGCCGTGCTCGCCGAGGTGGTCGACGACGGGATGTGAATCAGCGACGGCCGTCGGAAGACACCTCGGGCTGGGAGATGTCGGCGACCGTCGCGCGGTAGGCGCGGATCAGGTCGTCGGCCTCGACGAAGAGACTGTAACCGTGCGCGCCCGCGCCCATCGCGATTCGCCGCCCGACGATGGTCTCGTCGGCGTACACGGGCCAGTCGGTGGCGCTGCCGATCGGCACGATCGTGCCGCGCTCGAAGCCCGTGGCAGCAAGAGCGAGCTCCGGCTCGGGCAGGCGCAGCCTGTTGACACCGACGATGGCGCGTAGCTTCGGCCACGAGATGGAACGTCCACCGGGCACCAGGGCGAAGAGGTATTCAGGCGGGTTCCCTGAGCCCGTCGCCGAAGTCTTCACGACGAGGGTCTTCACGATGTCGGACGGCTGCAGGCCGAGAAGGGCTGCCGCTTCCGGCAGACTGCGCGCCTGCGGCCGCTCACGGATCTCGATGTCGAGTCCTCGAGCGGTCGCAGCAGCACGCACCCGCTGATGCGGGTCGGCTTCGATCACGCGTTGGGCGGCGACAGCGGGTCGTCGGCGACCCACAGCTCGTCGTCGGCGCGCAGCGCCTGCCAGGCGGCGGCGACGACGCCGACCGCTGCGGCGACGCCGAGCACGATGGCGACGACCGAGCCGAAGCCCATGCTCTTCTTGGCCGGGGCGACGTGGCGGGGGCCCCAGCCGAGATCGTGACGCTTCTTGTTCGCGACATCCCACGCCGACAGCGCGGTTCCCACGACGCCACCCACGACCGGCACGACCCGGTGGTCGACGACGTGCTTGCCGAACTTGACACCGCGGTCGACGGCAGGTGCGAGGTGACGCTCGTACGAGTCGTGCACGGTGGGCAGGACCTGCTCACGGTTGAAATGGCCGAGCTGGCGGCCGGCCTCACGGGCGACGTCGGCAGCGTGCCCGACGAGAACCTGCTGCGACTCCCAGAGTCGTCCGGCGTCCTGCTGAAGTCGACGCAGTTCCTTCTTGCGCTTGCGGCTGAGATTCACGTTGCTCTCCCGTCGGTCGGTCGATGTCCGTTCCGCTGATCATCCAATCACAACACACTGGATACGAGCAGAGTCTGGCGGTCGGCGTGAGGAAAGGAGAGAATACGCCGCGCTCGCACAGGGCGGCTCTGCGACAATGGATCCATGCCTCATGCATCTCACGTCGCAACCCTGCACACCAACCACGGTGACATCGTCATCAACCTGTTCGGCGATCACGCTCCGAACACGGTCGCCAACTTCGTCGGCCTCGCCGACGGCTCGAAGGCGTGGACGCACCCCGCCACCGGCAAGCCCGGCGAGGGCGCACTGTACAAGGACGTCATCTTCCACCGCATCATCCCCAACTTCATGATCCAGGGCGGCGACCCGCTCGGTCAGGGCATCGGCGGTCCCGGGTACAACTTCAACGACGAGATCCACCCCGAGCTGAACTTCAACGACCCGTACGTGCTCGCCATGGCCAACGCCGGCCTGCGCCGCAACGCCATCACCGGCCAGGCCGAGGGCACCAACGGCTCGCAGTTCTTCATCACGACCGACCCGACCCCGTGGCTGCAGGGCAAGCACACCATCTTCGGCGTCGTCGCCGATGACGCCTCGAAGGCTGTCGTCGACGAGATCGCCGCGGTGCGCACCGGCGCGCAGGACCGTCCCGTCGAGGACGTCGTGCTGCACTCGGTCGACGTCGTCGCCAACTGACCCACGACCGCTCGAGCCGATCCGGATGACCTCTCCTGATTTCACGCGCAACCGCGAGAACTTCTGCTACCGGCATCCGGATCGGCAGAGCTTCGTGCTCTGCCAGCGCTGCACGCGCACTGTCTGCGCCGACTGCCAGACGCAGGCGCCCGTCGGCGTCATCTGCCCCGAGTGCATGAAGGCCGACCGCAAGGATCGGACGCCCGCACAACGCCGAGCCGAGCGCGCCTGGCGCTCCGGGGGCGGCTCCTCGAAGCCCATCGCGACATACGCGATCATCGCGGTCACCTCGGTGGTGGGCGTGCTGCAGCTGCTGCTCGGCCCGATCATCAACCGGACCCTGCTGTTCGCGACGCCGTACCTCTTCCCCGACATGTTCGGCGGCGACTTCTCGTTCCAGCCGTGGCGGCTGCTGACGACGATGCTCGTGCACTCGGGCATCACGCATTTCCTGCTGAACATGCTCGCGCTGTGGATGATCGGTCGCAGTCTCGAGCCGCTGCTCGGCCGATGGCGGTTCGTCGCCCTCTATGTCATCGGCGGACTCGGCGGCTCGGTGGCGATGGCCGTGCTCGATCCCGTCGCCGCCACCGTCGGCGCGTCCGGCGGCACCTTCGCCCTGATGGGCGCGCTGCTCGTGATCGGTCGGCACATCGGCGCCAACATCCGCGGGATCCTGGTGATCCTCGCGATCAACCTCGCCATCGGGTTCATCCAGACGCTCAACATCGCCTGGCAGGCGCACATCGGAGGAGCGGCCGTCGGCGCGCTGATCGGCCTGATCTTCGCTCGCACCCGGCGGCACTCGCAGCGCACGGTTCAGATCCTGCTGCTCGTCGTGCTCACGATCGTGCTTCTGGCCGTCGCCTTCCTGGTGACTCCGGTCGTGCTGCGCAACCTGTTCTGACGCCGCCCCAGAGGCGAGGAGCGCGGTTCTGCACAGGCTGTCCACACGGCTCTGCACAGCATTCCCGGCGGTTATCCACAGGTCTGTCCACACCTGGGGAGAATTACACCGGTGTTATTCACAGGTGGAGAGGGTTGTTAACAACATGCTGGGGAAAGCGAGACGCCCCCTCACCACAGGGTGAGGAGGCGTCGGAGTACGGGCTCATGGGCCCGCGCCGGCTGGGGTGTCAGCGCCAGCGGGTCGTCATCAGGAAGCCGATGAGCGCGATGCCCAAACCGATTCCGAGGTTCCACGAGTCGAGACCCGGGATGGGGAAGCGCGAGCCCGAGATGTAGTAGACGAGGATCCACGCCAGGCCGAGCAGCATGAAGCCGACCATGACGGGCTTGAACCACACGGCGTTCGGGGCGGCATCGCCCTCGGGACGCTCGACGGCGGGTTCTTCGGGATTGCGGTCACGTGCCATGCGCATCATTCTAGCCGGGCGAATAGACTTCCCCCTATGCATGCGGTCGCGACGTCTCAGGCTCCGTCGCGACGCTCGAGGCCGGCGCGTCGGCGCTCCCGCGCGACGTTCGGGAGTGTGCTCGGCGAGCTGCTGCTCACCGCGGGCGTGCTGGTGCTGCTGTTCGTGTCGTGGCAGATGTGGATCGGCGACCTGATCATCGGCGCCGAGAACAACGCCAAGGGAGCCGAGCTCTCCGAGCGGTGGGCCGAGCTCCCGCCTCCCGAACCGCCACCGGTCGTGCAGCAGGGCGACGAGACGGTCTACGAGCCACCGCTGCTGGCGCACCCTGGGGATGCCGAGGTCTTCGCGAACATGCGCATCCCGCGCTTCGGCGACGACTACAACGTGCACATCGCGGGCGGCACCACGCGCGAGCGCACTCTCGACAGGATCGGCATCGGTCTCTACGAGCAGTCGAAGATGCCGGGAGAGGTGGGCAACTTCTCGCTCGCCGGTCACCGCACCACGTGGGGAAAGCCGTTCAACCTCATCGACACGCTGCGTCTCGACGACGCGATCGTCGTCGAGACGGAGGCGGGCTGGTACACCTACCGGTTCCGCAACCTGCAATATGTGAAGCCGTCGGCCGGCGACGTGCTGCTCGACGTGCCCCAGATGCCGCAGGTCGCCCCGTCGGATCGGTTCATCACCCTCACCGCGTGCTCGCCGCTGTACTCGCTCGCCGAGCGCATCGTCGCGTACGGGGTGTTCGAGAGCTTCCAGCCGCGCGCCGAGGGGCCACCCGCCTCGCTGGCATCCGCCGATGCGGCCGGTGCGTCTGCCGAAGGAGTCCGCTGATGTACGCCGCTCTCTGGCGCCTCCTGCCCGGACCGTGGTGGCTGCGCCTGCTGCTCGTGCTCGTGCTCGTGGCAGCCGCCCTCTACGGGCTGTTCTTCCATGTGTTCCCCTGGATCAGCCCGCTGATCACCCCCGGCGAGGTGGACCTGCAGTGACGTCGCGGGTGCTCGTGGTCGACAACCACGACAGCTTCGTGCACACCCTGATCGGCTACCTCCGCGAGCTCGGTGCCGAGGTGGTGATGGTGGAGGCGGATGGCGCGGGCGCCGCTCCGGATGCCGAGGTGCGCCGTCACTGGCGAGAGCGTCTGCGCGGGTTCGACGCCGTGATGATCTCGCCCGGACCCGGCTCACCCGCAGACGCCGGCGCCTCGATCGAGGTCGTGCGTCTGGCCGCGCAGACGAGGATGCCGCTGCTCGGCGTCTGCCTGGGACACCAGACCATCGGTGAGGCCTTCGGCGGCGCGGTGGGAGCCGCCCCTGAGCTGATGCACGGCATGGTCTCGCAGGTGAGCCATGACGGATCAGCGCTGTTCGACGGCATCCCCTCGCCGTTCGCCGTCGGACGCTACCACTCGCTCGCCCTCGACGACGCGTCCCTGCCGACGACGCTGCACGTCACCGCTCGGGCCGAGCACGGCACGATCATGGCGGTGGCCCACGACACGCTGCCCATCGTCGGCGTGCAGTTCCACCCCGAGAGCGTGCTCACCGAACACGGGCACCGCCTGCTCGGCAACTGGCTCGCGTCGGTCTCGTCGGCAGGGTTCGGGCGTCAGCCGGCCGGCGGCACGCAGTAGCGCAGCTCGACGGTGGAGTGGATGGGCACCTCGCCAGGCGACTTCGACATCGAGGCGACCACGTTCGGCGTCTGCCCCTCAGCGCACGGGCCGAGCTCGACGGGCTCCGCCGTGAGGCCCAGCTTCTCGAGCTGGCCCTTCGCCGCATCCATCGAGAAGCCCGTCATGTCCTCCAGCGTGACGTAGCCGTTGGCGACGACCAGGTCGATGACCGTGCCCGGGGCGACCTGCGCGCCGGCCCGCTCGCTCGCGCTGAGCACGGTTCCCGCCTGGGCGTCCTTGTCGTTCTGGGGACGCACCGTGCCGAGTTCGAGTCGAGCGTCGTCGAGCACCTGCTTCGCGGCGTCCTGGGACAGTCCCTCGACCACCGGCATCTCCACCGTGTCGGCGCCGGTCGAGACGTACACGATCACCGACGTGCCGGCCGTCAGCTTCGCCCCGGTGGTGGGGGCCGAGCGGATGACGTGCCCTTCGTCGAAGTCCACGCTCGCCTCTTCGCGCATGTCGGGGATCAGCCCCCGTTCCTCGAGGGCGTTCTCGGCGTCGGTGGCCGTGAGGTTCACGAGGTTCGGCACGGTGACCGACGATGTCGGAACGTCCTTCGGCTGCACGGCCAGAGTGACCACCCAGATGAGCACCGAGACCAGGAGCACCGCGAGCAGGGCGACCCCCGCCCAGATCCACGCCACCGGAGGACCGGACTGGGTGCGGGTCATGGTCGTGTCCGAGCTCAGCTGACGCAGCGACCGAGCGGTCTCCTGCGCCTGGCGCGGGTTGGATCCGTAGAGCTCGCTGGTGAGCGCGCCGATCTCCCGCTTGGTCGGCGTCTCGCCGTCGGCGACCGCCTTGAGCGCCAGACGGAACGATCCTGCGTCGGGGAACCGCTGATAGGGGTCTTTCGCGAGAGCGCGCAGCACGATGGCATCCATCGACCGGGGCAGCTGCTCGTTGACCTCGGTCGGCGGCAGCGGCGTCTCGCTGACGTGCTGGTAGGCGACGGCCACGGGGGAGTCGCCGCGGAACGGCTGACGGCCCGTGAGCATCTCGTACAGCACGACCCCAGCTGAGTAGAGGTCGGTGCGCGCATCGACCGACTCGCCCTTCGCCTGCTCGGGTGAGAAGTACGCCGCGGTGCCGAGGATCTGCGTCGTCTCGGCGACGGTCGACGACGAGTCGGACACGGCACGCGCGATGCCGAAGTCCATCACCTTCACGGTGCCCTTGTCGGTGATCATCACGTTGCCCGGCTTGATGTCGCGGTGCACGACGCCGGCGCGGTGCGAGTACTCGAGTGCCTCGAGAATGCCGTCCTCGTAGCGGATCGCGTCGGCGACGGGAAGCGGCCCCTGCGCGATGATGTCCTTGAGCAGGGTGCCGTGCACCAGCTCCATCACGATGTACGGCTCGGTCTGCTCGGTCGAGTCGCCGGACTTCTGCACCCCGGACGCGCTCGAGTGGGTCCCTGAGCCTGTCGAAGGGTCGCCGGCGTCGTAGACGCGCACGATCGAGGGATGCGACATGCGCGAGGCCGCCTGCGCCTCGAGACGGAACCGGGTGCGGAACGCCGTGTCGCGCGCGAGCTCGGGGTCGAGGATCTTGATCGCGACCTCGCGACCCAGCGTCAGGTCGTAGCCGCGGTGCACGCTGGCCATGCCACCTTGACCGATGACCTCATCGACGCGGTAGCGACCCGCGATGATGCGCGGCTCTGGCGACACAGACGACTCCCCTCAGACCTCGTGGACCCCCCTCCAGATTACTGGGCGGGAGCTGTGCCCTGGCTGTCGCCGCCGCCGACGACGGGCGGGGTCGGGGTGGCGACGGCCTCGATCTGCTTCTCCATCTGCGGGGACCGGGGGGAGGGCAGGTCGTTTCCGCAGAAGGCGACGTAGCTGGCGGTCACCGTGGCGCCCGGCGTGCCCGTGATGGTGATCGGTGCGCTGAGCTGACCGCGCTCGAACGTGCGGTCAGCGCTGCCGCCGTCGAAGGTCGCGTTGGTGAGCTTGATCTCGTACGCCGACAGCGGCGGCACGCCGCTGGGGCACTCGAAGTTCGTCCAGTTCAGGGTCACCGTGGCACCGGTGGTGGGCGTGCCGCTGAGGCTCGGGGCCGATGACGGCGTCGGGATGGTGACCGCGGCCTTGTACGTCGTGAGCGTGATCAGGGTGCCCTCTTCGACGTTGCCCGATTCGCTGACGCTCTGCACCCAGCCCTCGCGGTCGGGAGTGGGAGCGGCGGTGTTGCCCGCGACGCACTCGCCCCGCAGGCCGTTGTCGACGAGGGTCTGCTTGGCCTCGTCGCAGGGGCGGTCGACGAGAGCGAGGTCGCCGACATTGACGAGAGCCTTCTCCGGTGCGCTCGGGGTGGCCGAGGTCGGCTTGGGCTTGGGCTTCGCGGGGGTCGAGGATGTCACGGCGGGCCCCGCCTCATCCTGATTGCTGAGCATGGCGATCAGCGTGCCGCCCAGCACGAGCACGAGCAGCGCGATCAACGCGATCAGCGGCCACGTCCACGGGCTGCGCTTGCGCTTCTTCTCCTCCTCCGGCTCGGTCGCCGTCGTCGAGGCGACGGCTGCTCCGGAGGGAAGCTGAGCGGTCGTCGGCAGGATGCGCGTGGCCTCCGCGCCGCCCATCCCGCTCAGGATGCGCGTCGCGTCATCGGCATCCGCCAC
>NZ_DAMDLU010000138.1:0-7658 GCF_032084865.1 Microbacterium sp.
GTGATGGGTGCGAGCACCTGTGTTCCCCCGAGGATGCCGTCGTCTCCGCTGGTGGTGGCGTCGGTCATGGGTGCTTCAGCAGGTGCCGAGTTGCCAGCCGGTCCCTGTGTGACGGCAGACTCACCCAGCACGGAGATGCCGTTGCCGGTCACGGTGACCGGTGCGGTGATGGGTGCGAGCACCTGTGTTCCCCCGAGGATGCCGTCGTCTCCGCTGGTGGCGGCGTCGGTCATGGGTGCTTCAGCAGGTGCCGACGCTTCCCCCTCGCCAGCGGTGACGGCGGAGTCGCCGAGCACCGAGATGCTGTTGCCGGTCACCGTGATCGGTGCGGTGACAGAGACGAGACCCTGCGTACCCGCCAGGATGCCGTCCGACCCCGAGGTCGCAGCCGCCGCCGGTGCCGGCTCAGGTGCCGGCGCGGCGGCATCCGATTCAGCGGCGGACGAGCCGAGAACGCTCACGGCGTTCCCCGACACGGTCACCGGAACGACCACGTCGACGAGCGCCTGCGTGCCCGAAGCCACGCCTCCTTCGCCGGTCGTGGCGGCTGAGGAGGACGATGGCGCCGCGGGTGCGGCATCCGTGCTCGTTCCGGCCGCAGCACTGCCGAGCACCGAGACGGCGTTGCCGACGATGTCGATGGGTGCGGTGACCGGCGCGAGGATCTGCGTCCCCGAGAGAAGACCTTCGTCTCCGTTGGTTTCGGCCGCGCTGGCGGCCGTGGCGCCGAGCAGCGAGACGCCGCCGGCGATGAGCACGCCCCACATGGCGTGCTTGACGATAGTGCGCATGAGTATTGCTCCTGATCTGTGCGAGATGAAGACCACACGGTCGCGTGGTCCGGGCATTGCCGATGCAGAATCGGCCGCCCTCTCGTCAGTCAGGAGAGACGTCGGTGCCGCCCGCCGGAGAAGCGGGCAGAGCGGCATCCGCAGGGATGCCCGTCCGCGACGACGCATCGATGTCGACGCGCGCGGAGCTAGGACGGTCAGAAGTCGCGCCGGACGCCGGTCCGCCGCTGCCGGCGGCAGACGCCGGACTCGCCGCCGGCGCGCTCGCGGGCGCACCGGGCAGATCGCCGGAAGGCGCGGACTGCTGGACGCCGGCATCAGGCGGCGTCCAGTCGTTGTCGTGAGAGACGACGGGCAGGGCGGATGCCGCAGGCTGCGCCGTGTGCGTCACCGCCGTCACGGCCTCGATCTCGGCCGCCGGCTCGGCTGCGCTGTCCACGCCAGGGGTGACCGCGTCGTCATCGAGCGGGCGATCCAGCTCGGGAAGGCCGGCATCGTCGGAACCCGGGATGCTCGGCTGCAGACCGTCGACGACGGGAGTGACCGTGCTGTCGATCACCGGAGGCACGATGTCGAGAACTTCGTCCACACCGGTCGCCAGCTCGTCGACGAGGTCGGTCGCGCCGAGTCCGTCGAGCACCGTGCCCAGCACGGGAACGCCGCTAACGGCATCCGTCACCGGTGTCACGATCGAGCTCACGGGAGTCGATGCCGCGACGTCCTCGACGGTCTGCGTCACGTTCGACACCGTCTCGCCGGTCTGCGCGATCACGTGCGCGGTGGGTGCTCCGACCACGGGCACAGATGCCACGGTGGTCGTCGTCTTCGCGACGACCTGCTCGACGACCGGCACGACGGGTGCGGCGACATGCTCGACGGTCGTCGTCGCCGCTTTCGCGACCGGAGCGACCCCACCGCCCAGCGTGTCGCCGACGAGTGAGGTGAGTCCCGACAGAGGCGTCGGAGCTTCGTCATCCGCTCGAGCCTCACCACCGGCGAACACGGCACTGAGCAGAGCCCACGCGAGCACGAAGAGCGCGCCCCAGAGGTACACCGCTGATCTGCGGCCCCCTGTCGTCTCCACCTTCATGCTCACCCCCCTGGGCAATCTGAGAAGTCTCTCCGATCTTGCCCGAGACGTTACCCGAGACCACAGAGATCGTCCACCCCCGTGACCTGCGGATCGGGGCGCTGCAGCGCGGCGCGCCCGGGCGAGGCCGCACTTGACTTTCCCCAGGTTCTGCACATCGGCCCTCCCGATGCGTCAACCTTCAATCTCACGTTGAGGCGGAAATTCGTCCACAGGGTGGGGAACCGAAGAAAGCCAGATGAGACGAAAGAAAAATCGACGAACTCGAAACTCTCCACCGAGTTGTCCACACCCGTTCTGCACAGACACTCCGGAGTTCTTCGCACACTCTCCACACACTTATCCACAGCCCCGTTTGCATGGGGATAACCCGCCTTCTAGCTTGAGGGAGACCGGATGTCGGTGGCGCGTGTTCTGCTTGTGCCCGAGGCCGACTGCCCGCCGGTCTCAAGTGCCGGTGACGAGCGTTCAGTCGTGCCGGCCGGGAGGAGCACGGTGTCGATCGCAGATATCTCCAACGAGCGTCTGGGTAGTTCTCGCGCGCCCGAGCGCACCCCACCGCACGACCTTCTCGCCGAGCAGAGCGCCCTCGGCGGCATGCTGCTGTCGAAGGACGCCGTCGCCGATGTGATCGAGATGCTCAAGGGCGCCGACTTCTACGTGCCCAAGCACGAGCTGATCTTCGAGGCGATCCTTTCGCTGTACTCGCACGGCGAGCCCACCGATGTGGTGGCTGTGACCGACGAGCTGATCAAGACCGGTGAGCTGGGGCGCGCCGGTGGTGCCGACTACCTGCACACGCTCACCTCGATCGTGCCGACCGCGGCGAACGCCGGGTACTACGCGGGAATCGTGGCGGAGCGCGCGATCCTCCGGCGCCTCGTCGACGCGGGCACCCGCATCGTGCAGCTCGGCTACGCCGGTGAGGGCGACGCCGCCGACATCGTCAACAACGCCCAGGCCGAGATCTACTCGGTGACCGGCTCCGAGACGGCCGAAGACTACGTGCCGCTCACGATCGCCGTCGACGCGGCTGTCGAAGAGATCGAGGCGGCCAACGGTCGCGACGGCACGATGACCGGCATCCCGACCGGGTTCCGCGAGCTCGACGAACTGACCAACGGCCTGCACGGCGGTCAGATGATCGTCGTCGCCGCGAGACCCGCTATGGGCAAATCAACGCTGGCTCTGGATTTTGCTAGGGCGGCTTCCATCGGCCACAACGAGCCGTCGATCTTCTTCTCGCTCGAGATGGGCAAGAGCGAGATCGCGATGCGCCTGCTCAGCGCCGAGGGTGCGATCCCGCTGCAGAACATGCGCAAGGGAACCCTCGACCCGCGCGACTGGACAACTGTCGCGGCCACTCGCGGCCGTATCAACGACGCGCCGCTGTACATCGACGACAGCCCGAACATGACCCTCGTCGAGATCCGCGCCAAGTGCCGTCGCCTCAAGCAGCGCGAAGGTCTGCGGCTGGTGGTCATCGACTACCTGCAGCTGATGACGAGCGGCAAGCGCGTCGAGTCGCGCCAGCAGGAGGTCTCGGAGTTCTCGCGTGCGCTCAAGCTGCTCGCGAAAGAGCTGCAGGTGCCGGTGATCGCGCTGTCGCAGCTGAACCGTGGCGCCGAGCAGCGCTCCGACAAGAAGCCCGCGATCAGCGACCTGCGCGAGTCGGGCTCGATCGAGCAGGACGCCGACATGGTGATCCTGCTGCACCGCGAGGCCGCATACGACAAGGACATCCGTCCGGGCGAGGCCGACCTGATCGTCGCCAAGCACCGCAACGGACCCACTGCGACGATCACCGTCGCCTTCCAGGGCCACTATTCGCGGTTCAAGGACATGGCGCCCGGTGACTTCGGCGGAGGCGGCGGGGGCGGCGACTTCAACTGACCCCGGCGCTGCGGGGCCGCGGCTCAGAGCACGATCGCGTCCGATCCCGCCAGTTCGCGCCACTCCTCGCCGCGCGCGGTCTCGGTGGCCAGCACATCAGCATCCACCAGCGCGCCGAGGTCGATTCCGGTCATGCGGGCGATCGCCGACACCGACACCTGGAACGTGCGGAAACCGCCCAGCGGCGGTGCGCTCACCCGGCCTGCGGTCACATCGACGAGAGCGGACTGGTCGAGCACGAAACCCGCGCACGCGAGCCCGTCGGGCCCCAGCCATGCCGCCACCTTCCAGAAGCCGAGCGGAACGCGGATGCCCCGGTAGGGCGGGTCGCCATCGGCCAGCACCGGGGCGGTGAACACCGAGAGACGCTGATCGGTCGCTTCGGCGTAGGTGAGCACATGGTCCTCGAGTCCGAGCCAGAGGTCCTTCGACTGATTGAACACCGCCACCTGGGGTGCGGCGTTAGGGTACGCGAACGTCGCCGCCATGGCGGCGCGGGCCGCATCCGAATCGCCCCAGCCGGGATCCCGCCGCCGTACCAGATGACCGCGATCCAGATCGTTGTGCGCGTACACGTCGGGACCTGCCTGCTCGGCATCCGGAATCCTGCGATCGAGGTGCCACGAGCCCTTGCGAGCGATGTCCTGCAGCGTCAGGCCGTCGATGTTGACGCCCGTCACCGCGGCGAGACGACGCTCGGGATCGAGCAGCACGCTGAACCTCGGGTACGCCAGCGTGCGCACGACCTGCGGCGGCGCAGGCAGCGGCAGCGGCGTCGCCAGGAACGCCGGGTCATAACCGTCGATCATGCTGCTCATCGTGCCGCAGGCCACCCCGTGCCGCACGCCACCCCTGGGCGCGAGCCGCCCGGCGTCGACCGGCTCGCACGGCAGCCGTCGCGGGCGACGTCAGCGGTTCTGCATCACCTGCGCGACGAGGGTGTCGGCGAGCCACGCCTCGAATCGGTCCGGGCTCCACCCCGAGGTGCCGACGAGCTCGCCGTACACGCCAGTCGCACCGAGAGCGCGGAAGATCGCCTGCGCATCGTCGAGCGGGATGCTGAGATCGTCGCGAACCGATGCGATCAGCTCATCCATGACGCGGTTGCGCCCGCGCAGCTTGCCATGCAGAAGCGCACGCGTGTCGGCGTCTTCGTCCACGGCCGAATCGAGGATCAGTGCGACGGCGAAGTCGGTCGTGTACAGGGTGGTCATCCAGTGCGCCGCGCCACGCAGCCGCGCCACGGCATCCGGCAGAGAGAGCACCTCGCGGGCGAGCGCTCGCGCCCCGGCGCGTTCGAGCCAGCGCTCGCAGATCAGGTTGAGGATCTCACGCTTCGCGCCGAACGCCGCGTAGACGGTGCGCGTCGCGACGCCCGCGCGCGCGGCGATCGACTCCATGCTCGTGACGCTGTATCCCTCGCTGGCGAACAGCTCCCGTGCGGACTCGGCGATGCGCACCTTCGTCGCCTCGGCCTGCTGCTGCCGATAGCTCATGGTCCCGCTCTTGACACCGTCCGCCATTCCGACATACTATCCCTGCATTCAGTGCAGTACAGGTGCAATGAATACAGACAATCTGCAAAGGAGTCCATCATGACTGACACCACGACCGCGCGCGAGATGCTCGCCGTGGTCGAACGCATGCTCGTGGAGGGGTTCGCCGGCGGTCGCCTCGACGTCGCCGACGAACTCTGCTCGCCCGACCTGATCGAGCACCAGTTCGGGCTAGCCGGCCGCGGAGCCGAGGCGATCGCGAAGGTCCGCAACGGCATGCAGACCGTGCACGACGCCTTCCCCGACCTGCACTTCTCGATCGGGGACTGGGCGGTCGCCGGAGACACCATCTGGGTGCGCGCCGAAGCGACCGGCACGAACACCGGTCCGTTCATCGGCCCGCCGACCGGACGTCCGGTGCAGTTCACCGTGTACGACTCGGCGCGCGTCATCGACGGCCGCATCGTGGAGCACTGGGGCGTGCCCGACCGGTTCGAGATCATGGTCCGCCTCGGCCGGATGCCTGAACCGCAGGCCGCCTGACACCGATCTCAACGGATCACTCGTTCGTCGATCCGGTCCGCCGGTGACAGGGGTCGCTCGGAGTGGTTTACTGGCGCGATGGCAGCCACGGCGATGTTCCCGCTGGAGACGGTGCTTTTCCCGCACACGCCTCTCGCGCTGCGCGTCTTCGAGGAGCGCTACCTGAAGATGCTCGGCGCGGCTCTCGAATCCCACGAGCCGTCGTTCGGGGTCGTGCTCATCGAACGCGGGTCCGAGGCCGGGGGAGGGGACACACGATTCCGCACGGGCACGATGGCGCGGATCGTCGAGGTCGCCGCGACCGAGCGCGACATCGAGCTGCTCGTCGTCGGCGGGGAGCGCATCGAAGTGAGCGCCTGGTGGACCGACGAGGTCTACCCGACCGCCGAGGTGCACCCGATCTCCGAGCTGACCTGGGATCCTGCGCTCGCACCCCTGCGCGACGAAGCCGAGAAGCATGTGCGCCGCGTGCTCACCCGCGCCGCGCTGACCTCGGGGAGCCGGTGGGACCCGAACATCGAGATCTCCGACGACCCGCTCGAGGCATCGTGGCAGCTGGCCGCGATCGCGCCGCTGGGGCCGATCGACCAGCTCGAACTGCTGCAGGCCACCTCGCTCGCCGGGCTGCTCGCCCGCATCATCGACCTCACGCTCGAGGCCGAGCAGATCCTCACGGCGACCTTCGACGGCGGCGACGACAACGACGGGCCAGGGCTCACCGCCTGACCCCTCACCGCATGACCCGGGGCGTCACCACCCCATCGAGCCCGGTGCGCCCTTGAACGGGCCGCGGATGCGGGACGTGATCCAGCCGCCGTAGAAGCGACCCGGCTGCGGGATTACCTGCTCGTCGCCCACGGTGCACGCATCCATGTCTCCGGCGTACACCGCGACCCGCCCGGTCAGCGCCTCGAAACCGCGTGCAGGGCGCGGGTAGGTCCACGCGGCTCCGGGCACGACGCGGGAGCCGCCGCGCACGTCGAAGTACGCCGCCTCGCCCTTGAACTCGCAGAACGACGATCCGGATGCCGGGACGAGCGCCCCCTCGATGAACGAGTCCGACGGCAGGTAGTACACCGGCGGATGGCTGGTCTCCAGCACCCGGACGGCATCGACGGTGTCGGCGATCAGCACGCCTCCCAGACGGATCGTGATCCGCTCGGGCACCGGCTCGACGCGCGGTGGCCGCGGGTAATCCCACACCGACTCCTCGCCCGCGCGGATGGGGTCGGGTACCGGCCGTCTCATACCGCGAGATTACCCTCCGCCCGCTGAACCGGCGCGGTCACACCCGCTCCGCGATGACCCGCGCGGTCGCCGCCGGATCGGGGCGATGCATGATCGACTCGGGCACGATCACCAGCTCGGCGCCCTCGACCTCACCCGCGAGCCGGTCGGACGACGCGACGAGGAACGGGAAGGTCTGCGCGCCGCGCAGCACCGTCACCGGCACATCGACGTCGAGTAGAGCGGCATCCGGATGCCGATAGCGCAGCGTCAGCCGCGCGTCGTACACGGTCGACTGCGCGAGCGGGGCGAGGGCGGCCAGCTGGCCGCTCGCACGGCCCGCCTCCACCATCTCGGCGGGCAGCCCCACGGCGTCGCGCTGGAATGCCGCGACGGCGTCTTCGCGGCATCCGGTGTCGACCAGCTCCTGCAGCCGTCGCGGCAGCTCCTCGCCCCAGCCCTGCGCGTCGAAGTCGATCGGCGGCTCCGACAGGAACAGCGCACCGGTCGGCACCCCGTGCGATGCGGCGAACAGCGCGAGGATCGCACCCGACGAGTGGCCGAGCACGGCATCCGCCCCGCCGACCGCTCCGATGACGGCGGCCAGATCGTCGGCCT
>NZ_DAMDLU010000139.1:0-7639 GCF_032084865.1 Microbacterium sp.
CTCGGCCAGGGCCGCGCGATCGCGCGTCAGGTGCTCGCCCTCCGCTGCTGCGGCAGCCATGTCGGCCTTCGCGGCGGCGGTCAGCTGCGCGCCCTCGGACTGGGTCTGGTCGATCAGCGCCTGTTGGGCGTCGACGGCCGCCTGCGCCTCTTCGACGCGCGCCATCACCTCGAGCTCGGAATCCTCGAGCACGGTGATGCGCCGGCCGAGGCTCTCGATCTCGTTCTCGAGCGCCTGCGCCTGCTTCGGATCGGTGGCGACGGCGAGCCGCTCCGCATCCTTGTCGCGGCGCTGCGCGGCGAGGTGGACGTCGGACTCCAGCCGCTTCAGTTCGGCGTTCGCGTCGTCGAGCACGCCGGCGAGGCCGGCCAGCTCACCGAGCTGCTGCTGGCGCAGAGCGGCGAGCTCGTTGATGCGAGCACCCTGCGCTGGGGTGGTGCGGGCGCGCTCCGCCTGCGCGATCTTCCGATCGAGGTCGGCGATGTCGAGGAGGCGGCGCTGGTGCTCGGGGCTGGCTTTCACTCCTCAAACCTAACCCGTCAAGATGACCCCGTCGACGTACAGCCAGAGCCCGCCTTCGCGCACGAAACGGCTGCGCTCGCGCAGCGTGCCTCGCCCGTGCTCATCACGGTAGAAGGCCTCGAACTCGACCACGCCGCGGTCATCGAACGGTCCGCCGTGCTTCTGATCGAGGATGTCGAGGCGCTGCCAGCGGATGCCGTCGTCGAGATCGAGACGGTCCGGGCGGGTGGACGGGTGCCAGGTGCGCAGCAGATGCTCCGCGTCGGCTGTCGCGAACGCCGTGAACCGGGATCGCATCAGGCGCACGGCGGTCGGCGCCGATCCGGATGCCAGCACCGGGCCGCAGCAAGATCCGAACACATCGCCGCTCGTGCAGGGGCATCGCTGATCGCTCGCGGGTCTCGACATGCACCCATGCTGACACGCGAGTCCTGCCCGGATGCGGCCATAGGCTGAGCCTGACCGACGATCCGGAGGACCTCCATGACCGCTGTTCCCGTCTTCACCGCCCACAACGGATTCCCGCTGCCCGCCGTGGGGCTGGGCACGTACCGGCTCAACGGCGAGGCCGGCGCGCAGTCGGTCGCCGCGGCGATCGGCCTCGGCTACCGCCTGATCGACTCGGCGTTCAACTACGAGAACGAGGGCGCCGTGGGCGCCGGAGTGCGGGCATCCGGAATCGACCGCTCCGAGATCATCGTCACCACGAAGCTGCCGGGCCGGCATCACGAGACCGACAAGGCGCGCACCAGCATCGAGGAGAGCCGGTTCCGTCTCGGGCTGGATGCCACCGACCTGCACCTCATCCACTGGCCCAACCCCCTCACCGGCCGGTACGAGCAGGCGTGGCAGGCTCTGGTCGACGCGCAGCAGCGCGGCACCGTGCGCCAGATCGGCGTGTCCAACTTCCTTCCCGAGCACCTCGAGCGCATCGAGACGGCGACGGGCGTGCGGCCGGTGGTGAACCAGATCGAGGTGCATCCCTACTTCCCGCAGGAGGAGGCGCTCGCGTTCCATGCCGACCGCGGCATCCTCACCGAGGCGTGGTCGCCGCTCGGCCGTGCACGGCAGGTGCTCGATGAGCCCGTCATCGTCGAGATCGCCGAACGTCACGGCATCTCCCCCGTGCAGGCGATCATCGCCTGGCATGTCGCCAGGGGCACCGTGTCGATTCCGAAGGCCTCTTCACCCGAGCATCAGCGCACCAATCTCGAGGCGGCGTCCGTCGTGCTCGACGCCGCTGAGGTCGAGGCGATCACCGGGCTCGGTCGCGCAGACGGGCGGCTCTTCGACGGCGACCCGGCCACGCACGAGGAGATGTGAGTTCCGGATGCCCCTGACCGTTCTCAGCGAGGCCCTGCACCCGACCGATGCCGCCATGCGGCCATGACCTTCTTCGAACAGGCGCCGATGGGCAGCCCCGCCTCCCGCAGACGACGATCCGTCGTCGGGCGCATCAGCACAGCAGCGGTGCTCGTCGTACCCGCGGCGAGCACCGTCGGCGGGTTGTGGCTGATGTCGCAGGACTCGAAGGCCGACGAGCCGCTGCTCGAGCGGATCTTCCCCGCGCTTGCCGCACCCGCACCGCCGCTGAGCGCGGAGTTCGCCGACCTCGCCGACCGGATGATGCTGACCGCGGAGGGCAGGGAGGTCTTCGCCTTCACGCAGCCGCGCTATGCCGACGCCGACGAGATCGCCGAGTTCTGCGGCGATGAATCCCACGACCCCGAGAATGAGTCCACGCTCGGCTGCTTCACGGGTTTCGAGCAGTCGCGCGCCCAGGATCGGATCTTCGTCTACCGTCCCACCGACGAGCGCCTCGCCCAGTCGACGGTGACCACGGCAGCCCACGAACTGCTGCACGCGGTGTACGCACGCATGTCGTCCGAGGAGAAGACGCAAGTCGCAGAGCTGCTGTCCGCAGCGACCGCGCTCGTGCCTGCCGACGATCCCGTCCACGATCAGATCGCCGCCTCGATGAACGGCGACGACGAGAAGCGGGCCACCGAGCAGTTCGCCTACCTCGGGTCGCAGGTGCACCCCGACATCGGATTCACCGCCGAGTTGGAGCAGATCTACGCACGCACGTTCACCGATCGTGGCGCGCTCGTCGAAATGCACCGGCGAGCCGTCGCCGTACTCGAAGATGTCCGGGCGGCGGTCGCCCGCGCCTGGGGTGACGTCGCGGCAGCCGAGCAGGCCAATGCGCAGACGCGCGCTCAGCTGGAGGCGGACGCCGACGCGCTCTCGAAGGCCGCGGCGCGCTTCGCCGACGATCGTGCCGAGTTCGAGGCGACGAACTCCGAGGACCGAGCGCGGTGGCGGGTCACTCTCACCCCCGTGGGCGGTGAGCCGATCACGATGTCGTGGGAGGAGTCGATCACCTATCGCGACGAGGATCTGAACCGCATCCGGGGTGAGCACCACGCACGCCGCATCGAGCTCGAACTCGCCGAGGCGGAGGCTGCGCGGCTGCGAGCCGATACGCAGGCCCTGCAGGATGACGCGCTCGCTCTGCTGCGCGACGCGTATCCCGGCCAGACGTTCGAGGGCTGAAGCGCACAGGGCGCCGAGACGGAGGACGGTGGGCCCTGCCGGGATCGAACCGACGACATCCACGGTGTAAACGTGGCGCTCTACCAGCTGAGCTAAAGGCCCTGGTACCCCCATTCTACGGTGCGGAATTTGCGGAACACGTCTTCGGAACGGATATAGGCTGACCACAGCGCGCGTTGTGCGGTGCCGACAAGGCCCGACCGCGGCGCATCCCGTTTCCTTGGCACGACCTGCCAGCTTGACGAAAGGCTCCACGTGACCGTCCACGATCAGGATCCGTACTCCCAGGCACCTCTGGACAGCGACCCAGAGGAGACCGGCGAGTGGCAGCAGTCGCTCGACGAGCTGGTGGATGCGAAGGGTCCCGGCCGCGGCCGGGAGATCATGCTCAGCCTCCTGAAGCGCTCGAAGGAGCGTCACCTCGGCGTGCCGATGGTGCCGACCACCGACTACATCAACACGATCGCCGCGTCGAACGAGCCGGAATTCCCCGGCGACGAGGAGAACGAGCGCCGGTACCGCCACTGGATCCGGTGGAACGCGGCCATCACGGTGCACCGCGCGCAGCGCCCCGGCATCGGCGTCGGCGGGCACATCTCCACCTATGCGGGCGCAGCGTCGCTGTACGAGGTCGGCTTCAACCACTTCTTCCGAGGCCAGGACCACCCGAGCGGCGGCGACCAGATCTTCATCCAGGGCCACGCCTCCCCCGGCATCTACGCCCGCTCTTTCCTCGAGGGGCGCCTGAGCGAAGCCGACATGGACGGCTTCCGTCAGGAGAAGTCGCACGCCGGCCATGCCCTCCCGTCGTACCCGCACCCGCGGTCGATGCCCGAGTACTGGCAGTTCCCGACCGTGTCGATGGGCCTCGGCCCGATCAACGCGATCTACCAGGCGCAGGCGAACAAGTACCTCACCAACCGCGGGATCAAGGACACCGGCGATCAGCACGTCTGGGCCTTCCTGGGCGACGGCGAGATGGACGAGGTCGAGAGCCGCGGACAGCTGCAGGTGGCCGCCAACGACGGCCTCGACAACCTCACGTTCGTGATCAACTGCAACCTGCAGCGTCTCGACGGTCCGGTGCGCGGCAACGGCAAGATCATCCAGGAGCTCGAGTCGTTCTTCCGCGGTGCCGGATGGAACGTCATCAAGGTCATCTGGGGCCGGGAGTGGGACGACCTGCTCGCCCGCGACACCGACGGCGCTCTCCTGAACATCATGAACGCCACCCCTGACGGCGACTACCAGACGTACAAGGCCGAGTCCGGCGCGTACATCAGGGAGAACTTCTTCGGCCGCGACGAGCGGGCCGCTGCACTGGTCAAGGACCTCTCGGACGACGAGATCTGGCATCTGCGCCGCGGTGGTCACGACTACCGCAAGGTGTACGCGGCCTACAAGTCGGCGATGGAGCACAAGGGCCAGCCGACCGTCATCCTGGCGAAGACCGTCAAGGGCTACGGTCTCGGACCGCACTTCGAGGGCCGCAACGCGACCCACCAGATGAAGAAGATGACGCTGGACAACCTCAAGACGTTCCGCGACACCATGCAGATCCCGATCACGGACGCGCAGCTGGAAGAGAACCCGTACCTGCCCCCGTACTACCACCCGGGCAAGGACGACGAGACCATCCAGTACATGCTGGAGCGTCGCCGCAGCCTCGGCGGCATGATCCCGGAGCGTCGCACGAAGCACACGTCGATCACGCTGCCCGAGGAGTCGACCTACGCGCTGCCGCGCAAGGGCTCCGGCACCCAGGAGATCGCCACGACGATGGCCTTCGTCCGTCTGCTGAAGGACCTGCTGCGGGCGAAGGACTTCGGCAACCGCATCGTGCCGATCATCCCCGACGAGGCGCGCACGTTCGGCATCGACGCGTACTTCCCGACCGCGAAGATCTACAACCCGAACGGCCAGCACTACACGTCCGTCGACCGCCAGCTGCTGCTCGCGTACAAGGAGAGCCCGCAGGGGCAGATCGTGCACGTCGGCATCAACGAGGCCGGCGCCATGGCCGCCTTCACCGCCGCGGGCACGTCGTACTCCACGCAGGGCGAACCGCTGATCCCGATCTACATCTTCTACTCGATGTTCGGCTACCAGCGCACCGGAGATGCGATGTGGGCTGCGGGCGACCAGATGGCACGCGGATTCATCATCGGCGCCACCGCGGGACGCACGACGCTGACCGGTGAAGGCCTGCAGCACGCCGACGGTCACTCGCCGCTGCTGGCGTCCACCAACCCGGCGACCGTGTCGTACGACCCCGCCTACGGCTACGAGATCGCCCACATCGTGCGCTCGGGTCTCGAGCGGATGTACGGCGGATCCCACCCCGACCCCGACGTCATGTACTACATCACGGTGTACAACGAGCCGCTGGTGCAGCCGGCCGAGCCGGAGGATGCCGACATCGACGGCATCATCCGCGGCATCCACCGCATCAAGCCGGGCACGGGCGAGGGCCACAAGGCCCAGCTGTTCGCCTCGGGCGTCGGCGTGCCGTGGGCTCTGGAGGCCCAGCAGCTGCTGCAGCAGGACTGGGGCGTCAGCGCGGATGTGTGGTCGGTCACGTCGTGGAGCGAGCTGCGCCATGACGGACTCGCCGTCGACGAGCACAACTTCCTGCACCCCGAGGAGGAGCCCCAGACGGCATACCTCACGCAGAAGCTGCAGGGCGCGGAGGGCCCGGTCGTCGCGGTCAGCGACTTCATGCACGCGGTGCAGGACCAGATCCGTCCGTGGGTGCCGAACCGGTACTACACGCTCGGCGCCGATGGCTTCGGATTCTCGGACACCCGTGCGGCAGCGCGACGCTTCTTCAAGATCGACGGTCCGTCCATGGTGGTCCGCACCCTGCAGGCGCTGGCTGACGAGGGCAAGGTCGACCGCTCGGTCATCGGTCAGGCGATCGAGAAGTACCGTCTGTTCGACGTGAACGCCGGCACCAGCGGGAACGCGGGCGGCGAGAGCTGATCCTGTGAGCAGTACCGCCCAGCAGGCCATGGACAAGGCCGCCACGCTCTCCTGGCTGCGCCGGATCTCCGGCGACATCGCCACGGTGACGATCAAGCGGCTCGAGGACACCCTGCCCTGGTACGCCGACATGCCACCGGCCCGACGCTCCGCCGTCGGGCTGGTGGCCCAGGCCGGCATCACATCCTTCATCCAGTGGTACGAGGATCCGACATCGACCCCCTGGATCGCCGCCGACATCTTCGCCGCCGCTCCACGCGAGCTGCTGCGCAGCGTCAGCCTGCAGCAGACTCTGCAGCTGATCCGTGTCACGGTCGAGGTCACCGAGGAGCGGGTGGCCGGTCGCGGCGAGGACCTGCGCGAGGCGATCCTGCTGTACTCGCGCGACGTCGCCTTCGCGTCCGCTGACGTGTACGCCCGCGCCGCCGAGGCGAGGGGACTGTGGGATGCCCGGCTCGAGGCGCTCGTCGTCGATTCGATCCTCACCGGTGAGGCCGACGAGGAGCTGCCCAGTCGCATCGCCGCGCTCGGCTGGCACGGCCATGGCGAGGTCAGCGTCCTCGTCGGCACGACTCCCCCGCAGTTCGACGTGGACCTGGTCCGTCGCACCGCCAGGCGCATGTCGGTCGATGTGCTGATCGGCGTGCAGGGCTCGAGACTCGTGCTCGTGATCGGGCGGGCGCGTGTGCCCGGCAAGGAGGACGAGACCGAGGACCTGCCGTTCAGCGAGATCGCGCTGCGCCTGGAGCCCTCGTTCGGCCCCGGTTACGTGGTGCTCGGCCCGCCGGTGACCGCCCTCGTCGACGCCGGGCAGAGTGCCCGTGCGGCGCTCGCCGGCTTCGCGGTCGCTCGCGCGTGGCGCGGCGCGCCACGCCCGGTCGAGGCGGACGACCTGCTGCCCGAGCGCGCCCTGGCCGGTGACTCCCTGGCCAAGCAGACGCTCATCGAGCGGATCTTCCGCCCCCTGCAGGCGCATTCCACCGACCTCGTGACGACGCTGTGGAGCTATCTCGACAACGGCCGCTCGCTCGAGGCGACCGCGCGCGAGCTGTTCGTGCACCCGAACACGGTTCGCTACCGGCTCAAGCGCGTGACCGAGGTGATCGGCTGGGACGCGACCGGTCCGCGCGAGGCCCTGATCCTGCAGACGGCCCTGATCCTCGGCTCGATCGGCACGACAGAGCCTGCCAGGCGTCGTGCCGTGACGCGGCGTCGCTGAGTCGTCAGGGACTTACCGCACGGGAGATGTGCGCCACGCACAATCGATTCACTGATTGTTGTGATGTTTCATCCACCACCATCGTCCGATCGTTGGCAGACTGGTCTGGTGATCGTCGTCGCCTCGCCCGGACAGGGCTCCCAGACCCCCGGCTTCCTCGCTCCCTGGCTCGAGCTGGACGGCGTCGCCGACCGGCTGGCCGCATATTCCGAGGCCGCCGAGGTCGACCTGATCGCCCACGGCACCGAAGCGGACGCCGACACCATCCGCGACACCCGCATCGCGCAGCCGCTCATCGTCGCCGCCTCGCTGATCGCCGCCGAGCAGCTGACCCTGCGCGCCGAACGGCGTCCCGACGGG
>NZ_DAMDLU010000140.1:0-7498 GCF_032084865.1 Microbacterium sp.
CTGCGCGCCGCGCGGTGACCACGGCACCGAGCGAGACGACCTCGGCGCCCAGCGACGACGCGAGCACCTCGGGCGCGGGAAGGTGCATCTGCGACGGCAGCACCGCGCGAGCGGCGGAGATCACGGGAGCGATGCTCTCGGCGATCGCCCCGCACACGATCACCCGGGCCGGGTCGTACATGCTGCCGAGCACGCCCACGATGCGCGCGAGCTTCTCGCCGACCCGTGAGCAGACGAGCACGGCATCCGGATCCCCCTCGGCAGCCGCGACGAGCACCACCCGGGGGTCGATGCGGGCCGCATCCGAGAGGCGCCCGACCCGCCCACGCCAGTCGATCTCGTTGCTGGTGACGGCGGCGCGCACCTCGTCTTGCACCGCGTAGCTCAGGCCGAAGGCCGAGCCCACGCCGATGATGTGGTCGAACACCACGCCCTCGCCGACCCCGCCGTGCGCACCGTGCAGCAGGTGCCCGTCGACGACGACCCCACCTCCGAAGCGCTCGCCGGCCAGCAGCGCGACATAGTCACGGCATCCGACCGCTTCGCCCAGCGAGCCCTCCGCGACGGCCGCGAGCAGGGCGTCGTTCTTGATCTGCACGACCGGCGCCCAGTCGGCGAGGGCAGTGGCGAGATCGGGATTGGTGCGCTGCCAGAACCCCTCCGGGTGCGGGGGAGAGACGCCGGCGCGGTCGACGGGGGCCGCGACGCCCACGCAGATCGCCAGCAGCGTCTCGCGCGTCTGACCGGCTTCCGCCAGAGACTGCTCGAGGTGCTGGAGTATCGTCGCGCGGCGCTGCGCGGGTGTGTGCTCGGGGCTCAGCTCGACACGACGATGCGCGAGCGTCGTGCCGTGGAGGTCGGTGATCATGACCGCGAGATGCGTGTCGCCCGCGTCGATGCCCGCCACCACACCAAGGTCGGGCGAGAGCATGAAGCGTCTGGCCGGTCGGCCCGCGCGATACGCCCCGGCCGCTCTCGCATTCGGCAGCTCGGTGAGGATCTTCGCGCCCACGAGCGTGGCGAGCGCCTCGATCGCGGTGGATCGGGTGATGGCGGTGGATGCCATGGCATCCGTCGCCGTGAACTCCCCCGCGGTCCAGGCGTAGTCGAGCACCGCTCCGACGCTGGCTCTGCCGGTGCCGAGATCGGCGGAGATATCACTCACAGCTCTTGACCTCTTCCCTTCCCTCTGAGAGAGTACCGGCATGTGACTAAATCTAGTCACTAGATTTACTCTCCGGATCTTCAGGTCGGAAGGACGACGGTGTCTGTGAAATCTCCCCGCGCGGTGCGCTTGGCGGCGAGCACCGCGATGCTCGCGCTACTCGGCTCCGCCCTCGTCGGATGCTCGTCAGACGGTCGCGAGACCATCCGCTTCACGTTCAGCAAACGCGAGGCGATCGAGTTCATGACGAAACTCGTCGCCGACTACAACGACTCGCAGAAAGACGTGCGCGTCGAGATCGACACCTCCGGAGTCGACGTCGTCTCCGCGAGCTTCGTGCGGGGAAACCCGCCCGACATCATGCTCGCCAACTACAACTACGAGGTCGCTCGCTTCGTGCAGCGCTGCGCACTCAGCGATCTCGGCGGCACCGACGCCGCGAAGAACGTGCGCGACGACCTGCAGCCGCTCATGGAGCAGTACGGGTCGTGCGAGGGGCGCACCAGCGCGCTGCCCTACTCGGTGATGGCCGCCTCGGTCATCTACAACAAGCAGATCTTCGACGAGCAGGGCCTCGAGGTGCCGCGCACCTGGGACGAGCTGCTGCAGGTCGGCGATCAGCTGAAAGCGGCGGGCATCACCCCGTTCTACGCCACGTTCAAAGACGACTGGACCGTGGGTCAGGGCTGGTACGACTATTCGGCCGGCGGGTCGCTCGACGTGCTCGACTTCTTCGACGCTCTCGCGAAGGAGGGCGCCGAGGTCGGCCCGGACTCGGAGGTCTCGTTCCAGAAGGACTTCGCCGAGCCGATGGATCGGATGCTGAAGCTCGCGAGCGAGTACACCAACGACGACGCACCCAGCCGCGGCTACGGCGACGGCAACCTCGCCTTCTCGAAAGGCGAGGCGGCCATGTACCTGCAGGGGCCGTGGGCGTTCAGCGAGATCGCCAAGACCGCTCCCGACCTCGAACTCGGCACCTTCCCGCTGCCGATGACCGATGACCCCGACGACCTCGCCGTGCGGGTGAACATGGACCTCGCGGCGATGATCCCCCAGGAGTCTGGGCACAAGGAGGCCGCGCGGGACTTCCTCGAGTACCTCTACCAGCCCGAGCACATCGAGGCGTACAACGCCTCGCAGCTCGGTTTCACGCCGCTCGAGCAGGCGCCCGCGCCGGACGACCCGCGCATCGAGGGGATGATCGAGTACTACGACGAGGGCCGCATCTATCAGGGCCCGTCGGTGCTGGTGCCGAAGACGATCCCCGTCTTCAACTACGCGCAGGCCATGGTGCTCGGGTCGAACCCCGCAGGCGTCCTGCGCACGATGGACGCCGACTGGGCGCGCATCGCCTTCCGCGCCCCGGCGCCCACCAGCCAGACGAAGGAGTCGGCAGAATGAGCACCACGTCCACGGTCATCACGCAGGGTGACCGCACTCGCCGGCGCAGCAGTCGTCGGGTCGAGCCGATCTACTACTTCTTCCTCGTCCCGACCCTCGTGCTGTTCACTTTGGCGATCACCATCCCCGGCGTGATCGGCATCTTCTTCAGCTTCACCGACTCGATCGGGCTCGGCGACTGGAGCTTCAACGGCCTGACGAACTACATCGCGATGTTCAGCGATCCGGCCATCCTGCAGAGCTACCTGTTCACCTTCGGGTTCTCGATCGCGACGGTGATCGTCGTCAACATCGTCGCGTTCCTGCTCGCCGTGGGGCTCACCTCGCGCATCCGATTCAAGACGGGTCTGCGCACGATCTTCGTCATCCCGATGGTGATCTCGGGCATCATCATCGCCTACGTCTTCAACTTCCTCTTCTCGAACTCGATCCCCGCGGCGGGAGCGGCGACGGGAATCGGATGGCTGCAGACGAGCCTGCTGGCGAATCCCGATCTCGCGTGGGTCGCGATCGTCCTGGTCACGGCATGGCAGGCCATTCCCGGCACGATGCTCATCTACATCGCGGGACTCCTATCGGTGCCGGGCGACGTGTACGAGGCGGCGTCGATCGACGGCGCGACCAAGACGCAGCAGCTCATGCGCATCACCGTCCCCCTGGTGGCCGGCTACGTGGTGATCAACGTCATCCTCGGGTTCAAGGGCTTCCTGAACGCGTACGACATCATCGTCGGCCTCACCAACGGCGGTCCCGGCACCTCCACCCGCAGCGTCGCGATGACGATCATCGCGGGCTTCAACGGCGGCGACTACGCCTACCAGATGGCGAACGCGACGATCTTCTTCATCGTCGCCGTGCTCATCTCCCTGCTCCAGCTCTCGCTGACGCGCGGAAGGAATGCGCTCTGATGACCACCCAGCCCGCTCTCACCTCGGCCACCCCCGGCGCACTGACCGAGCGCACACCGACCAAACCGTCCCGCACGCCGATGGAGCGCGTCAACTGGTCGGGCACCATCATCCTCATCCTGTGCGCGGTCACCGTGCTGCTGCCGCTGTACGTCACCATCTCGATGGCGTTCAAGACGACCGGACAGGCCGTCGACGGCAACGCGTTCTCCCTGCCGGCGCCGTTCAGCATCGACGGTTTCGTGCAGGCGTGGAACCTCACGAAGTTCCCGGTCGGCGCCACCATCTCGATTCTCGTCACGGCGGGCACCGTGATCGCCACGATCGTGCTCGCGGCCTTCGCGTCGTACGCGATCGTCCGCAACTGGGACCGCCGATTCTTCCGGTACTCGTTCTTCTACCTGCTCGCGGCGATGTTCATCCCGTTCCCGGTGGTGGCGCTGCCGCAGATCCAGCTCACCGGCCGGGTCGGGCTCGACAACCCGGTGGGCGTGATCATCCTCGCCACGATGTTCCAGCTCAGCTTCAGCGTGCTGCTGTTCACGGCCTTCCTGCGCTCGATCCCGATCGAGCTGGAGGAGAGCGCGCGGATCGACGGCGCCACGACCTGGCAGACGTTCTGGCGGCTCATCTTCCCGCTGCTCGCGCCGATGAGCGCCACGGTCGGCATCTTCGCCTTCCTCTACGCCTGGAACGACTTCATGATGCCGTCGCTGATCATCTCCGACCCGGCGCTGCAGACGCTCCCGGTGCGGCAGAACCTCTTCCAGAACCAGTTCAGCAACAACTACAACGTCGCCTTCGCCTCGTACCTGATGGCGATGGCGCCCGCGATCGTCGCCTACCTGTTCACGCAGCGCTGGGTGATGGAGGGCGTCACCCAGGGCGCCGTCAAGGGCTGATGCTTCCCCCGCCGATGCGAAGACCCACCGCACCACCCGCAAGACAAGGAGATCCATGACCGACCCGTCCCTCGCCGAGCAGAGCCCCGTCGACCCCACCACGTGGTGGCGTCAGGCCGCCGTCTACCAGATCTATCCGCGCAGCTTCGCTGACGGCAACGGTGACGGCATCGGCGACATCGCCGGCATCCTCTCCCGCGTCGACTACCTCGACGAACTGGGCATCGATGCCGTCTGGCTCAGCCCCTTCTACCCGTCCGCGCTCGCCGACGGCGGCTACGACGTGGCCGACTACCGCGACGTCGACCCCCGCATCGGCACGCTCGAGGAGTTCGACCGGATGGTTCAGGCGCTGCATGAGCGCGGCATCCACGTCATCGTCGACATCGTCCCGAACCACTCGTCGAACCTGCACGAGTGGTTCCAGGAGGCGCTGGCCGCCGGACGCGGGTCGGCAGCCCGGGAGCGGTACATCTTCCGCGAGGGCACCGGTCCCGACGGCAGCGAGCCGCCCACCGACTGGGTGTCGGTGTTCGGCGGTGGCGCGTGGGAGCGGGTGGACGACGGCCAGTGGTACTTCCACCACTTCGCCGTCGAGCAGCCCGACCTGAACTGGTCGCACCCCGAGGTGCGCGCCGACTTCCTGAAGACTCTGCGGTTCTGGTCGGATCGCGGGGTCGACGGCTTCCGCATCGACGTCGCCCACATGCTCACCAAGGACCTCACCGAGCCGCTGCCCAGCCGTGCCGAGCTGGAGGCCATCGACAGCACCACCGGTCAGCATCCGATCACGGATCGTGACGACGTGCACGAGGTGTACGCGGAATGGCGCCGGTTGTTCGACGAGTACGATCCGCCGCGCACCGCTGTCGCCGAGGCCTGGGTGCAGACACCGGAGCGGCGGGCTCGCTACGCGTCGGCTGAGGGGCTCGGCCAGGCGTTCAACTTCGACCTGCTGGAGGCCGACTTCGACGCCGAGCAGTTCCGCCGGCTCATCACCGTCAACCTCGCGCAGAGCGAGCTGACCGGATCGTCGACGACGTGGGTGCTCTCGAACCACGACGTCACCCGGCATGCCACCCGGTACGGGCTGCCTCAGCTGAACGGCCGGCCCGTCAAGCAGGGCACCGAGTGGGTGGCCGTCGGCGGTCCCGAGGACCAGCTCGATCGCGAGCAGGGGCGGCGGCGCGCCGAGGCAGCCACGATGCTGCTGCTCGGCCTGCCCGGCAGCACCTATCTCTACCAGGGCGAGGAGCTCGGCCTGCACGAGGTGGCCGAGATCTCGCCCGAGCAGCGTCAGGATCCGGCGTTCTTCCGCGGCGCCGAGTACGACGGCCTCGGCCGTGACGGATGCCGCGTGCCGCTGCCGTGGAGCGCGGAGGGGTCGTCGTTCGGCTTCGGCTCCGACGGCGCGCACCTGCCCCAGCCGTCGTGGTTCGCCGAGTACGCGGTGGATGTCGAGGCGGCGGATCCGGCATCCACTCTCTCGCTCTACCGCGAGGCGCTGGGGCTGCGCCGCCGTCTGCAGACGGAGGAGACGCTCGAGTGGGGCGAGACCGGCCGCGCCGACGTGCTGCGCTTCGCGCGCCCGAACGGATGGCAGGTGGTGACGAACTTCGGCACCGCGCCGTTCGACCTCGGGGCCGAGGCGGATGCCGTGGTGCTGACCACCCAGCCGCTTCGCGACGGAGCCCTGCCGGGTGAGGCGACCGCCTGGCTGACCGCCTGACGCCCGCGACCACCGCGTGAATGGTCGGAAACGTACGCGAATCGTCGCCTTCGCGTACGTTTCCGACCGCCGATAGGCCGTCTGCACCGCGCACTCAAGTTGAGAATGGTTCTCATTAGCATTTAGGGTGGTGGTCATGAAGACGCGCCTCCCCGCCCTCGCCCTCGCCGCCGCATCCGCTCTCGCGCTGACCGGATGCACGGGGGCCGCCGGCGACGCGGATGCCGAGACGGGCGCACTGCAGGTCGTCGCGTCGACGAACGTCTACGGTCAGCTGGCGGCCGAGATCGGCGGAGACCGGGTCGAGGTGACCAGCCTGATCGACTCCGCCGCGAAGGATCCGCACGGGTACGAGGCCTCCGCCCGCGACCGTCTCGCGGTGCAGAAAGCCGATCTCGTCATCGAGAACGGCGGCGGCTACGACGCGTTCATGGACGAGCTGATCGACGGATCGGATGCCGTCGTCATCACCGCCGCGGAGTTCTCCCACGACTACCCGGACGCCGTGGTCGACGACCACGACGACCACGACGACGCCGACCACGCTGACCACGACGGGCCCGAGGGCTCCGGACACGCCGACGAGCACGAGGGCCACTCGCACATCGAGGGCTTCAACGAGCACGTCTGGTTCGACGTGCACACGGTCTCGCACGTCGCCGAGCAGATCGCGGCCGATCTCACCGAGATCGACCCGTCGGGCAAGGCGGACTACACCGCCGCCGCCGAGAAGCTGGCCGGCGAACTCGAGGCGATCGAGGGCGAACTCGACGCGCTGCACGTGACGCTCGAGGGCACGCCGGTGTTCATCACCGAACCGCTGCCCGGCGCGCTCGCCGCGGCCGCCGGCCTCGACGACCTCGCCCCCGACGGGTTCGCCTCGGCGGTCGAAGAGGGCAACGAGGTCGCCCCGGCGATCCTCCTCGAGTCGCTGTCGCTCGTCGAAGGCGGCGGCGTGCGCGCCGTGCTCGCCAACGCGCAGACCGGCGGCACCGAGACGAGCCGCATCGAAGAAGCCGCGAAGGATGCCGGCATCCCGGTGATCACCTTCCACGAGCTGCTGGGCGCCGACCAGTCGTACGCTGAGTGGATGCGCTCCGCGATCTCCGACCTCGCCGCCGCACTCGACGGATGAGCGGCGCCGGAACCAGCGTGCTCGAGATCCGCGGCGCCGCGCTGCACCGCTCGGGCCGCGAGCTCTGGTCGGGACTCGACCTCGACGTCGCGCCGGGGGAGTTCCTCGCGGTGCTCGGCCCGTCCGGCTCGGGCAAGACGACGCTGCTGCGCAGCATCCTCGGCCTGCAGCCGCTCTCGGCCGGCAGCATCCGGGTCGGCGGGCAGCCCGCACGGCGGGGTGACCGCCGAATCGGCTACGTGCCGCAGCAGCGCC
>NZ_DAMDLU010000141.1:0-7415 GCF_032084865.1 Microbacterium sp.
TCGCGCCAGGCGACCGAGGCGTCGTCGACACGCAGCCCGTCGTACCCCTCGTCGCGCAGGGTGCCGGCGCCGACGAGCACGACGTCGGCCGCGCGGCGCAGCAGCGCGAACAGGCGAAGGTCGGCATCGTCGCCGAGGCCACCGGAGACACCGCCGCGGGTGGCCGCGCCATCGAGACTCGAGACGAAGTTCGCCCGCATCCAGGTGCCCTCGGCGGGAAAGCGGGTCGCCTCGAGCAGTGCCTCGTCATCGAGGGCGGCTGCCGGGTCGGGCCAGATGCGGTCGATGGGGGTGTGCATGCTCGGGATGCCCTTCTCAGACGTTGCGGGTGGGGTGGGTGTTGTGCTCGAGGCGGGCCGGAGCACGCCAGCCGAGAATCGTCTCGATCATGCGGACCGAGTCGACGGTCTCGGCCACATCGTGCATCCGGACGATGCGGGCGCCGGCGAGGATGCACGCCGTCATCGCCGCGAGCGAGCCCGCCAGCCTCTCGGACCGCGGCCGATCGATCGCCTCGCCGATGAAGTCCTTGTTCGACACGGCGACGAGCAGCGGCGCCCCGAGAGACGCGATCTCATCGAGTCGCCTGGTGAGCTCGAGTGAGTGCAGCGTGTTCTTGTCGAGGTCGTGGCCCGGGTCGATGATCAGGCACTCCCGCGAGATGCCGGCGGCCTCGGCCCGCTGCAGACGCTCGGCGAGGAAGCCGCGCACCTCGGCGACCACGTCGGCGTATGTCGCCGCGGGCTTCTCGACGCGCGGCGGACCGATGCTGTGGGTGATGACGATGTGCGCCGCGCCGGCGGCGACGACCTCGGCCATGCGCTCGTCGCCCAGGCCACTGGTGTCGTTGATCACCGCCGCGCCGGCCGCGATCGCCCGCTCGGCGACATCGGCGCGGTTCGTGTCGACCGAGATGACCAGCTCGGGCCGCTCGGCGGCGACCGCTTCGACGACCGGCACCACGCGGTCGATCTCCTCCCGCATGCTGACCACCGGTCCGCGGCCGAACGGCACGCCGCCGATGTCGATCCAGTCGGCGCCGAGGTCAGCGGCGCGCAGCGCGCTCGCGACCGCGCGGTCGAGGACGAACGTCGCTCCCCGATCGTGGAACGAGTCCGGCGTGCGGTTGACGACGGCCATGACCGCGACCTGCCGCGCGAAGTCGAATTCGCGGGCGCCGATGCGGCGGCGCATCGCTGCGGTCACCGGCCCATCACCGCTCGCCTCCGACGCTGTCGCGCACCGCGTCGGAGGAATCCCAGTCGTTCGCATGCATGGCCGCGAGCACGGTGCCGTCCTTCACCCAGTAGGCGCGGAACGCGCCGCCGTTCGCGACGTCCGTGTCGCCCTCGACGTCGACCCGGTCGCAGCCGTCGGGCCCGACACTGCCGAAGTACTCCATTCCGAGATCGTATTGATCGGTGAAGAAGTACGGCAGGTGCGTGTACGGCTCGTCGCCGCCCATGAGGTTGTGCGCGGCCACCTTGGCCTGCTCGATCGCGGTGTCCCAGTGCTCGACGCGGATGCGTCGCCCGAGCACCGGATGCCGGTGATTCGCGACGTCGCCGATGGCGTAGATGTCGGGGTCGGAGGTGCGCAGCCGCTCGTCTACGAGCACGCCGTTGCCGACGTCGAGTCCGGCCTGCTCGGCGAGCTGCGTCGACGGGATCGCGCCGATGCCCACGACCACCACGTCAGCGGCGGCGAGCGCGGCCTCGTCGACGGCGGTGCTGAGGCGCAGATCGACGCCGTGCGCGCGGTGCAGGTCGGCGAACAGCCGCGCGATCTCGGGCCCGAGCACGGCGACCAAAGGCAGTTCGGCCATCTCGTAGACGGTCACCTCGGCATCCTTCTGCCGAGCGGCGGATGCCACTTCCAACCCGATCCACCCGGCGCCGACGATCACGACCTTCGCACCGGGCCGCAGCGCCGCGCGCAGGCGCGTGTTGTCTTCGACGGTGCGCAGGTAGATGGGATCGGCCACCCGGTCGGCCAGTGCGAAGCGGCGTGCGGTGGCTCCGGTGGCGAGCAGCAGTCGGTCGTACCGGTGCTCGGTGCTCTCACCCCCGCCGGTCGGCTCGGTGCGCAGGGTGTGCGCCGCCGGGTCGATCGAGGTGACCGAGACGCCGCGTTCGAGACGCACGCGGTTGGCGGCGTACCACGCCTCATCGTGCACGATGGCGGCATCGATGTCCTTCTTTCCGAGCAGCACGTCCTTCGACAGTGGCGGACGCTCGTAGGGCAGGTGATCTTCGCGCGCGTAGATCACGACGTCGCCGACGTATCCGCGCTCTCGCAGCTCGGTGGCTGCAGTGGCGGCGGCGAGGCCGCCGCCGACGATGGCGATGCTCATGGTCTTCCTTCCTCCGACGTGGACCGTTCTCAGCGACTGCGGTCGGCAGTCAGCGCGAAGAACTCGGCCCGCGAGCGGGCGTCTTCGCGCAGCGTGCCCCGCAGGGCCGACGTGGTGGTGGTCGAGCCGACGGCGCGAGCGCCGCGCAGCGTCATGCAGGTGTGAGTGGCTTCCACGACGACGCCGATGCCGCGCGGCTGCAGCCGCGCGGCGAGGGCGTCGGCGATCTGCACGGTCAGGCGCTCCTGCGTCTGCGGCCGGCGTGCGTAGTGGTCGACCATGCGGGGGATCTTCGACAGCCCGACCACGCTCTCCCCCGGAAGGTAGGCCACGTGGGCGATGCCCGTGAACGGCAGCAGGTGGTGCTCGCACACCGAGCACACGGGGATGTCGCGGATGAGCACGAGCTCGTCGTAGCCCTCGGAGTTGGCGAACGTCGTGAAGTCGAACGGGTGGGGTGACAGCAGCTCGGCATACGCCTCCGCGAAGCGCCGGGGCGTACGCGCCAGGTCGGGCGTGTCGATCGCGTCGGGGTCGACCCCCAGCGCCCTGAGCAGCAGATGCGCCGCGCGCTCGGCGGCGACGAGATCCACGGGCTGTGGAGCAGCCTCGATCCGCACGCGCTGGGGCGCCTGCGGCGCCGCCGCGAGCTCGTCGTGGTCATGGATCGCTGTCATCGTCATTTCGACCTCCTGTGCCTTCTTCCATCAGACACCCGGCGCGCTCTAAAAACAAGCATTACGTCTTTTAGAATGTGTCCGCAGCTTGTGTTACCCCGAACTTCTTCGTGTGACAACCCCGTAGCCGTGCCGACGCCATCCGCGTAGCTTCTCTTCAAAGAGCAGTGACCTCGAGGCGCATCGCCGGAAGGCAGTCGAGACAGGAGTCCTCTATGTCTGCCGCACGCACACCCACCGGACACGCGATCGCTCGGCAGGCCGAGCCGACCTCCCCGCCCCCGGCGGCTTCCGTCGAGCCGGCGTACGAACTCGTCGACATCGATCGCTACGAGGTGCTGGACCACGGCCCCGTGGGCTACGTAGAGGTGATCCCACCCCTGTTCATCTGCTATTCGGGCCACCCCTACCCGAAGGCGATCGAGATGGCGCAGGTCTTCGACTTCGAGGAGGCCGTGCGCCTGGTGCGCGAAGCGGCGCCGCACTCGCCGGCCTCGCGCGGCCACGGGCTTTCCGCGGCATGACCGTCGACGTGTGGCCCGGATCCGCCCATCCGCTCGGTGCGACCTTCGATGGTCAGGGCACGAACTTCGCGCTGTTCAGCGAGTGCGCCGAACGGGTCGAGCTGTGCCTGTTCGACGATGCCGGCGAAGAGACCCGCGTCGATCTCGTCGAGGTCGACGCGTACGTCTGGCACGGGTACCTGCCGTCGGTGCAGCCGGGGCAGCTGTACGGCTACCGCGTGCACGGACCATACGCTCCGGCCGACGGCAAGCGCTTCAACCCCAGCAAGCTGCTGCTCGACCCGTACGCGAAAGCCGTCGCCGGGCAGGTCGAGTGGGGGCAGGCGCCGTTCTCGTACGACTTCGGCGACCCCGACTCGCACAACGAGGACGACTCGGCGGCGAGCACGCCGAAGAGCGTCGTGATCAACCCGTTCTTCGAATGGGGCGGCGACCGGCTGCCGAAGACGCCCTATGCACAGACGGTCATCTACGAGGCACACGTGAAGGGCCTCAGCATCCGGCATCCCGACGTGCCCGAAGAGCTGCGGGGAACCTACGCCGGCGTCGCCCACCCGGCCATCATCGACCATCTGACGCGGCTCGGCGTGACCGCGATCGAGCTCATGCCCGTGCACCAGTTCGTGAACGACAGCACGCTGCAGGACAAGGGCCTGTCGAACTACTGGGGCTACAACACCCTGTCGTTCTTCGCGCCGCAGAACACGTACTCGTCGAGCGGCGAGCACGGCCAGCAGGTGCAGGAGTTCAAGGCGATGGTGCGCGCGCTGCACGCCGCCGGCATCGAGGTGATCCTCGATGTGGTCTACAACCACACCGCCGAGGGGAACCATCTCGGGCCCACGCTGTCTATGCGCGGCATCGACAACGAGGCGTACTACCGCCTCGAGGAGGACCGCCGGTACTACACCGACTACACGGGCACCGGCAACAGCCTGAACGTGGGCAACCCGCACGCGCTGCAGCTGATCATGGACTCGCTGCGCTACTGGGTCACCGAAATGCACGTCGACGGGTTCCGGTTCGACCTCGCCTCGACGCTCGCCCGGGAGTTCTACGACGTCGACCGGCTGGCGACCTTCTTCGAGCTCGTGCAGCAGGATCCGGTGGTGTCCCAGGTCAAGCTGATCGCCGAGCCGTGGGACATCGGGCCCGGCGGCTACCAGGTGGGCAATTTCCCGCCGCAGTGGTCGGAGTGGAACGGCAAGTACCGCGACACGGTGCGCGACTTCTGGCGCGGCGAGCCGCAGGCGCTGGGCGAGTTCGCCTCACGACTCACCGGATCGGCCGACCTCTACGAGCATTCCGGGCGCCGCCCGGTGGCATCCGTCAACTTCATCACCGCCCACGACGGCTTCACGCTGCGCGACCTCGTCAGCTACGCCGAGAAGCACAACGAGGCCAACGGCGAAGACAACAACGACGGCGAATCGCACAACCGCTCCGACAACCTGGGCGTCGAGGGGCACACCGATGATCCCGACGTGAACCGCCGCCGCGCGATGCGCCAGCGCAACATGCTGGCCACTCTTCTGCTGTCGCAGGGCGTGCCGATGATCTCGCACGGCGACGAACTGGGGCGTACGCAGAACGGCAACAACAACGGCTACGCGCAGGACAACGAGATCACGTGGATCGACTGGGACTCTGCCGATCTGCCGCTCGTCGAGTTCACCGCAGCGCTCACCCGGCTGCGCGCACTGCACCCGACGTTCCGGCGCAGCCGGTTCTTCGACGGCAAGCCCGTGCGCATCGAAGACGACTCGGTGCCCGACATCGAGTGGCTGCGCCCGGACGGGCGCACGATGCAGCCGGAGGACTGGGACTCGGGCTTCGGTCTGTCGATCGGCATGTTCCTCAACGGCCGCGGCATCCGCGAGAAGGACCGTCAGGGCCGCCCCGTCGACGACGTGAACTTCCTGGTGTACTTCAACAGCGGCGACGAGTCGGTCGACGTGGTGCTTCCGGATGCCAGGCACGGCGCCACCTGGGAAGCCGCGGTCGACACGGCAGGCGAGCTCACCAACTCCGCTCCGCTGCCCGCCGAGGCCGACGTGAACCTCGAGGCCGGATCGATGCTGGTGCTCCGCGAGGTCGATGGCGCCGACGAGCCGACCGACGACTCCGTGGAAGCGTCGCTGCGGATCCAGGTCGAGAACGCGGCCAGCCGCTCCCCCGCCCCCAAGCCCGAGGTGTGAGATGACGAGCCGCCCCGATTCCACCTACCGACTGCAGATCACCTCGCGCTTCACGCTCGAGGAGGCGGCGAAGCTGACCGGCTACCTGCACCGGCTCGGTGCGCACTGGGCGTATCTCTCACCCCTGCTGGCCGCGACAGACGGCTCCGACCACGGGTACGACGTCGTCGACCACTCCCGCATCGACGAGTCCCGGGGTGGGGCTGCGGGCCTCGCTGCCTTCTCGGCCGCAGCGCGCGCGGAGGGCCTCGGCATCCTGGTCGACATCGTGCCGAACCACGTCGGGGTGGCCGCGCCGCGGCAGAATCCGTGGTGGTGGGACGTGCTGCGCCTCGGCCGCGGCTCGGCTCACGCGATCGCGTTCGACATCGACTGGGATCGCGGGCGCGAGAAGGTGCGTCTGCCGATCCTCGGCGGCACGCCCGCCGAGGTTCTGGAGCGCGGCGAGGTCGTGGTCGATTCGACCCCGGCACCGGATGCCCCCGACGGCACGCTGTCGTACTTCGAGCACGTCCTCCCGCTGGCGCCGGGTACCGCACACCTGAAGGACGACCTGGCAGCTCTGCTGGAGGCGCAGCACTACGAGCTGCGCCACTGGGAAGACCAGAACGCGGAGCTGAACTACCGCCGCTTCTTCGCCGTCTCCGAGCTCGCGGCTCTGCGTGTCGAGCTCCCCGACGTCTTCGCCCGGTCGCACGACGAGATCGTGCGCTGGATCCGCGAGGGCCTCGCCGACGGCATCCGGGTCGATCACCCCGACGGACTCGACGACCCCGAGGGCTATCTCGAGCGGCTCGCGGATGCCACCGGCGGTGCGTACACGCTGATCGAGAAGATCCTCGAGTACGGCGAGGAGCTGCCGCCGTGGTGGCGCACCGACGGCACCACCGGGTACGACGCCCTCGGCGAGATCGACCGGGTGCTCATCGACCCGTCGGGCGTCGACGCGCTCACCGCTCTCGACGCCACGCTGCGCGCCGAGAGCGGCCTTCCCGAGGCGCAGGACTGGCACGACCTCATCCACGACACCAAGCGCGCGATGGCCGACGGACTGCTGCAGTCCGAGGTGCGCCGGCTGGTGCGCGCCCTGCCGTTCGGCATCGTGCGGGCGGGGGATGCCCTGGCCGAGCTGCTCGCCTGCTTTCCCGTCTACCGCTCGTACCTGCCCGCCGGTCGCGAGCACCTCAGGCAGGCGACAGAGGAGGCCAGGCGGCGACGCCCCGATCTGGCATCCGCGATCGACGAGCTCGAGCCGCTGCTCGCCGACCCGACGCTGCCGGTCGCCCGGCGCTTTCAGCAGACCTCCGGCGCGATCATGGCGAAGGGCGTGGAGGACACCGCGTTCTACCGGTTCACGCGCCTCGGCACGCTGACCGAGGTCGGCGGCGACCCGTCGGTCGCCTCCCTCTCAGTCGCGGAATTCCACACCGCGCAGCAACGGCGCCTCGCCGCCTGGCGGTGCTCGATGACGACGCTGTCGACGCACGACACCAAGCGCTCCGAAGACGTCCGCGCCCGCCTCGCCGTGCTCGCCGAGGTGCCCGAGCGCTGGGCCGAGGTGCTCGGCGAGCTGCGCGGCATCGCGTCGACCGGGCACGGCCCTCTCGACAGCATGCTGTGGCAGGCGGCCGTCGGCGCCTGGCCGGTCTGGTCGGAGCGGCTG
>NZ_DAMDLU010000142.1:0-7401 GCF_032084865.1 Microbacterium sp.
GCCGCACGACCCGGTCGCGCTCGCGCGCGCAGCGCCGGCGAGGGCTCAGGGCCGCTGCGGTCACTGCGGGGGTCGCGCTTCTGGCATCCGGTGTTCTCGCGATTCTCGCCCTCGTCACCGCTCCCCGAGCGGAGGGCTACTGTCTCGATGATCCTGCGGCGTATCCGGCATTCGGAGTGAGCGGATGGCGCGGCGAGCAGCTCGAGAACGCCGCGACCGTCGTGCGCACGGCACGCGAGCTCGGGTTCGCGCGCGACGGCCAGATCATCGGCGTCATGGCGGCGATGGGCGAGAGCTCGCTGCGCAACCTCGATCACGGCGACTGGGAGACCTCAGGCGTCGTCAACCCCGACGGCAGCCGCACGACGAGCATCGGACTCTTCCAGCAGCAGGAGTGGTGGGGAAGCGTCGCCGAGCGGATGGATCCGGTCACCGCGTCGTCGATGTTCTTCACGCGCCTGCGGCGCGTGCCCGACTGGCAGAGCCTCGCGCCGTCGAACGCCATCAACCGGGTGCAGATCAACTCCGACCCCCAGCACTACGCCCGATTCGCCGACGACGCCGCCGCCGTGGTGGATGCCCTGTCCGGGCCGTGCCCTTCGACAGGCTCAGGGACCCAGACAGGCTCAGGAACCCAGACAGGCTCAGGGCCTCAACCTGCACAGACGAGCGGTCACTAGGCTGGTCACGTGGCACGCAGCATCTACATCACGTCTGCCGAAGGACACACGGGCAAGTCGACGATCGCGCTCGGCGTGCTCGACGCCGTGATGCGTGTCTCGCCTCGCGTGGGGGTGTTCCGGCCGATCATCCGCTCGGCCGATGAGCGCGACACCGTGCTCGAGCTGCTGCTGGCGCACGACGGCGTGCACCTCGAATACGACGACTGCATCGGCGTCACCTATGACGACGTGCGCCATGACCCTGAGGCCGCGCTGGGCACGATCGTGGCGCGCTTCAAGGCGGTCGAGGCGCAGTGCGATGCTGTCATCGTCGTCGGCAGCGACTACACCGACGTCGCGGGCCCGGCGGAACTCGGCTTCAACGCGAGGATCGCCGCCAATCTCGGCGTCCCGGTGCTGCTCGTGCTCTCGGGGCGCGACAGCCAGAAACAGGCCGAGCAGCTGGGCACGACCACCGCCCGCACCTCCGCGCAGGTGCAGCAGATCGCCGCGCTTGCGATCGCCGAACTCGCCGCCGAGCGAGCGGAGCTGTTCGCTCTCGTCGTCAACCGCGCCGAGTCCGGCCAGCTCGCCGAGATCATCGAGCTCGTCGACGACGGGCGCACCCCGGTCTGGGCCATCCCCGAAGAGCGCTCCCTCGTCGCGCCGTCGATGCGGGGGATCATGCGCGCCGTCGACGGGCGGCTCGTGCGCGGCGGCGACGAGCTGCTCGAGCGCGAGGCGTACAGCATCGTGATCGCGGGCATGTCCATGGTCAACGTGCTGCCGCGTCTGACCGAGGGCGCGGTCGTCGTGATCGCCGCCGACCGCACCGAGACGCTGCTCGCCACGGTGCTCGCCGCGGCATCCGGCACCTTCCCCGACCTCGCGGGCATCGTGCTGAACGGGCCGTTCGAGCTGCCCGAGCCGATCCTGCAGCTCATCGACGGATTCGAGCTGCTCGTGCCCATCATCGCCACCGACCTGGGCACCTTCGACACGGCGGTGCGGATCATGGGCTCGCGCGGCCGGATGAGCCCCGAGTCAGCGCAGCGCTACCAGACCGCGCTCGAGCTGTTCCAGAAGCACGTCGACATCTCCGAGCTGACCGAGCAGATGGGCCTGGCGGAGTCGACGGTCGTCACGCCGCTGATGTTCCAGTACGGGCTCATCGAACGGGCGCGCAGCGATCGCAAGCGGATCGTCCTCCCCGAGGGGTCCGATGATCGGATCCTGCGAGCGGCGGCCATCCTGCTCGCGCGCGAGGTGGCCGACCTCACGATCCTCGGCGACGAGACGGGCATCCGCGCCCGCGCCGGCGCGCTCGGGCTCGACATCTCCGCAGCGCAGGTGCTCAGCCCGACCGACCCCGCACTCGTGCAGCGGTTCGCGCGGGAGTACGCCCGTCTGCGCGCACACAAGGGCGTCACGGTGCAGCAGGCTGCCGACACGGTCACCGACGTGTCGTACTTCGGCACCATGATGGTGCACCTCGGTCTCGCCGACGGCATGGTCTCGGGTGCGGCGCACACCACGGCGCACACCATCCGCCCGTCGTTCGAGATCATCAAGACCAAGCCCGGCGTCGAGGTCGTCTCGAGCGTCTTCCTGATGGCGCTCGCCGACCGGGTGCTCGTGTACGGCGACTGCGCCGTGATCCCCGACCCCACCAGCGCCCAGCTGGCCGACATCGCGATCTCGTCTGCGGCGACCGCCCGGCGCTTCGGCATCGACCCGCGGGTGGCGATGCTGTCGTACTCGACGGGCGAGTCCGGCTCGGGCGCCGACGTCGAGAAGGTGCGTGCGGCCACCGCCCTGGTGCGCGAGCGCGAGCCCCTGCTGCCGGTCGAGGGGCCGATCCAGTACGACGCAGCCGCCGATGCCGCGGTCGCGAAGGCCAAGCTGCCCGGCTCCGAGGTCGCCGGACGGGCCACGGTGTTCGTGTTCCCCGACCTGAACACCGGCAACAACACCTACAAGGCGGTGCAGCGCTCGGCCGGCGCGGTGGCGATCGGTCCTGTGCTGCAGGGTCTGAACAGACCGATCAACGACCTGTCGCGCGGCGCGCTCGTCGACGACATCGTGAACACCGTCGCGATCACGGCGATCCAGGCACAGGGAGAACAGGCATGAACAGCGCTGCGTCGAGCCGCCTCGATCAGACGTCGCGCGGATCCGTGCTCGTCATCAACAGCGGATCCTCGTCGCTGAAGTACAGCCTCATCGATCCGTCCCGCGAACTCGAGCTGGGCAGCGGGCTCATCGAGCGCATCGGTCAGGACTCGGGAACCGTCAGCCACACGGCGCGCGTGACGGCCGAGCCAGGGGAACCCGCCCCGACGATCCTCGACGTGCGTCACTCGGAAGAGCGGCCGATAGCGGATCATCACGAGGCGTTCGCCGTCATGCTCGCCCAGTTCGCCGAGCACGGGCCCGACCTCGACGACCATCCGCCGATGGCGGTCGGTCACCGTGTGGTGCACGGGGGAGCGCGGTTCTTCGAGCCGACGGTGATCACCTCTCTGGTCGAGATCAACATCGACGACCTCGGCGTTCTGGCTCCGCTGCACAATCCTGCGAACCTGGCGGGCATCCGGGCGGCGCGCGCGGCCTTCCGTGACGTGCCGCACGTGGCCGTGTTCGACACCGCCTTCCACCAGACCCTCGCCCCGGCGGCGTACACGTACGCGCTCGACGCCGCCGTCGCCGACGAGCACCGCATCCGCCGCTACGGGTTCCACGGCACGAGCCACAAGTACGTCTCCGAGGCCGCGGCGTCCTTTCTCGGGCGCGACCTCGCCCAGCTGCGTCAGATCGTGCTGCACCTCGGCAACGGGGCATCCATGACCGCCGTCGACGGTGGCCGGTCGGTCGAGACGTCGATGGGCTTCACCCCGCTCGAGGGCCTCGTGATGGGCACCCGCACCGGCGACATCGACCCGGCCGCGCTGTTCCACCTGTCCCGGCGGGCAGGACTCGACACGGATGCGCTCGACGAGCTGCTCAACAGGCGCAGCGGACTGCTCGGTCTCGCCGGGCGCAGCGACATGCGCGACATCCTCGCCGGCCGCGCCGCAGGCGAGGAGGCGGCGACGCTGGCATACGACGTGTACGTGCACCGGCTGCGCGCCTACCTGGGCGCCTATATCGCGCAGCTGGGCGGCGTGGATGTCATCGTGTTCACCGCCGGCGTCGGCGAGAACGCCGTCGACGTGCGCGCCGACGCGCTCGCCACGCTCGGATTCCTCGGCGTGAAGGTCGACGCGGAGCGCAACGGCGCCCGCGGGCGCGGCATCCGGCGCATCTCCTCAGACGACTCGGCCGTGGAGGTGCTCGTCGTCCCCACCGACGAAGAGCTCGAGATCGCCCGCCAGACGCTCTCGGCCATCTGAGGCCACCCTTTTCGCATCCGCACTCTCACTAGGCTGGACGAGCCCGTCCGACCAAGGAGGTTCCATGTCTGACGCTCTCCCCGATCTGCACCGCACCGCCGGCGTGCTCTTCGACCTCGACGGTGTGCTCACGCCGACCGCCGAGGTGCACATGCGCGCCTGGCAGAAGGTGTTCGACGAGGTCTTCGCGCGCTGGGGCATCGAGCCCGCGTACACCGACGACGACTACTTCGCGTACGTCGACGGCAAGAAGCGCTACGACGGGGTCGCCAGCCTGCTGCGCAGCCGCAACGTCGAGATTCCCTGGGGTGAGGTGACCGACCCGCCCGAAGCCGAGACGGTGTGCGGTGTCGGCAACCGCAAGAACGACGCGTTCATCGCGGTGCTGCGCAGCGAGGGGATCGCCCCGTACCCCGGCTCGCTCGCTCTGCTCGAGAGCCTGCGCGACGCCGGCGTGCCGATGGGCGTCGTGTCGAGCTCGAAGAACGCCGGCGAGGTGCTCGCGAGCGCGGGCATCCGCGACTTCTTCCGCGTCGTCGTCGACGGGCTCGTCGCTGAGCGCGACCACCTCGCCTCGAAACCCGCACCCGACATGTTCCTCGACGGCGCGCGGATGCTGGGAGTCGACCCCTCCGAGGCCATCGCCGTGGAGGACGCCGTGTCCGGCGTCGCCTCGGCGGCCGCCGCAGGGTACGGCGCGGTGGTCGGAGTCGACCGCGGCGCGGGGGCCTCGACTCTGCGTGAGGCGGGTGCGACCTGTATCGTCGATGATCTTGCCCGTCTGCTCGACGACGCGCAGAACTGACCCCCCTCACACGCTTTCGGAGAGAGCATGATCGATCGCGACCGCTACCCCGTCGACCCTTGGCGTCTCGTCGAGACCCGCTACGACGAGGAGGGGGTGTCGGAGACCGTCTTCACCGTGGCCAACGGCTATCTGGGTCTGCGTGGCAACCACATCGAGGGTCGCGGGGCGCACGAGCACGGCACCTTCATCAACGGTCTGCACGAGACCTGGCCGATCCGCCATGCCGAGCAGGCCTACGGGTTCGCGGAGGTCGGGCAGACGATCGTGAACGCGCCCGACGCGAAGGTCATGCGCGTGTACATCGACGACGAGCCGCTCTCGTTCGACGAGATGGAGGTGCACGAGTACTCGCGGTCGCTCGATATGCGCACCGGTGTTCTCGAGCGCAACGTCGTCTGGATGACCCCGTCGGGCAAGCGCGTGCGCATGCGCGACGAGCGGATGGTGAGCTTCGAGGAGCGTCACCTGGCCGTGCTGCGTCTCGAGGTCACCATCGAGAACGCCGACGCGCCGGTCACGGTCAGCTGCCAGATGCTCAACCGGCAGGACGGTGCGGGCATCTACGCGGGCGACCCCATGGCGAGCAAAGCCGACCGCAAGGCGGGTTTCGATCCGCGCAAGGCCGACCGGATCACCGAGCGCGTGCTGCAGCCCGTCGAGTACTGGCAGGACGGACTGCGCTCGGCGCTGTCGTACAGCGTCTCGGATTCGGGCATGACGGTCGCGGTCGTCGCCGATCACCTCATCGAGACCGAGAACGAGTACAGCGCGCGCACGCTCGTCGAGCCCGACATCGCAAAGAACGTGTTCCGCATCCAGGCGAAGGCCGGCGTGCCGATCCGGATCGACAAGATCGTCAGCTATCACAGCTCGCGCGGCGTCCCGCCCCGCGAACTCGTGGACCGGTGCCGGCGTTCGCTCGACCGTGTCGGGGTGGAGGGGGTGGATGCCCTGTTCGCCGCGCAGCGCACGTGGCTCGACGCGTTCTGGGAGCGCTCCGACGTGCGCATCGCCGGCCATGACGACCTGCAGCAGGCCACCCGCTGGTGCCTGTTCCAGCTCGCGCAGGCGGCGTCCCGTGCCGACGGGAACGGCGTCGCGGCGAAGGGACTGACGGGCTCCGGGTACAGCGGGCACTACTTCTGGGACACCGAGATCTACGTGCTGCCGTTCCTCACCTACACGTCGCCCCAGTGGGCGAAGAATGCGCTGCGCGCGCGGGCGATGATGCTTCCGGCAGCACGCCGCCGCGCCGCCCAGCTCAACGAGGCGGGCGCGCTGTTCCCATGGCGCACGATCAACGGCGAGGAGGCCTCGGCGTATTACGCCGCCGGCACCGCCCAGTACCACATCAACGCCGACGTCAGCTACGCGCTCGGCAAGTACGTGCGGGCCACCGGCGACCTCGACTTCCTGCGGCGGGACGGCGCCGACATCGCCGTCGAGACCGCTCGGCTGTGGGCGACGCTCGGCTTCTGGCGCGGCACGAACGGCGACTCGACCTTCCACATCCACGGGGTGACCGGCCCCGACGAGTACACCACCGTCGTCAACGACAACCTCTACACGAACGTCATGGCCAGGTACAACCTGCGTCTCGCCGCGCGCATCGTCGGCGAGATGGCCGTGAAGGCACCTGCCGCCTACGCGGCCCTGGTCGAGCGCACCGGCCTCGACGACGGCGAGCGGGACGCGTGGCTGCGAGCGGCCGACGCGATCCACATCCCGTACAGCGAGGCGCTGGGCATCCACCCTCAGGATGCGTTCTTCCTGGAGCGCGAGGTGTGGGATCTCGAGGGGACGCCGCCCGAGATGCGTCCGCTGCTGCTGCACTACCACCCGCTGGTGATCTACCGCTTCCAGGTGCTCAAGCAGGCCGATGTCGTGCTCGCGCTGTTCCTGCAGGGCAACCTGTTCACCGAAGAGGAGAAGCTGGCCGACTTCGACTACTACGACCCGCTGACCACGGGCGACTCGACCCTGTCGGCCGTCGTGCAGTCGATCATGGCGGCCGAGGTGGGCTACCAGGACCTCGCCCGCAAGTACTTCGAGCACGCGCTGTACGTCGATCTGGCCGACCTGCACAACAACGCCGCCGACGGGGTGCACGTGGCGTCGGCGGGCGGCGTGTGGACCGTGCTGGTCAGCGGCTTCGGCGGCATGCGCGACCACGACGGCGAGCTGAGCTTCGATCCCCGTCTGCCTGTCGACTGGCCGGAGCTGTCATACCCGCTGCAGTGGCGCGGCTCGCAGCTGCAGATCACCGTCACGCGCAATCAGCTTCGTCTCGAGGTGCACGACGGAGATGCCGTCGAGTTCACCGTGCGCGGCGTCGCGCACCGCGCGGCGGTGGGGGAGCCAGCGTCGGTGCTGCTCGCGGGGCAGGGCCCGGTGCGCCCGGGACGGCCGACGCTGCGCGGCATCGAGGATGCCCGTCGCGACGACGGCACACGCCTGACGATCTCGCTTCCGGTGACCACGACGACGATCCCCATCATCGACGCCTACGAGGATTGACCCGTCCTGCCCCCTCCGCCAC
>NZ_DAMDLU010000143.1:0-7349 GCF_032084865.1 Microbacterium sp.
GCGGCCGGGGCGGGCGCGCTGTTCGCGCTCGCCGCAGGCGTCGCGACAGCCGGGATGCTGGGCCTGGCCGTCGTGCTCACCGTCTCGATCTGACGGCGACGCGGCGCCGCCCACAGCCCGACGGTGCGGAACCCGGCATTGCCCATCGACGAGTCGGGGGTGTTCTGCGAGCGGGCCGAGTTGCGGTAGCGGTTGCAGTACGACGAGTGGCAGAGATAGCTGCCGCCGCGCAGCACGCGTGACTGCCCCCGTTCCGGTCCGGTGGGAGCGTGCTCGGGCGACGTTCGGTAATAGCCGGGCGAGAACCAGTCCGACGCCCACTCCCACACGTTGCCGACCATCTGCCACAGTCCGTACCCGTTGGGTTCGAACGAGCGCACCGGTGCGGTGGTCAGCCAGCCGTCCTCGAGGGTGTTGATCCGCGGGAACTCGCCCTGCCAGATGTTCGTGCGCCAGCCGCCGTCGTCGACCTCGTCATCGCCCCACGGGTACTTGCGCTGCTCGAGACCGCCGCGCGCGGCGTACTCCCACTCGGCCTCGGTGGGCAGTCGCCGCCCCGCCCAGTCGCAGTACGCCTGGGCGTCGTTCCAGCTGATGTGCACCACCGGGTGATCGCCCAGCCCGTCGACGCCCGAGCGCTGCCCGCCGGGATGACGCCAGTCCGCGCCGCGCACGCCGATCCACCACGGGGTCTGCGGCGGTCGGCCCAGCACGTCGCCGTCGTCGGCGGCGAGGGCGAGATGGAACACCGCCGAGAAGCCGAACTCCTCGGCCTCGGTGCGGTAGCCGGTGTCGTCGACGAAGACTGCGAAGTCGTCATTGGTCACGCTCGTGGCATCCATCGAGAATGCGTCGAGCATCACCCGGTGCAGCGGCACCTCGCCATCGGCGGCATTGCGGTCGCCCGAGGAGTCACCCATGACGAACGACCCGGCCGGCACGATCACCTGCGGCACGGCGTGCTGCGACGATCGTGCTGCGGGCGCCGCGCCGGGGCGCAGCGACACCGTCGCGAAGGCCGACCGAGAGGGCGTGCCGCAGCCGCACGAGCATCCAGCGTCCACAACTCATCCTTCCGAGGTCACCGACCGTGCGGATGACCGTCAATCGAGCCTAACCGGGACACTGCGCCGGACGTGCGGGAATAGTTGATGTCCAGCAATAGTTGATGACTGTCAACGATCAGTGATACCGTTGCGAAAGATCAACAATCTTCCAGGAGCTGCACCTTTTGACCTCTCTTTCCTCCCCTCCGTCTTCGACCACTCGCTCCGCGCGTGAAGTCTTCACCGCCATCTCCGGCCTCATCGTCGGCATGTTCGTCGCCGTGCTCTCGGGCACCGTCGTCTCGACGTCGCTGCCGGTCATCATCGCCGACCTCGGCGGAACGCAGGCGCAATACACCTGGGTGATCACCGCCAGCCTGCTGGCGACGGCGGTCTCCACCCCGATCTGGGGCAAGCTCGCCGATCTGCTCGACCGCAAGGTGCTCGTGCAGGTCTCGCTCGTGCTGTTCACTGTCGGCACGGTGATCTCGGGCTTCTCCACCGACACGAACATGCTCATCGCCGTGCGCGTCGTGCAGGGGATCGGCGTCGGCGGACTGATGTCGCTGGTCATGGTCGCGGTCGCCCTCATCATCTCTCCCCGCGAGCGCGGCAAGTACATGGGTGTGGTCGGCGGCATCATGGCCTTCGCCACGATCGGCGGACCGCTGCTGGGCGGTTTCATCACCGACGTGTGGGGCTGGCGCGCGAACTTCTTCGTAGGCGTGCCCTTCGCCGTGCTCGCGCTCGTGCTGCTGCAGTTCACCCTGCACCTGCCCAAGCCGCAGAACGTCAAGGTCTCGATCGACTACCTCGGCATCGCGCTGCTCGCCGTAGGCGTCTCGGCGCTGCTGATCTGGGTCTCGATGGGCGGCTCGCAGTTCGAGTGGGACTCGTCGACCAGCTACGTGCTCGGCATCGGCGCCGCCGTCGTGATCGCCGCGTTCATCGCGGTCGAGTTCTTCGTCGCCGAGCCGATCGTGCCGATGACGCTGTTCAAGAACCGCACGTTCACGCTGTCGGTGATCGCATCGATCGCGATCGGCGTGTCGATGTTCGCCACGTCGGTGTTCCTCGCGCAGTACTTCCAGCTCGCCCGCGGCGCGACGCCCACGGAGTCGGGTCTGATGACCATCCCGATGATCGTCGGTCAGATGGGCGCGTCGATCATCATCGGGCAGCTCGTGAGCCGCTTCGGCAAGTGGAAGGGCTGGATGATGCTGGGCTCGGTGCTCACCCTCATCGGGGTGTCGCTGATGTCGACGCTGCGCTGGGACACGCCCTTCATCCTCGTCGCGATCTACATGTTCGTGCTGGGTGCGGGCCTCGGCATGGTGATGCAGAACCTGACCCTGATCGTGCAGAACGACACGCCTCCGCAGCAGCTGGGCGCCGCGTCGTCGGGCGTGAACTTCTTCCGCACCATCGCCGGCACCATCGGCGTGACCATCATGGGCTCCATCCTCGCGACCAACGTGGGCTCGTACATCAAGGACGACCTCGGCTCCTTCGTCCCGAAGTCGCCCGACGAGGTGAGCGCTCTGAAGTCGCTCGGCTCCGGCAACGTCCCTGACGTGTCGTCGCTGCCCGAGAGCATCCGCCGGGTGGTGGAGTCGGCCTACGGTCTCGGCATCGCCGACGCCTTCGTCATCGCCGTGCCGCTGGCCGTGATCGGCGTGATCGCGATCGCCTTCATCCGCAACAAGCCGCTGTCGACGAAGAACTCCGCCGAGCAGCTGCGTGAGCAGGCCGAGGGATCGGCGATCGAGGTCGCCGAGGCCGAGGTCGGCGGGTCGACCGGCAGCATCCGCGTGGTCGAGAACGACGGGCGCGTGCGAGAGCAGGTGCGCTGAGGTGCAGACGCAGAGCGTCGATGATGCGCTGGCCGACTTCCAGGGGCATCTGAACCTCATCTTCGCTCGCGCGAAGACGCTGTGGCGAGAGTCGGCAGCGCGGATGCATCCCGACCTGCAGCCTTCCGGATACAAGCTGCTGGCGTACATCGCCCGCACGGGCGGGGCGAACGCTCACCAGCTGGCCGAGCTGTTCGAGATGGACAAGTCGATGGTGAGCCGTCAGATCCGGATGCTCGAGGAGTTCGGCCTGCTCGAGTCACGCCCCGACGAGCGCGACGGACGGCTGCGGGTGCTCACCGCGACGGCCGGGGCGCAGGAGGCGCTCGGCCAGCTGCGGGCGGAGAACGCCGAGCGGATGCGGGCGGTGCTCGCCGAGCTGACACCGGATGAGGTGCAGGCCGCGTCGAAGGCGTTCCGCCTGCTCGCCGAGGTCTGAGCCTCGGGGGTCTCGTGGATGCGGGGTCGGTTGTGCACGGTTTCGGCGCTGGATGCGTACGCACGTGACCTCGCACCGCGGCGACCGCGGGGCGGCAGCGGGGCCGCTGCGGTTTAGGCTGGCGAGGTGAGCGACATCGCGGCTGATCCGCCTGCCACCGAGGGGTCTCTCGACGGTGCGGCCCTCGACGATGCCGTGCACCGCGTCGAGCGCGAGCTCGGTCGGCTGTTCGCGCGGATCCGCATCGGGTGGCGCGAGGCGGCTGCCACCGTGCATCCCGAGCTGCAGCCGCTGGGGTACCAGGTGCTCGTCTCGATCGTGAACGGCCTCGGCAGCGCCGGCGAGATCATCGAGCGCCTGCAGACCGACAAGTCGGCGGTCAGCCGTCAGGTGAGTCGTCTCACCGAGTTGGGGCTGGTCGAGAGCATCCGGGATGCCGATGACCGGCGCGCGCGCCGTCTGGTCGCCACTCCGCTGGCCATCGAGCGGGTGGCCGCGGCGCGTGCGGCGTACGAGAGCCGCCTCGGCGAGCGCCTGCGGCGCTGGTCAGCCGAGGACCTCGACCACTTCGCCGAGCTGCTCGACGGCCTCGCCGGCTGAGTGAGGTTGCGACGCCGAGAAGAAGATGCTTCTATGTGGGAAAGCGTTTACCCAATCTTCTCCGGCGGTACTCTCCGACGGGATTCGACCCTCCACAGAACGGACCACCATGACTGACGTGCGTGAGATCGGCATCATCATGAACGGCGTCTCCGGACGCATGGGCTACCGCCAGCACCTGGTGCGCTCGATCCTCGCGATCCGCGACCAGGGTGGCGTCGAGCTGCCCGACGGATCGAAGGTCACCGTCAAGCCGCTGCTCGTCGGCCGCAGCGAGGCGAAGCTCGCCGAGCTCGCCGCCACGCACGGCATCGACGACTACACCACCGACCTCGACGCGGCGCTCGCCGACCCGCAGTGGGAGATCTATGCCGACTTCCTCGTGACGAAGGCCCGGGCATCCGCCATCCGCAAGGCCATCGCCGCCGGCAAGGCGATCTACACCGAGAAGCCCACCGCCGAGTCGCTCGACGAGGCGCTCGAACTCGCCCGCCTCGCCGAGCAGGCCGGCGTGAAGACCGGCGTCGTGCACGACAAGCTGTACCTGCCGGGTCTGCAGAAGCTCAAGCGCCTGATCGACTCGGGCTTCTTCGGCCGCATCCTCTCGGTGCGCGGCGAGTTCGGCTACTGGGTGTTCGAAGGCGACTGGCAGCCCGCGCAGCGCCCCAGCTGGAACTACCGCACCGAAGACGGCGGCGGCATCATCAGCGATATGTTCCCGCACTGGAACTACGTGCTCGAGAACCTCTTCGGCGAGGTCAAGAGCGTCTACGCCCAGGCGGCCGTGCACATCGCCGACCGATGGGACGAGAAGGGCGAGCACTACACCGCCACCGCTGAGGACGCCGCCTACGGCATCTTCGAGATCGAGGGCGGCGTGATCGCCGAGATCAACTCGTCGTGGACCGTGCGCGTCAACCGCGACGAGCTGGTCGAGTTCCAGGTCGACGGCACGCACGGCTCGGCCGTGGTCGGTCTGTTCGGCGCCAAGATCCAGCCGCGCAACGCCACGCCGAAGCCGGTCTGGAACCCCGACCTCGAAGACACCCACGACTACGACGCCGACTGGCAGAACGTGCCCACCAACGACGTCTTCCTCAACGGGTTCCGTCAGCAGTGGGAGGAGTACCTCACCTCGTACGTGCTCGGCACCGACTACCCGTTCGACCTGCTAGCCGGTGCGCGCGGCGTGCAGTTCGCCGAGGCGGGCCTGACCTCGAGCGCCGAGGGCCGCAAGGTCGCCATCGAGAAGCTGTCGCTGTGACCACGCTGCGCCTGCTCTCGGCATCCGGAGAGCTCTCCGACGCCGCGCTCAACGACGCGGGCGCGTACACGCGCCCGACCTCGGCGCTGCGCTCGCGCGTGGCGTACGCGGCCGCGCACGTCGTGCCCGTCGTGTCGGGCGACAACACCCCCGGACGGCCCGCCGACATCGACTGGGACGCCACACTCGCGTTCCGCCGCAACGTGTACTCGTGGGGGCTGGGTGTGGCGGATGCCATGGACACCGCCCAGCGCAACATGGGCCTCGACGCGGCCGCGACGCGTGAGCTGATCGCCCGCAGCGCCGAGGTGGCGCGCGAGGAGGGCGGCTCGGTCGTGGTCGGCGTGAACACCGACCACGTCGATGAGACGCACATCTCGCTGCAGCAGGTCGTCGACGCCTACCTCTCGCAGCTCGAGTTCACCGAGCAGCAGGGCGCGGGCCCGGTGCTCATGGCATCGCGTCACCTCGCCCGCGTCGCGGAGTCGGCCGACGACTATCGCCGCGTGTACCGGGCCGTGCTCGACCGCGCCACGACCCCGGTCGTGCTGCACTGGCTGGGCACCGCGTTCGACCCCGAGCTGGAGGGCTACTTCGGCGCGAGCGACTGGCAGACGGCATCCGAGGTCCTGCTGGACATCATCAATGAGAACCCCGCGAAGATCAGCGGCGTCAAGATGAGCCTGCTCAACGCCGCGAGCGAGATCTCGGTGCGCGAGCGCCTGCCCGAGGGCGTGCGCATGTTCACCGGTGACGACTTCAACTACGTCTCGCTGATCGGCGACTCGCAAGTGGGCGCGCGGTCGCACTCCGACGCGCTGCTCGGCGCGTTCGCGGCGATCACACCGGTGGCCTCGGCGGCGATCCAGGCGCTCGACGCCGGCGACGACGGCGGGTACCGCCGCATCCTCGGTCCCACCGAAGAGCTCAGCCGTCAGATCTTCGCCGCGCCGACCTTCTACTACAAGACCGGCGTCGCGTTCCTGTCGTGGCTGAACGGCCACCAGCCGGCGTTCCAGATGGTCGGCGGACTGCACTCCGCGCGCAGCCTGCCGCACCTCTCACGCATCGTCGAGCTCGCCAACGCCTCGCTCGCCCTCGAGAACCCCGAGCTGGCGCGCGAGCGCTGGCACGGGATGCTGACGCTGAACGGACTGGACGCATGACCGCCGCCGACCCGCGCCTGTCGATCAACCAGGCGACGATCAAATACGCCGACCTCGCCACCGCCCTTCGGGTGACCGCGGACGCCGGCGTGCAGTCGATCGGGCTGTGGCGGGAGCCGGTGAACGAGGTCGGCCTCGACACCGCCGCGAAGATGCTCACCGATTCGGGCCTGCGCTTCTCGACCCACTGCCGCGGAGGGTTCTTCACCCTTCCGGCCGGGCAGGCGCGCGACGCCGCGCTCGACGACAATCGCCGGGCGATCGACGAGACGGCCGCTCTGGCCGCGGCGGGAGCCGACGGCTCCACGGCCGTGCTGGTGCTCGTCGCGGGCGGCCTGCCCGAAGGGTCGCGCGACCTGATCGGTGCGCGCGAACGGGTTCGGGATGCCATCGGCGTGCTCGCCCCGTACGCGCAGAGCGCCGGGGTCACCCTGGCGATCGAGCCCCTGCATCCGATGTTCGGCTCCGACCGCTGCGTGGTGACCACACTCGGCCAGGCGCTCGACATCGCGGCCGACTTCGACGCCGACGTGGTCGGCGCCGCGGTCGACACGTTCCACATCTGGTGGGACCCGCAGGTGTACGAGCAGATCGCCCGCGCGGGGCGCGAGGGCCGCATCTCGACGTACCAGGTGTGCGACTGGAAGACGCCGTTCCCCGCCGACGTGCTGCTCTCGCGGCACTACATGGGCGACGGGATCATCGACTTCGCCTCGCTCACCCGAGCGGTCGCCGAGACCGGGTACGACCGTGACATCGAGGTGGAGATCTTCAACGCCGACATCTGGTCGGATGCGCCCGAGAAGGTCGTCGCACGCACGGCGGACGCGTTCGCCGCCACGGTCTCACCGCACCTGTGATCGCGCGATGTGATTTCGTAGGGATATCGGCATCGTCGGGGAGGCGCGCATGATCAGAGCGGGACTGTGCTCGGTGACGTTCCGGCAGCTCGCCGCCGAGGAGGTCGTCGTGCGGGCGGCC
>NZ_DAMDLU010000144.1:0-7322 GCF_032084865.1 Microbacterium sp.
CAGTCCCGCGCGCGCCGCGATGTCGAGCACCGCTCCGCCCGCGAGTCCGAGCATCACCAGGGCCGGGTCGACCGACCGGACGCCGGCGACCACCGCCCGCGCCTGGCGTTCGTCGCGCGCGATCGTGTTGTACAGCGCGCCGTGCGGCTTGACGTAGGCGACCCGACCGCCGACCGCCCCGGCGAGAGCCATGAGCGCGCCCAGCTGGTACTCGACCTCGGCCTGCAGGGTGCGCGAATCCGGATCGAGCGATGCGCGGCCGAAGTTCTCGCGGTCGCGGTACGACGGGTGCGCGCCGATCACGACTCCGTTCGCGACGGCCGCGGCGAGAGTGTCGCGGATGCCCTCGGCGCGGCCCGCATGGAAGCCGCACGACACGTTCGCGCTGGTCACGATCTCGAGCATCGCCGCGTCGTCGCTCACCGTGCGCTCGGCGGAGTTCTCGCCGAGGTCGGAGTTGAGGTCGATGGATGCCATGACGCCTGTCTACCCAACACATCGGCGGCTGTCCATCCGGCCGCGCGCCGTCGGGAATCACAGACCGGACGTGCACGGAGCGGCGTGGCGTGGGGTGCCACGCCGCGCGCGGGCCGAATGGTCTGAGATCTCCGACACGGCGTGCCCGACGCGGCAGCCCGACTGACGCGCAGTGTCAGACCACCCGTGTCAGACCGCGGGCGCCGACCCGCGCACGACCAGCTCGGTCGGCAGGATGGTCAGCGATTCGGGTCGCCTGCCAGCAAGCAGGTCGATCACCATGCCGGCGAGCATCTCCCCCTGCGCGAACATCGGCTGCCGCACGCTGGTGAGATCCGACGACTCGGCGACCCTCGAGTCGTCGAAGCCGATGATCGCGACGTCGTCGGGCACGTCCATACCGGCGGAGCGCAGCACACCGACCGCTCCGCGGGCCATCAGGTCGCTCGCCACGAAGATGGCATCCGGGCGCTCGTCGCGCTGCAGCAGCAGACGTGCCGCCTCGGCGCCGCCGTGCTCGCTGAAGTCGCCGTCGATCTCGCCGGCGGACGACAGTCCGGCATCCGTCAGTGCCGCGAGGAAGCCGTCGCGGCGGTCGACGCTCGCCTCCATCGTCATCGTGCCCGTGATGGTCGCGATCCGCCGGCGTCCGAGCGCGATGAGGTGCTCGGTCGCGGTGCGGGCCGCAGCCACGTTGTCGACGTCGACGATGACATCGCTGTCGCGCACCGCGGCCGGGCGTCCGCCGAAGACGACCGGCACGGCTTCGGCGATGCGCTCGACGAACGAGTCGCTGGTGTGGTGCGACACGATGATCGCGGCATCCACCCCGCCGTTGCGCACGAACCGCGTCATCTTGCCGTCGGGGTCGTCACTCGCGATCAACAGGTTGAGGATGTACTCCGACTCCGACAGGCGCGAGCTGATCCCCGCGACGACGGATGCCAGGAACGGGTCGCCGAAGAACCGTGTGGTGTCCTCGGGCACGACGAGCCCGATCGCATGCGTCTGCCGGCTCGCGAGCGAGCGCGCGGCGCGATTCGGGGCGTAGCCGAGCTGGGAGATGGCGTGCTGCACGGCGGCGAGCGCCTCGGCGCTGACCGAGGTCGAGCCGTTGACCACGCGCGACACCGTCGAGCGGGATACACCGGCGAGTGCGGCGACCTCTTCGATCGTGGCTCGGGGCATGGCTGTCCTCCCTCGGGCGGTGCGCACCCGCCCGGAGTCAGACGGCCCGGGCGGCGATGATCCGAGCGTACTCCGCGCCGCTCTGCTTGATCGTGCGCTGCTGCGTCTCGTAGTCGACGCGCACGATCCCGAAGCGCTTGGCGTACCCCCAGGCCCACTCGTAGTTGTCCATCAGCGACCAGTAGAAGTACCCGCGCACGTCGACGCCCTGCTCGACGGCGTCGAGCGTGGCAGCGACGTGAGCGCGCAGGAACGCGGAGCGCTCGACGTCGTCCACCTCGCCGTCGACACCGACCACGTCGTCGTACGCGGCGCCGTTCTCGGTCACGTACAGCGGCACATCGGCGGCGTAGTCGCGCGCGACGTGCGCGAGCAGGCGGGCGAGGCCCTCGGGCTGCACCTCCCAGCCCATCCCGGTGCGCGGCAGCCCGCGCTCGACCCAGTGGATGCCCTCGGTCGACGGGAACGGCGAGCGCGTCTCGCGCTGCTGCCCCGCCGTCTGGTGCGGGTCGCCCCCGCCGGGCTGCGGATGCCCGGAGAGCAGCTCACCGTGGTAGTAGTTCACGCCGAGCGCATCGATCGGGGTGGAGATGACCTCGAGGTCGCCGGGCTGCACGGCGGCCTGCCACTCCGCGACCGCGGCGGGGTCGACCGCGCGGATGTCGCGGACGATGTCGGCCGGGTACTCGCCGTGGAAGATCGGGCTGAGGAACCAGCCGTTGAACTGCCCGTCGATGCGGCGGGCGGCGTCGACGTCGACCGGGTCGTCGATGTCGGCCGGGTCGGCGACGGTGAGGTTGAGGGTGATGCCGAGATCGAGCGTGGCGTCGCGCCCGCGCAGCGCCTGCACGGCGCTGCCGTGCGCGAGCAGCAGGTGGTGCGAGGCGAGAAGCCCGTCGCGGATGCTCGTGCGACCAGGCGCGTGCACGCCGGCGGTGTACGCGAGGAACGACGAGCACCACGGCTCGTTCATGGTGGTCCAGTGCTGCACGCGGTCGCCGAGCGCGTCGTGCACGCTGAGCGCGTAGTCGGTGAACCGCTCGACGATGTCGCGGCTCGTCCAGCCGCCGTGCTCTTCGAGCGCCTGTGGCATGTCCCAGTGGTGCAGAGTGAGCCACGGCACGATGTCGGCTTCGAGCAGCTCATCGACCAGACGGCTGTAGAAGTCGAGCCCAGCCGCGTTGACCGGCCCGCCGTCCGGACGCACCCGCGACCACGAGGTCGAGAACCGGTAGGTCTGCAGCCCGAGCCGCTTCATCAGCGCGACGTCGTCGGCGTACCGGTGATAGTGATCGCAGGCGACGTCGCCGTTCTCCGCGCCGACGACGGCGCCGGGCACGCGCGCGAAGGCATCCCAGATCGATGCCGTGCGGCCGTCTTCGAAGGCCGCACCCTCGATCTGGTAGGCCGCGGTGGCCGCGCCGAAGAGGAAGCCGTCGGGAAAGGTTCGGGTCATGGGACTCATGATGCCATGACTCGCTGGGAGCGCTCCCACGAGTTCGCCGGCGAGCCGGTTCGGTACCCTTGGCAGGTGAGTCCCGAACTGGCGCGCGCCGAGTCCCTGATCGCTTCGATCCCCGACTACCCGCAGCGGGGCATCCTGTTCCGCGACATCATGCCTCTGCTGGCGGATGCCCGGGCGCTGCGCGCCACGACCGACGCGCTGATCGAACCCTTCGCCGGCTCCTTCGACGTCGTCGCAGGCGTCGAGGCGCGCGGGTTCATCCTCGCCGGGGCTGCGGCGGTCGCCGCAGGCGTCGGGTTCGCCCCGATCCGCAAGGCCGGCAAGCTGCCGCGTCCGGCGGCAGCCGTCGACTACGCCCTCGAGTACGGCACCGCCACGGTCGAGATGCACGACGACCTGCCGGCGGGTACGCGCATCCTGCTCATCGACGACGTGCTCGCCACGGGCGGTACGCTCGCCGCGGGGCGCGAGATCGTGCAGAGCCTCGGCTACACCCTGGCCGGCATCAGCGTGCTGTTCGAGATCGACGGTCTCGGCGGCCGCGACGTCATCGGCGACCTGCACACCGTGTTCCGGTCGGCCTGAGCGGCACGCCCCTCACAGGTGCTGCGCTCGGGCGGTTCTCCGGTGCGCCCCTCTCACTCGTTGCGTTCGGACTGGTGCTCGCGGCGCCCGCCGACCTCTTCCGGCAGCTGATCGATCGGCACGATCACGATGTCCTGCACCTTCCAGTCCAGGTCGATGCACGCGTCGCGCGCGGCGATCAGGTCGGCGAGCTTGGGTGTCCGCCCCTTGCGCGGCACGACGAACGACTCCACATGCAGCACATGCCCCTGGTCGCGCACGCGCGATCCGACCTCCTCCGTCCACGGCAGCGCACGCAGCAGCTCGTCGATCCTGCCGGTCAGCGGATGCACCCTGCCGTCGTCGAACGTCGTCGCGGCGGTGTCCATCAGGTCGGTGATCGCCGCCCGCATGTTGCGGATGCCATCCCACAGGATGCTGCCGGCGATGAGCAGCGCCGCCACGGCATCCGTCCACCACCACCCGATGCCGATGCCGAGCACCCCGACGATCGATCCGACCGCGGTCTGCCAGTCTGCCTTGTTCATGTCGGCGTCGGCATAGAGCACCTTGTCGTGCAGCTCCTTCGCGAGCCGCATCTTCACCCGGCCGAAGTAGATCGGCAGCGGGATGGTGAGCGCCATCACGACCACCATCAGCCAGCCCAGCCAGATCGGCTGCCCGAACAGCACGACCGTGCCGATGGGGGGATGCTCGCCCCCGATCAGTCCGGTGAGCGAGTCGATGATGAGGAACGCGCCCATCGCGAACAGTGCGACACCGGCGACCAGGTGCGCGATCCCCACCGCACGGTGATAGCCGTACGGGTAGCGACCGCTCGGCGGGCGGTTGACGATGCGCACCGCGACGAGGAAGGCGATCGGCGGTGCGAGCGAGAGCAGATCCTCGATCCAGGCCGCCTTCATCGCCTGCGAGCTGCCCATCACCAGATACACCATCGTGATGGCCACGGCGAGGAAGACCAGGGTGTACCACTCGAAGCGGATCGCCTTGCGCAGAGCCTTCTCCTGCTGCTCCGGGAGCTCCGTCCGGCCGAATCGCGTCGTCATGAGCCGACCTCCTCGTGCAGGAAGGTCTCGAGTTCCGTGAGCAGGGCGTTCTCGCCCATCCGCACGATCATCACGTGCTTCTGCGGCCCGTGCTTCGTGCTGCGCTCGGCGTACGGCCGCGTCACCGCGCCGCGATCCGTCCACGGTGTGTCATCGAGGAATCCGCCGACGACGAGATCGATCTCGCCGCGCTCGAGAGCCGTGAGCAGGTCGGCCTCGCTGCCGGTGGTCCACTCCACCCGGGCGTCCAGCTGCTCGGCGAACTCCTGCACCAGCTCGGGCTCCGAGCCGGTCGGCTCGTCGGAATCGTCGACATCGACCCACGGCGGCTGCTCGGTCGCTCCCGCGCGCAGCGTGCCGCCCTCGATCCGGTCGAGACTGCCATGCGGATCGGCGGGAATACGCAGACCGCAGCCGGTCAGCGCGAGCACCCCTGCGAGCACCCCTGCGAGCATCATGCGACGACTTCTCATGGCGCTGACACTAGCGAGGCATCCGGACGGCGACCACCTTCTTCCGCACCCTTGACAATCCCTGCATCCGCGCGCCGCCACCTCGACGCGCGCGGCATGAGCGCCGCCCGGATCGCCTAGAATCAGGGGTATGCCCACCATCGTCGTCGACGTCATGCCCAAGGCCGAACTGCTCGACCCGCAGGGGAAGGCCGTCTCCGGCGCCTTCGCCCGCCTGGGTGTCGAGAACTTCAGTCAGGTCCGCATCGGGAAGCGCTTCGAGCTCACCGTGGACGGCGAGGTCACCGACGAGGTGCTGGCCGAGGCTCGACGCCTCGCCGAGGACGTGCTGTCGAACTCCGTCATCGAGGATGTCGTGGGAGTCGAGGTCGCGCAGTGAGCGTGCGCATCGGCGTCATCACCTTCCCCGGCTCGCTCGACGACCGCGACGCGCAGCGCGCGGTGCGCATCGCCGGCGCTGAGCCCGTCGCCCTGTGGCACGGCTCGCACGACCTCGAGGGGGTCGACGCGCTGGTGCTGCCCGGCGGATTCAGCTACGGCGACTACCTGCGCTCGGGGGCGATCGCGGCCCTGTCGCCGATCATGGCCGAGGTCAAGGATGCGGCCGCGAACGGGATGCCGATCCTCGGCATCTGCAACGGCTTCCAGATGCTCGTCGAGGCGCACCTGCTGCCCGGCGGCCTCATCCGCAACGACCACCAGCACTTCGTGCGCCGCGACCAGCGCCTGACGGTGGAGAACAACGACACCGCCTGGACGAACGCGTTCGCGAAGGGCCAGGAGATCGTCATCCCGCTCAAGAACGGCGAGGGCGGCTACATCGCCGCCGACGACACCCTCGACCGTCTCGAGGGCGAGGGACTCGTCGCCTTCCGGTACGCCGGGGTCAACCCGAACGGATCGCTGCGCGACATCGCCGGCATCACGAACGAGCGCGGCAACGTGGTCGGCCTCATGCCGCACCCCGAGCACGCCACCGAGGCGGGCTTCGGTCCCGACACCCGCGCCGCGATGCGCTCGGGCGTCGACGGGCTCGGCTTCTTCGAGAGCGCCATCGCCGCCGTCGCGCGCATCGCCGCCTGACTCACCGACGCCCGACGCCCGACGCCGCGGCGTAGCATCCGCCCGCTCGACGCGACCGGCTCAGAGTCCGGCGGGCGGCCAGACGCCGACGATCAGCGCCATCATGAGCACCGTCAGCAGCTCGTGTCCGATGTTGAGGGTCGTGAGCCGTGTCGAGCGGCCCTCGAACGCGTCGTGTGTGATGAAACGGGCGGCGGTGAAGCCGGCCCACAGCGTCACCGACGTGACGACGGATGCCCACAGGTACGAGCCGCCGTAGAAGTGCCAGGCGATCGTCGCGGCTCCCGCGAGCACCCAGGCGGTCACGAAGCTGACCAGCACGGTCGTGACCAGCGGCCACAGCGGCCCTCGGGAGGGATGCTCGAGGTCGACGCTCGCGAGCCGCGCCCAGCGCTCGCCCATCACGCCCCTCGCGTACCAGACCGCTCCGACGACCATGCTCGACGCCGTCGCGACCAGCACGGCCCAGTAGTTGATCTCGGGAACCATCATGACGCCCTCCTTCATCGGATGCGCTCAGACTACTCCCGGGTGTCGCGGCCTTCGCGGTCGTTCAGCCGCGCATGGCGACACCGCGGCGCCAGTACCCCATGAACGCCACCTGCGCGCGGTCGACACCGAGGTCCTTGACCAGGTGACGGCGCAGGGTCGTCACCACGCCGCTCTCGCCGGCGATCCAGAAGTACCGGTCGGCGGGGGCATGCGCCGCGGCGATCCGCTCGCCCAGGTTCGAGTGCACGGGGGTCTCCCAGAGCAGCTCCTCGGTCTCGACGTCGCGCACATCGACGTGCGTGTGCGCGTCGCCGAGATGACCGAGCACCGCCGGGATGAGAGACGCCCCGTGCGCGTCGCCGTCGGCGCGCGGCAGCCAGGTCACCTGCACACCGGCTGGTGCGGCGATCTCGAGCGCGTCGGCCGGCTCGGGCACCTCGATGAACGCGGTGCCGCGCAGGTCGCGCGGGGCGTCTTCGAGGATGCGGGCGATCGCGGGCGCCGCGGTCT
>NZ_DAMDLU010000145.1:0-7188 GCF_032084865.1 Microbacterium sp.
GTCGCGTCACGCAGATCCGTCGCGAGATCGAGAACACCGACAGCGACTACGACCGTGAGAAGCTGCAGGAGCGCCTCGCGAAGCTGGCCGGCGGCGTGGCCGTCATCAAGGCCGGTGCCGCGACCGAGGTCGAGCTCAAGGAGCGCAAGCACCGCATCGAAGACGCCGTCCGCAACGCGAAGGCGGCCGTCGAAGAGGGCATCGTCGCCGGTGGTGGCGTCGCGCTGCTGCAGTCGGCCAAGGTGCTCGACACCCTCGAGCTCGAGGGTGACGAGGCGACCGGCGCGAACATCGTCCGCGTCGCAACCGGTGCTCCGCTGAAGCAGATCGCGATCAACGCGGGCCTCGAGCCCGGCGTCGTCTCGCACAAGGTGGCCGAGCTTCCCGCCGGCCACGGTCTGAACGCGGCCACGGGCGAGTACGGCGACATGTTCGCACAGGGCATCATCGACCCGGCCAAGGTCACCCGCTCGGCGCTGCAGAACGCCGCGTCGATCGCCGGTCTGTTCCTGACCACCGAGGTCGTCGTCGCCGACAAGCCGGAGAAGGCTTCGGCCATGCCGGCCGACCCGTCCGGCGGCATGGACTTCTGATCCCGAGGATCTGAAGCACTGCATCGAACGCCCCCTGCCTCACCGCAGGGGGCGTTCTGCGCGTCATCAGCGGAACAGGCTCGCGGAGTACTGATCGGCATCCGCGTACTGCGCCGCGGCCGAACCGAGCGCGCTGCTGATCGATCCCAGCACCTGCTCGACGTGCATCTGAGCTCCCCGCCACTGCTCGCTGCACTGCTGGAACGCGGCGGCCGCGGCACCGGTCCATGACGACTGCAGCTGGGTCAGCTGCGCCATCAGCGCGGCCGACTCGCTCTGCAGCCGCTCCATGGTGGCGTAGGCGGCGCCGTTGGCGGCCTGGACGGCGTCGGTGTCGACGGTGAAGACGGACATGGGGTCTCCTCTCGATGGGCTTTCGAGGCTAGACGTCGCCGCAGCGGGGGACGACGCCGATTTCCGTTATCCGTGCACAGCCCGCCCGGCGCCTGGACTGTGCAGAGTCAGTCGACGCTCAGCGGTCCAGTCGCTCGATCGGCTGCGTCTCCTCCAGCAGATGGGCGGGCGTGGACTGCGCCGGCGCCAGCGGCAGGGCGACGATGAACGTCGCACCTCCACCCGGCGTCGCCTCGACCGAGACGGCGCCGTGCAGCGATTCGACGATCGATGCGACGATCGCGAGCCCGAGGCCCGAGCCGCCCGTCTCCCTCGCCCGGGAGGTGTCGGCGCGCCAGAAGCGCTCGAAGATCTGCTCGCGGATCTGCGGGGGGATCCCCTCGCCGTGGTCGACGATCGAGATCGTGCCCACGCCTCGCCGGCGATCCGCTCCCACGACGAGCTCGATCGGACTGTCGCCCGGTGAGAACCGGCGCGCGTTGCCGAGCAGGTTCGTGATCACCTGGCGCACCTTGTTGTCCTCTCCGAGGACGATCGGGGGCGTGCGCACCGGGGCATCCGTCGCCTCGGTGAAGTCGATGGCGGGCACCGGCGTGGCCGGCCGGGGGCGTCGACGCAGGCGGGCCAGCGGATTCGCCGGACGGGTGGTCGCCGAGCGCGGCGGCTCGGGGACCGGGTCGGTGCTCGACGACTTGCCATGCAGGCGGGGGGTCTCGTGCTCGTCTGCGGTGGTGTCGACGACGGTGATCGTGCGTCCGGGAGCCGCGACCCGCAGATCGAGCGCCGCATCCCGTGCGATCGGGCGCAGGTCGAGCGGCTCGATCTGCAGCTCGCGCGACCGCTCCTCATCGAGGCGGGCGAGCGCGAGCAGGTCCTCGACGAGCACTCCCATGCGGATCGCCTCCTTCTCGATGCGCTCCATCGCGCGCGCGGTGTCCTCCTCGCCGGTGATCGCGCCCATCCGGTACAGCTCGGCGTAGCCGCGCACGCTCACCAGCGGAGTGCGCAGCTCGTGGCTCGCGTCGCCGATGAACCGTCGCATGTTCTGCACGGTGCGGTCGCGCTGCGCGAGCGAGCGGTCGACGCGATCCAGCATGGTGTTGATGGCCCAGTTCAGCCGGCCCACCTCGGTGGTCGGCTCGAGGTCGGTGAGGCGCTGGCTGAAGTCCCCGGCCGCGATCGCCATGGCCGTCGACTCGACCTGCCCGAGCCGGCGGAAGGTCAGGGTCACGAGTCCGCGGGTGAGCAGCGCGGCCAGCAGGATGGTGACCAGGGCCACCGTGGTGTACACGGCGACGTAGGTGGCAACGATGCGGTCGGCTTCGTCGAGCGGCAGCGCGACGATCTGCACGTAGGTGAGACCCTGGGGGTCCTGCGCCGACTGCGCCGAGGCGACGGCGCTGTACGTCTCACCCTCCTCGCCGTCCAGGGTGATCACCTGATCGCCCTGGCTGACGGCGTCCTGCAGCGTGAACGCGGCGGGGAACTCGGGGCGGGTACCGGACGCCTGACCGCCCGCCTCCGCGACGAACTCGCCGCTCGCCGTGTAGAACGCGACCATGAATTCGGTGGGACGCGGTGCGATCTCGGCCGGCTCGAAGACGAGCCGGCCGCCGTCGGCCGACACGTCGAAGAAGCGCTCGGCCTGACCGGTGGTGGCGAGGGCCGGCAGCTGCGCGTCGATGTTGTTGATCATCGCCCCGCGCAGGATCGGCACCGTGCCGATGCCGGCGATCATCAGGCCGAGGGCGAGCACGGCGACGGTGACGCCGGTGACCTTGGCGCGCAGGCTGATGCGCCGCCACCACAGGGTGACGGAGTCGGGCTCGCCTGCCATGACCGCCTCGGCTCGGAATCCGCTACGCGGACTTGCCGACCTTGAGCATGTAGCCGAAGCCGCGCTTGGTCTGGATCACCGACTCCTCGGTGTGCGGGTCGATCTTGCGACGCAGGTACGAGATGTAGCTCTCGACGATGCCCGCGTCGCCGTTGAAGTCGTACTCCCACACGTGGTCGAGGATCTGCGCCTTCGACAGCACCCGGTTCGGGTTCAGCATGAGGTACTTCAGCAGCTTGAACTCGGTGGGGCTGAGCTCGATCGGCACCTTGCCGACGAAGACGTCGTGGGTGTCCTGGTCCATCGACAGCTCGCCGGCGCGGATCAGCGATTCCTCATCGGCCTGCATGGTGCGGCGGAGGATCGCCTGGGCGCGCGCGACGATCTCGTCAAGGGCGAACGGCTTCGTCACGTAGTCGTCGCCGCCGGCGTTGAGGCCCTCGATCTTGTCCTGCGTGTCGTCCTTCGCGGTGAGGAAGAGGATGGGGGCGGTGAAGCCGGCGCCTCGCAGGCGCTTGGTCACACTGAACCCGTTCATGTCGGGGAGCATCACGTCGAGGATGATGAGGTCGGGCTCCTCCTCGAGGACGGCCGAGATGGTGGCCGCTCCGTTCGCCACGGTCCGCACCGTGAACCCGGCGAAGCTGAGACCCCGGGAGAGCAGGTCGCGGATGTTCGGCTCGTCGTCGACGACCAGGATTCGCGCATCAGTCATGACCCCATTATGGTGACTGCGGCCCTGCGGTGGCTGATTGGGTTCGGCGCGCGGGTCAGGATGCCAGGGCCGCATCCACCGCGACCGCGACGACCTCGGCGATCGGAGCGTCGGGGTCGACGGTGATCCGGTGCAGGAGCAGCCCCTCGCACGCCGCCATCAGGAACGGCGCGCGAGCGGCAGCCGGGGGGCTGCCGAGTTCGAGCAGGATGCCGTGGATCCACGCCTCCATGCCGAGCCGCTGCTCTCGCAGCGGCTGCGCGGCGTCGGCATCCGCTTCGAGGAACAGGGCGTATCGCGCCCGGGTGCGACCGGCGAGGGGGCCCGACTGCACCTCGATCATCCGGCTCAGGGCGCCCACGAGGTCGTCGCGGGAGCGGATCGCCGAGGCCCCGGCATCCTCCCGCTCTGCGGCTGCCATCCCCTCGATCACACCGGCGATGAGAGCCGCCCGCGTGCGGAAGTGGTTCGATGTGGAGCCGGCGGGAAGTGACGCCGCGGCGTCGACCCTGCCGTGTGTGAGCGCGCGGATGCCCTCGGCGCCGATGAGATCGACCGCCGCGTCCTGCGCGCGTCGTCGGGTGCTGCTCACACCTCGAGCCTATTCGCTACTACTTCCATAGTGATAAAATACTACGAACATAGTAACCTGGCCGCAGGGCCGATGACGACCCGCTGGAGCGACTGGGAGGCTCATCATGGATGTACCGTCATCGTCGAAGACAGCGCTCGACCGTGACTGGTCTCCGCCGCTCCCGCCGGCGGCGGGCTTCGAGCACCTCATCGTCGAGACCCCCGGACTGCGCAGCCACGTCGCCGTCATCGGCGACGGAGAAGCCGTGCTGATGCTGCACGGATTTCCGCAGCACTGGTGGGAGTGGCGGCGCGTCGCGCCGCAGCTCGCCGCCCACGGCTACCGCGTGATCTGCCCTGATCTGCGCGGCTCCGGCTGGACAGAGGCGGACGACCCCGCGATCCGTCGCACCTCGATGCGCGCGGATCTCATCGCGATGCTCGATGCCCTCGGCGTCGAGAACGCACACGTCGTGAGCCACGACCTCGGTGCCGTCGTCGCCGGTCAGCTCAGCTACACCCACCCCGAGCGGGTGCGCACCGCCGTGCAGTTCGCGATGCCACCGGGGTTCATGACCTTCAGCCCGAAGCTCCTCCCCGCCTTCAAGCACATGCCCCCGCTGCTGACGCACCGGGCGGGACGGTCGCTCGCGTGGCTGTTCGGGCCCGACTACGCGGCGAAGCCGATGACCGACGACGTCGTCGACGGGTATCTGCGCGTGCAGGGACGCCCCGGATTCGACGCCGCGGTGCGTGCGCTCTACCGCGGCATGATCATCCCCGAGGTGATGCGCCTCGCGAGCGGGCACTACAAGAGGCAGCGGCTGCACCCGCCGACGCTCGCGGTGTTCGGCCGTGAGGACGGTCCGTTCGCCGAGCAGACGGTGCGCCACATCTGCCGCGGACAGGATCGGTACGCCGACCGCTTCGACCTCGCCTTCGTCGACGGCGCCGCCCACTTCGTCGTCGACGACGCGCCGGATGCCGTCGCCGGGCTCTGCCTCGACTGGTTCGCCCGTGGGGGAGATTCCGAAAGGGCGGGGTAACCTCGGTCGCATGGTCGACGGCGGCGAGGAACAGCACGGCGACAGCGCCTGCTGGCTCTCGCAGGTGTGCCCCGAGTGCGGTGCACTGCTCGACGACCTCGCGGCCCCGTGCTGGCGCTGCGGCGTGAGGCCCGGGGACGAGACCGGCTGACGTCGGGTTCCCGCTCAGGCGGCCAGGTCTACGGCATCCATGATCGTGTAGCTGTACCCCTGCTCGGCGAGGAAGCGCTGACGGTTCTGCGCGTAGTCCTGGTCGATCGTGTCACGGGCGATCAGCGTGTAGAAGCTCGCGGTGTGGTTCGACTGCTTGGGTCGCAGCAGCCGGCCCAGACGCTGCGCCTCCTCCTGGCGCGACCCGAACGAGCCCGACACCTGGATGGCGACCGACGCCTCGGGCAGGTCGATCGAGAAGTTCGCCACCTTCGACACCACGAGCAGGGAGATCTCGCCCTCGCGGAACTGCCGGTACAGCTGTTCGCGCTCGTCGACCGGAGTCGCCCCCGTGATCTGCGGGGCGTTCAGCGCCTGCGAGAGGCTCTCGAGCTGATCGAGGTACTGCCCGATGACCAGGATGCGCTCGCCGGGGTGCTTCGCGATCAGCTCGCGCACCGCGGTGATCTTCGCCGGGGCGGATGCGGCCAGACGGTAGCGCTCGTCGTCGGTCGCGGCGGCGTATTCGAGCCGGTCGCTCGGCGGCAGGTCGACGCGCACCTCGTAGCAGGCGGCGGGGGAGATGAAGCCCTGCGCTTCGATCTGCTTCCACGGGGCGTCGAAGCGTTTGGGCCCGATCAGGCTGAACACGTCGCCCTCGCGGCCGTCCTCGCGCACGAGCGTCGCGGTGAGTCCGATGCGGCGGCGCGCCTGCAGGTCGGCGGTCAGCTTGAACACGGGAGCCGGAAGCAGGTGCACCTCGTCGTAGACGATCAGACCCCAGTCCATCTCGTCGAGCAGCGAGAGATGCGCGTACTGACCTTTCCGCTTCGCTGTGAGGATCTGGTAGGTCGCGATCGTGACCGGCTTGACCTCCTTGGCCTGACCGGAGTACTCGCCGATCTCCTCGGGGGTGAGCGAGGTGCGCCTGAGAAGCTCGTCGCGCCACTGCCGTGCCGAGACGGTGTTCGTCACCAGGATCAGGGTCGTCGTCCGGGTCGCGGCCATCGCGCCCGCGCCGACGATCGTCTTGCCCGCGCCGCACGGCAGCACGACCACGCCTGAGCCGTCCTTTGCGAAGGCGTCGACCGCCTGGCGCTGGTACGGCCGCATGGTCCAGCCGTCCTCGTCGAGGTCGATCTCGTGCGGGGTTCCCGGGGTGTAGCCGGCGAGGTCTTCCGCCGGCCAGCCGATCTTCAGCAGCTCCTGCTTGATCTGGCCGCGCGCCCACGCGTCGACGACGTAGCTGTCGGGGGAGGGGTGCCCGATGAGCAGCGGCTGGATGCGCTTGTTGTTCGCCACCTGGGCGAGCACGGCCGGATCGGTGGAGCGCAGCACCAGCAGACCCTCGTCGTCGCGTTCGATCACGAGCCGGCCGTAGCGGCCCACCGTCTCCCGCAGGTCGACGGTCACCGAGGGCGGCACGGGGAAGCGCGACCAGCGATCGAGCGTCTCGAGCATGTCGTCGGCGGTGTGCCCGGCAGCGCGGGCGTTCCACAGCCCCAGCCGCGTGATGCGGTAGGTGTGGATGTGCTCGGGCGCGCGCTCCAGCTCGGCGAAGATCGCCAGCTCGTGCCGAGCGGATTCGGCGTCGGCATGCGCGACCTCGAGCAGCACGGTGCGGTCGCTCTGGACGATCAGGGGGCCATCAGACATAGCAGACCAGTCTACCGGGCGCGGGCACTGCGGGTCTGACCCCGGTCAGCTCGACGGTGTCCGCACCGACACGATGCTGCGAACCGGTCAGCTCGACGGTGTCCGCACCGACACGATGCTGCGAACCGGTCAGCTCGACGGTGTCCGCACCGACACGATGCTGCGAACCGGTCAGCTCGACGGTGTCCGCACCGACACGATGCTGCGAACCGGTCAGCTCGACGGTGTCCGCACCGACACGATGCTGCGAACCGGTCAGCTCGA
>NZ_DAMDLU010000146.1:0-7176 GCF_032084865.1 Microbacterium sp.
AGTTCTCGTGCGAGGTGTTCACCCTGGCATCCGCCCGCGACGGGCGCTGGGGGCTCGTCGCGGCGACCACCGCGTCGCCGATCGCCCGGGTGGGGTTCGACTTCCCCGCCGAGCTCGCCGTCTCGCGCGACGGCGACACCCTGTACACGGCGCTTCGGGGCAGCAACACGCTCGCGGCGCTGCGCGTGCGCGGCGGCGGCGACATCCTCGAACCTCTCGCGCTCGCGGACTCCGGCGTCTACTGGCCGCGCCACCACCTCGTGTACGACGGCACGCTGCTGGTGTCGGGGCAGCGCTCCGGAACGGTCGGCGTGGTCGACATCGACGAGCGCACCGGCGCTCCGCGCGACGTGCGCCACGTCACCGAGGCGCCGACGCCGACGGTGATCCTGCCCGCGCGCTGAGCCGCGTCAAGCCGGCATCCGCCACTGCGCGGGCGGACCGGCACTCGGGTTGAGCGGCGGATACGTTCGCCACACCGACACGAACCGGTAGCCGCCGTACGCGACGGCGGCCGCGACGACCGCGAGTCCGGATGAGAGCCCGATGGCCACCGAGCCGGGCTGAGGTGCGCCGAGGAACGCGCTCAGCCCGCCGAAGAACATGCCGGTGACGGTGCCGTTCACGAGCGTGCTGAGCATCGCCGACGAGCCGAGCACCTGCTCGAGCGATCCGCGACGACGCAGGAACGAGTACGTCACCGTCATGCCGAGCTCATCATCGTGCACCGAGGCGAGGAAGAGCTCGGCCGCGGTGGGGTCGAGACGCTGGTAGCCGGCGCGGATGCGGTTCATGGCCAGCACGTACATCAGGTCCTCCTCCGCGACCACGAGCACCCGCATGAGCGTGAGCAGACCGACCGCGGCGATGAATCCGAGGATGCTGATCGCCGCCACGGGGAACCACGACGCGAACCCGGATGCCTGCCCGAGCAGGCCGATCGTGACCAGGCCCGCCGAGACGAGGGTGAGGTGGATGGAGATCCGGCTGAGCACCTCGCTCTGCGCCGTGCTGCGCGCAGCGAGCAGGCCCCAGTGCTCGGTCGAGAGGATCTGCAGTCGACGAGCGAGCTCGGGGTCCGAAGCGCCGGCCTCGGATTCTGACGTCATGTCCCATCGTCGCACCGTGGCCGGGTCGAGCAGAAGGGCATGCGACGTCACGGAAGGCCGCAGTCGTGTCAACCCCCGACGGCGAAGCCGCGCCGTCCGCAAGACTGGCCGGATGAGCGACGAATACGACGTCATCGTGCTGGGCGCGGGTCCCGTCGGCGAGAACGTGGCCGACCGAGTCGTGCAGGGCGGGCTCACCGCCGTCATCGTCGAGAGCGAACTCGTCGGCGGCGAGTGCTCGTACTGGGCGTGCACCCCGTCGAAGGCGCTGCTGCGGCCCCTGCAGGCGCTGCGCGCGGCCCAGCACGTGCGCGGAGTCACGGGCGGCGACGTCGCACCCGCCGACGTGCTCGCCAGGCGCGACGACTTCGTCTCGCACTGGTCGGACGACGGGCAGGTGTCGTGGCTGCAGAGCGCCGGCATCGACCTGGTGCGCGGGCACGGGCGGCTGACCGGTGAGCGTGAGGTCACGGTCACCACCGAACACGGCGAGCGGGTGCTGCGGGCACGGCACGCAGTCGCAGTCGCGACCGGATCGGATGCCACGATCCCCGACATCCCGGGCCTCGTCGAAGCCGGCCCATGGACCAGCCGCGAGGCGACCGGCGCCGAACAGGTGCCCGACTCGCTGGCCGTCATCGGCGGCGGGGTCGTCGGCGTCGAGATGGCGACGGTCTTCGCCGGGCTCGGGGCCAGGGTCACGCTGATCGCCAGGCGCGGCCTGCTCGAGCGGATGGAGCCGTTCGCCGGTGAACAGGTCGCCGAGGGGCTGCGCGGGATGGGCGTCGATGTGCGGCTGGAGACGCAGACCACCGCGGTGCGTCGCGAGGGAGATGCGGTCATCCTGACCCTCGACGGCGGGGCGGAGGTCAGGGCAGCCGAGGTGCTCGTCGCCACCGGACGCACCCCGCGCAGCGCCGACATCGGTCTCGAGACGATCGGACTGCAGTCGGGTCGCTCGATCGAGGTCGACGACACGATGCGGGTGCCGGGCACTGAGTGGCTGTACGCCGTCGGGGACGTCAACGGCCGGGCTCTGCTGACGCATCAGGGCAAGTATCAGGCGCGCGCCGCCGGGGATGTGATCGTCGCCCGCTCCCGGGCAGAAGTGGTCGCCGATGACGCGTGGGGCCGTCATGTGGCGACCGCCGACCATGCTGCGGTGCCGCAGGTGGTCTTCAGCGAACCGGAGGTCGCCTCGGTGGGGTTGACCGCGGATGCCGCCCGCGACGCCGGCCGGGAGATCGCGGTCGTCGACTACGACCTGGGCTCGGTGTCGGGCGCGGCTCTGCATGCCGACGGCTACCAGGGGCGGGCGCGCATGGTGATCGACACCGAGCGCGAGGTGATCCTCGGGGCGACCTTCGTGGGCGACGACGTCGCCGAGATGCTGCAGGCTGCGACCATCGCCGTGGTCGCAGAGGTGCCGATCAGCCGGCTCTGGCACGCGGTTCCCGCCTATCCCACGATGAGCGAGATCTGGCTGCGATTCCTCGAGGAGTACGGCAGGCAGTCCGCATGACCGTGCGACGGCGTGACGGGGCACGGCCGGCAATCCGCCGGGGCGACGGCTCCGAACCCGGATTGCGGGCAGGGAGCGATTCCGCCGCAATGTCGGTGATGTCCCCTACCCTCGAAGGGATGCCAGGAGGTACGTGCATGAGAGCTGTCCCCGCAGGAGCCGTGAGCCGATGATCGAGTTCCGGTCGGTCACCAAGACGTTCCCCGATGGCACGCGCGCCGTCGATGACTTCAGCCTGATCATCCCCTCACGCAAGACGACCGTGTTCGTCGGCTCGTCCGGCTGCGGCAAGACGACGCTGCTGCGCATGATCAACCGCATGGTCGAGCCCACGTCGGGAGAGGTCGAGATCGACGGGAAGAGCGTGCTGGGCGGTGATCCGGTCGCGTTGCGGCGCAGCATCGGCTACGTCATGCAGAACTCCGGTCTCATGCCGCACTTCACCGTGCTCGACAACGTGGCGACGGTGCTGCGCCTGACGGGCGTCTCGCGTCGCGACGCGCACGTGCGGGCACGAGAGATGCTCACCACGGTCGGTCTCGACCAGTCGCTCGCCGAGCGCTATCCGAGCCAGCTCTCGGGTGGTCAGCAGCAGCGCGTGGGCGTCGCTCGCGGGCTCGCCGCCGATCCGAACATCCTGCTCATGGATGAGCCGTTCGGCGCGGTCGACCCGATCGTGCGCGCCGATCTGCAGCAGGAGCTCATCCGCCTGCAGAGCGAGCTCGACAAGACCGTCGTGTTCGTCACGCACGACATCGACGAGGCCTTCCTGCTCGGCGATCAGGTCGTGATCCTCGATCGCGGAGCGCGGATCGTGCAGGTCGGCAGCCCCAGCGAGATCATCGAGAAGCCTGCGGATGCCTTCGTCGAGGCGTTCATCGGCGCCGAGCGGGGCCGCCGTGCGCTGACCGTGAAGCAGACTCCGAACGGCCAGGTGGTCGTCGACTCGGAGGGGCGCACGCAGGGCCGCCTCGTCGGCACGGGGGAGCCGACGGCATGAACTGGGTGGTGGACAACCTCGGGCTCATCGTCGAGCTCACGGTGGACCACCTGCGTCAGAGTCTCATCCCGATCGCGCTGGGCTTCGTGCTGTCGCTGCCGCTCGGCTGGGTCGCGTGGCGATACCGGCTGGTGCGCGGACCCGTCATCGTGCTCACCGGTCTGCTGTACACGATCCCCTCGCTGGCGCTGCTGATCCTCATGCCCGCAGCCTTCGGGTACTCGGTGATCAGCGAGGAGAACCTGATCGCCGCGCTGACGATCTACGCCGTCGCGATCCTCGTCCGTGCGGTCGCCGACGGGCTCGACTCGGTGGATGCGGGTGTGCTGCAGGCGTCGACCGCCATGGGCTACGCAGCACCGCGACGCTTCTTCACGGTCGAGCTGCCGCTCGCCGGGCCCGTCATCCTGGCGGGCCTGAGGGTGACCGCGGTCTCGACCATCTCGCTCGCGACGGTCGGCATCCTGATCGGGGTCACCAACCTGGGCTACCTGTTCACCAACGGGCAGCAGCGCAGACTCATCGCGGAGGTGCTCGCCGGCGTCGTGGCGGTGGTGATCATCGCGCTGGTCGTCGACGTGCTGCTGATCCTCGCGGGGCGGATGCTCATGCCGTGGACGCGGACGGCGACCCTTCGACAGGCGAAGGCGGTCAGCGCATGAATCTGTTCGCCGACGCCTTCGCCTGGCTGTTCTCCCCCGAGCGGCTGGTCGGCACCTACGCCCTGCCCACCCTGCTCGCCCAGCACCTGATCTACACGATCATCTCGGTGGCCGTCGCCGCCGCGATCGCCCTGCCCGCCGGATGGCTGATCGGCCACACCGGGCGGGGGCGCGAGATCGCGGTGGCCATCTCGGGCGCCGCACGTGCGATCCCCTCGTTCGGGCTGCTCGTGCTGCTGGTGCTCGTGATGGGCATCCTGCAGACCCCGCTCGCCGCCGTGATCACGTTCGTGCTGCTCGCCATCCCCTCGCTGCTCGCCGGCGCGTACACCGGCCTCGAGGCCATCGACCGCCGGGTCATCGACGCCGCCCGCGCGATGGGCATGACCGAGTGGCAGATCTTCACGAAAGTCGAGCTGCGTCTCGGCCTGCCGCTGCTCGTCGGCGGTCTGCGCTCCGCGCTGCTGCAGGTGATCGCCACCGTCACGATCGCCGCCTACGTGAACCTCGGCGGGCTCGGATGGCCCATCATCCAGGGCATCCCGCTCAGCCGCTTCGACCAGGTGCTCGGCGGCGCGATCCTCGTCGCCGCTCTCGCCCTCATCGTCGACCTGCTGATGGCGCTCGCCCAGCGCGCCGCCGTCCCCGCGGGGCTGCGCCCCGCGGCATCCGGAACACCCGCTTCGACGTCGCGCGCTCGCCGCGTGGCATCCGCCCCTGCCTGACCGACACCGAAAGGCCCGCCATGTCCATCCATCGCAGAACCCGCACCGCGCTCACCGCCGGTATCGCCCTCGTCGCCGCCCTCTCACTGGCCGGCTGCGGATCGAACGCGAATCCACTCGACAAGCCCAGCGCCGACAGCGGCGACACCGGCGGCGACACGATCGTCGTCGGCTCGCAGGCGTACTACTCGAACGAGATCATCGCCGAGATCTACGCGCAGGGTCTGGAAGACGCCGGCTTCACCGTCGACCGCAAGTTCAACATCGGCCAGCGTGACGCCTACATGCCCGAGGTCGAGTCGGGCAACATCGACCTGTTCCCCGAGTACACCGGCAACCTGCTCGAGTACCTCGACAAGAAGGCGACCGCCACCAGCCCCGACGACGTGTACGCCGCCCTGAAGGACGCGCTCCCCGACGGGCTCACCGCGCTGCAGTACGCCGACGCCAGCGACCAGGACACGTACACCGTGCTGAAGTCGTTCGCCGACGAGAACGAGCTCACCTCGATCGCCGACCTGTCGAAGCTCAGCGAGCCGGCGACCATCGGCGCCGCACCCGAGTTCGAGCAGCGCCCGTACGGCCCCGCGGGCGCGAAGGACGCGTACGGCGTCGACCTGAAGTTCTCGGCCACGGGCCAGGGCACCCTCGACGCGCTGCTGGCCGGCACGGTGCAGGTGGCCGACATCTACTCCGCCGATCCCGCCTTCCAGACCGAGGACATCGTGGCGCTGAAGGATCCCGAGAACATGATCCTCGCGTCGAACGTCGTGCCGCTCGTCTCGAGCGACATCGCCGACGAGGTCAGCAAGGTCATCGACGCGATCAGCGCCGAACTGAGCGCCGAGGATCTCGTGGCGATGAACGTGCAGAGCACCGTCGACCAGAAGTCGTCGGCCGACATCGCCAAGGCATGGCTGAAGGACAAGGGCCTGATCTGACCCGGCCCTGAACACCGGCGCGGCCGGGTGGGTTCGCCCACCCGGCCGCGCCGCTGCTCTCGCGGGTCAGACGCGCTCGTCCTGCCGGGGGATGAAGATCTGATTCAGGATGATGAGGATGGATGCCGTGGCCGGCACCGCCACGAGCGCACCGAGCAGCCCGAGCAGGGTGCCACCGACCAGGGCGCCGAGCACCACCAGCAGACCGGGGACCTCGAGGGTGCGGTTCATCACCTTCGGCGTCAGCACGTACGCCTCGATCTGGATGTAGATCAGGTAGATGACGCCGAAGATCAGCGCGTGCAACGGGTCGGCGAGCAGCGCGACGACGGTGCCGATGGCGAGGAAGAGCAGCGGACCGACCAGCGGGATGAGCGTCACCAGGAATGCGACGACGGCCATCAGCGGCGGGAACGGCAGCCCCAGCAGCAAGTACAGCGCGAGCGCCACCATCGAGTTCGCGAACGCGAGGATGACCATGCCCTGCACGTAGCCGCCGACCGACTCGGTGATCTGATCGATGATGCTGCGGGCCTGCTGGCGCTTGCGGGCAGGGGCCAGGCGCAGCATCGAGGTGATGATGCCCGGCAGTCCCACGACGAAGTAGAGGGTGAGCACGAACACGATGACGAAGGCCGAGACGCCCTCAGCGATCGACGTGCCGACCTTCAGGGCGCCGCCGCCGAGGGCGGTGAGCGTCTTGCCGTCGGTGAGCAGCTTCTGGCCGTCGGCGAGCAGCGAGCTGATCTGGTCGCCGAACTGCTTCTCGAGCAGCACGTACAGGTCGGTGTGCATGAAGTCGTCCACCACATCCGGGACCGACTTCACGAACGACGCGATCTGATCGACGACGACCGGCACGATCAGCACCAGCACGAGACCGACGGCGGCGACGAGGGCGACGATGACGATGGCGACGCTGACGCCGCGCGACAGCCCGCGCCGGGTGAGCAGGCGGACGGCGGGGTTCAGGCCCAGCGCTGCGAACAGGGCGATGGCGACGTAGACGAGCACCGTCGACAGGCTGGTGAGCGCGAGTGCGAGCAGGAACGCCGACAGGCCGCCGAGCGTGAGCAGGAATCCGAGCCGGAACGGGCGGTCAAGGCGCGTCCACATCGAGCGTCGCGGTGTGGGCGCATCGGCCGGGGAGGGGTGCTCCGCCGCTTCGGCGGCTGCGGCCGCGGCGTCCGCCTCGTCGGCTGCGGCGCTGGCCTCAT
>NZ_DAMDLU010000147.1:0-621 GCF_032084865.1 Microbacterium sp.
GCGTCGCCAGAGGGCGCGCACGTCGACGCCGAACGACCACGCCAGCGACAGTCCGGTCGCCGCGACCAGCGCGACCGCCACTGCCGGGGGCAGGAAGGGCAGCTGCAGCGTCAGCAGGGCGATCAGCTGCACCACGCACACCACCTTGCGGCTGTACCGCTCGTCGAGTGGGCCGTTGAGCCAGGGAGCGACGACGGCGGCGATCGCGAACAGGTACCGCGGCAGGCCGAGCAGCAGCGCGAGCGCACCGGCCGGGCCGTGCATGGCGAGCAGCGCGAGAACCAGGCCGAAGGCCGCGTCGACCTCCATGTCGAAGGAGGCGCCGAACGGCGAGGCCGTTCCCTGACGGCGGGCCAGGAAGCCGTCGACGCCGTCGAGGGCCAGCGCGAACGTACCGGCACCCACCGTCAGCACGACGACCACGTTCGAGAGGGGGCCGCTCGCGGGGAGCAGCCCCAGCAGCAGCGCGACGATGGCCATCCGCACGAGGGTGACCACGTTCGCCGCGCCCAGGCGGGAATGAGGATGACGGTGCGACAGCTGCACGGCGAACAACGCAGTGGCGGCGGCGAACGATGCACCCGCCAGGGCCAGCCTCGCCGCCGGAATGCCCAGCGATGC
>NZ_DAMDLU010000147.1:650-7173 GCF_032084865.1 Microbacterium sp.
GAGCGCGGCGACCGCCAGGAAGCGGCCGACGGGAGCGCTCCGGCGAGGATCTCCGGCGCGGCTTCCCTCGTCCTCACCGTGACCGCGGTCGACCCTGCCCTGCCCGCGACCGTCTGACACCGGCCAGCGGCCGAGCATCCGTGCGGGTGCGGCAGCCATGCTCGCACGATATCAGCGCACGACGGTGTGCCGGCCCGTCTCGCACCGCCGGATTGCGCGTCACCCACGGTCGGCGAGGCGCCGCGCCCGGCGGCTCGGCGCCCGGGGATCGCAGCGCTCAGCCGGCATCGGTCGGCAGCAGGCCGGCCATCCGCAGACCGATGTCGACGAGCTTCACCCGCTGCAGCGCGGCCACCTCGTCGAGGGTGAACCACGCGGCCATGTCGGTCGACCCGTTCTTCTCGAACTGCAGCTCCCCGCCCGTGACCTCGGCTCGGTAGACGATCCGCAGGGTGTGCAGCGGCAGCTTCTTCTCGTCGCGGCGCACGCGGCGCGACGCGGGGATCACCCGCGAGTGGATGCCCAGCAGCGCCGTCGTCTCGATCCGGAAGCCCGTCTCCTCACGCAGCTCACGGCGCACGGCGAGCTCGGGATCCTCGCCCTCCTCGAGTCCGCCGCCGGGAAGCGTCCACGCCATCCGACGCCCCTCGACCCACCGGGCCAGCAGCACGTGACCGTCGTCGTCTGTGACGATCCCGTAGGCGGCGACGCGCAGGTCCATGCACTCACAGTAGTCGCGGTGCGGCCGGCGTCAGGTCAGATGATCTCGAGGGGTTCGATGTGCTCTTCGGTGAGCAGGATGCCACCGCTCGTGTTCGCGGAGGTCGACAGCTCTCTGAGCCACTGCTGGCTGAGCTCGGGAGTCACGGGATCGTCGAAGTTGAAGCGCAGCGGGATCGAGGGGTGCAGCCACAGCGTCGATCGTCCGGAGCCGTCAGGATGCCGCCACGACAGGGTGAAGCTCTCGTTGCGGCGCAGCTTCAGCGCGATCACGACCTTGACGTGGGCGAGCGTGCGATCGTCCACCTCGATCGGATCTGGTGAGCTGCCGTAGTAGATGAGTCCCATTTGTCTTCACCGTACGAGCGCCTCGCCGCCGGTGCATCCTCAGGCTGTGCGGCACGACGCTGCACGCAAGCGCTGTTCGTTCTCTGAACGGTTCGCGTGCTCACGACCCCCGCAGCGTCTCCTTGGCTGTACGACCGTATGTCTGCCGATACAGCGCGTTGAACCGCGAGCCGTTGGCGAACCCCCAGCGCCGTGCGATCTGAGACACCGACTCGTCGGTGCCGCCGTCGCGCAGGTCGCGATGCGCCCCGTCCAAGCGCACCCGGCGCAGGTACTCGGTCGGAGTGGCGTCGAGGCTGCGGCGGAACGCGTACTGCAGCCCGCGGGTCGAGATGTGCACCGCCTCGGCGACGTCATCGACGGTGATCGGCAGGTGGGCGTTCTCGTCGATGTAGGTCAGCGCGCGGCGCACGGTCGCCGCGCCGTGACCGCCTCCGTCGCGGGTGATCGCCGACGAGAAGGTCGAGGGGAAAGAGCTCAGAATGGTCGTCAGCACATGACGGGTGAGACCCGCCTCGATCAGCTCGTCATCCGCACCGTCGAGCGACATCGCCGAGGTCAGCAGGTAGTCGAACGCGCGAACCCACTGGCGCGCCGCGAGATCCGAGCGCGGCTCCACCGACGTCAGCCGCAGCGAGAGCAGCTCGTCTCCGGTGATCCGGCGGGCGAGTTCCTGCGCGCGCACGCGATCGAGGATGAGAGCGGACACCTCCGCCGTGCCCGTCCATTCCGCTTCGACCTGAGCGCTGTCGGTCGCCCACGGCAACCCGGGCTCGATGATCGACCGCCGCGTGCGCAGCTCGCTGTCGGCGGCCACCAGCCGGCACGCGAAGAGCTGATCCTCGGGTTGCACGCGGGAGTGCACCTCGGCGGTGAGCGAGTATCGCACGATCGCGACGTCGCTCAGCGTCGCCGACCGCCACCGGAATGCGAACTCGGCCGGGTCGATGTGCAGCAGTGACGCCGACGGCACGAACGTCTTCCAGATCTCCGCGACATCGGCGCTGTCGTCTGAGTCCACTCGCAGAATCTCCGCCACAGCATCCTCCTGTGCGTACCGTCGACGATGGGCATGGCGCACCCTTCAGAATAGACCGAGGTGGTCGCCCGCCCCCGGAACGACAGCGTTCCGGCGTGCCCGTCGACGCTCAGTCGCGAAGAGCGACGAGCGCTCGCTCGAGGCGGGCCACGGCGGCATCCGCGTCGTCGAGCTTGTCGAGGCCGAACAGCCCGACCCGGAACGTCGAGAAGCCCTCCGGCTCGTCGCAGTGCAGGGGCACGCCGGCCGCGACCTGCACTCCGTGCTCGGCGAACGCGGCGGCATTGCGCAGATCCGGGTTCGTGGTGTGCACGACGACCACAGTGGGGGAGGCGAATCCGGACGCCGCGACCGACGGCAGTCCATGCTCGGCCAGCAGCGCGCGCACGCGCGTGCCGAGGTCGATCTGCGAGGCGCGCAGCGTGTCGAAGCCGCGCTCGCGGGTCTCGATCATCTGGCGCAGGTTGCGTGCGATGGTGTCTGTGGGCATGGTCGAGTGGTAGCCCGCCGAGCCGTCCCGATAGCCGTCGGAGATGCCGAGCCAGCGGTTCAGGTCGAGGGCGAAGCTGGTCGCGGTGCCGGATGCCACGGCATCCCGGCCCTTCCCGCTGAGCATCACATAGCCGACTCCCGGCGACCCGCTCCACCCCTTCTGCGGGGCGGAGAGGAGCACGTCGACGCCGAGGGCGCGCATGTCGACCCACATCGCACCGGAGGCGATGCAGTCGAGCACGAGCACGCCACCGACCTCGTGCACCGCGTCGGCGAGCGCGCGCACGTAGTCGTCGGTCAGGATGATGCCGGCGGCCGTCTCGACGTGCGGCGCGAAGACCACCTCGGGGCGCTTCGCGCGGATGGCGGCGACCACCTCGTCGATCGGCGCCGGAGCCCACCCCGCCTGCACGTCATCGCTGTCGGGGCGGGCGAGGCAGACGGTGACGTCGGAGGCGATGCCGCCGATCTCGAGGATCTGCGACCAGCGGTACGAGAACAGGCCGTTGCGCACGATCAGGGCGCGCCTGCCCGTGGCGAGGTGCCTCGCGACGGATTCCATCGCGAAGCTGCCGCCGCCGTTGACGAGCGCGACGCTGTCGGCGCTGTACGCATCGCAGAGGGTGTCGATCGTCTGCTGCATGATGCCGATGAAGCGCGTCGACATGTGGTTCAGCGACCGATCGGTGAACACCACCGAGTACTCGAGCAGTCCGTCCGGATCGATGTCAGCGTGCGGCAGAGTCATGCGTCCACCCTGGCACTGTCTGCGGATGAAGAGAACAGAGCTTCCGTGAAGCGGAAGAAAGCCCCGACGATGTCGGGGCTTTCGATCTGTGGAGCCTAGGAGATTCGAACTCCTGACATCTTGCTTGCAAAGCAAGCGCTCTACCAACTGAGCTAAGGCCCCCAACGGTGCAAGCACCGCGGGATTTCCGTTGTCGGAGTGGGGCTACCAGGACTTGAACCTGGGACCTCTTCATTATCAGTGAAGCGCTCTAACCGCCTGAGCTATAGCCCCGTCAACCTCCAAGACTTTACCGGATGATCCTGCCGAAAAGCGAATCGAGCCCGGCCTGCGGGCAGGCCGGGCGTTTCGACTCATTCCGCGGTGCCACCGGGGCGAAGCGTCGCGGATCCGGCGGAGACGCTCCCCGTGATCCGATGCCGGCTGGAGATGCTCTGATCGAGGCTGCTGTCCAGAGATCCGGCGCTCACCTCGCGGCGCAGGTCGTACTCCTCGTCGGGCAGGGTGAGGTCGAGCGCTCCGGCCGACACCGTGAAGTCGACGGTGTCGGGAACGCTCGTCAGCGTCGACACCACGCGACCCGCGCTGATCCGGTACTGGGCCTGTTCGACGCCGCGCAGCTGCACCTCCGCACGCCCGGCGTTCAGCTCGACATCGAGGGCGCGGGCGTCCCCGGTCAGCGCGAGCGATCCGGCGTTCACGTCGACCTCGAGGCCGGCGAACTCACCCGCGACGTCGAGCTGCCCGGCCTGCAGGGTGAGGTCGGCATCCACTCCCTCCAGGGCGAGCGGAAGCACGAGCGTCACCTGCTCGTCTCCTCGCAGCCAGTCCGGGCTCCACCAGTCGAAGCCGCGGTCCGGGCCGCGGACCTTCAGCCGGCCGTCGTCGGCACGCATCCGCCACCCGCCGGTGGACCCGCCTTCCACCCGAAGCTCGGCGTCGTCGACGTCGTCGAACATGATGCGCATGTTCGCCCCACCCACTTCGACGTCGATCGAGCCCACGCCTTCGACATCCGCCGTCAGCTGCCCCGACTGCGGGCCGATCTGCTGCAGGCCGGTGACGGCGGCGGATGCCGCGGAGCCGAGCATCACCGCCCCGCCGAAGGCGGCGACCACCACGGTGATCGCGCCGATGCTCTTCTTCGTGCCGCTCATCGCAGCCCTCCCTGTTCCGTGCGGCCGGCGTCAGCCGAGCCGTGGTTCTCGATGTGGGCGAGTGCGGCCAGCACCCGCCGGTTTCCGTCTTCGGGCTCCAGCCCGAGCTTCTGGAAGATCGCGGTGATGTGCTTCTCGACGCTGGCCTCGCTGAGGAACAGCATCCCGGCGATCGAACTGTTGGACTTGCCCTCGGCGATCAGCGCGAGCACCGTGCGCTCGCGCTCGGTCAGTCGCAGCATCCGCTCGTCGCGGTTGCGGCGGGTGAGCAGCTGCGCGACGACCTCGGGGTCGAGCACCGTGCCGCCGGCCGCGATGCGCTCGACCGACTCGACGAACTCGGCGACGTCGGCCACCCGGTCCTTGAGCAGGTAGCCGAGGGCGCCGCCCTGCGTCTGTCCCGTCTGGGCGGCGATGAGGTCGCTGGCGTAGCGCTCCTCGACGTACTGCGACAGGACGAGGATGGCCAGCGCGGGGTGCGCTGTCCGGATGGCGAGCGCCGCGCGGATGCCCTCATCGGTGAACGTGGGCGGCAGACGGACATCGAGGATCGCCAGGTCGGGAGCGGATTCCGTGACGGCATCCATCAGGCCGGTCGTGTCGGGCAGCGCCGCGACCACCTCGTGCCCGGCGTCATCGAGGAGGCGGACGAGTCCTTCGCGCAGAAGAACCGAGTCCTCGCAGATCAGTATCCGCATTACGCCACCCCCTCGTTCTCAGACCGCCGGTGCCGGTTCAGTTGCAGGCAGATCAGGATGCGCATGGCACGCTCACCTCCAGGCTGGTCGGACCGCCCGCGGGGCTGTCGAGGCGGAAGGTGCCGCCGGCGGCGATCACCCGGTTGGTGATCCCGTCGAGGCCGCCACCCGGCTGCACCTGCGCGCCGCCCATGCCGTTGTCCTCGACGCGGGCCCACAGCCCGCCGTCGCGGCTGCGCACGACGACGCGGCATTCGCTGGCGCGGGAGTGCTTGGCCGCGTTGGTCAGCGACTCGGCGATCGCGAAGTAGATCGCCGCTTCCGCGTCGCGGCAGGAGGCGCCGGCGCCCGTCGCCGAGGGATCGATGCGCACGTCGAGCTGCACCGGGATGTGCGAGCGGCCGGCCAGGGCCGACAGTGCGGCGTCGAGGCCGCGGTCGTCGAGCACGGAGGTGTGGATGCCGCGGGCCAGCTGCCTGAGCTCCGTGATCGCCGCCTTCGTCGAGGTGTGCGCCTCGTCGATCAGCGCCTTCGCGGCTGCCGGATCGGCGTCGATCTTCTGCTGGGCGAGGCCCAGCGTCATCCCGACCGACACCAGCCGGGGCTGGACCCCGTCGTGCAGGTCGCGCTCGATGCGGGTGCGTTCGAGCTCTGCTGCGCGAACCGCTCCGGCGCGCTGCGCCGTGGTCGTGCGCACCTGAGCGGTGAGCTCGGCCTCGCGACTGGGCACGACGAGTGCGCGACTCAGCACACGATGCAGCAGTGCGAGGCCGATCATGCCGGCGACGCCGACGATCACACCGACGATGCCGATCAGTGGCGCCCACTCGACGGCGAGATAGCTGCCGAACGGTCCCGCGATGCTGCCCTCGGACGACAGTGGCGCGAACGCGAAGAAGACCGACCAGATCACGCCCCAGAACACCCGCAGCACGATCGTGCCGAGGATGCACGCGAGCACGAAGTTGAGCATCGTGCGCCACATGCGCCCGTCGACCGACTGCCGCGCGAGATTCCGCAGCCACCCGCCGAAGCCGGGCCGGGTGCGCGCTCGCCACCGAAGATGGGGAAGCTCCGCGCCGTAGAGGCTTCCCACCCGGCGCACCTCGAACCACGCGACACCGTAGACGGCATAGACGACGCCGACGAGGAAGAGCAGGCCGATGCCGAAGACGAACAGCAGCGCGAGCCCGACGCCGAGCACCGCGCTCAGTGCGGCGAGCGCCGCCGAGCCGAAGGCCCCGAGGGCGGCGAGCTGGAGGATGGTGAGGACGACGCGCAGCGGCGGCCGTGCGGCATCCGCGCTCGGCCGAGTCGCCGC
>NZ_DAMDLU010000148.1:0-7157 GCF_032084865.1 Microbacterium sp.
ACTCCGTCTTCGTCAGGTGCTGCATGACGCGGTCCATGCCCAGCGCGATGCCGCCGTGCGGAGGAGCGCCGAACTTGAACGCTTCGAGCAGGAAGCCGAACTTCTCCTCAACCTCATCCTCGGTGATCCCCATCACGCTGAAGACGCGCTTCTGCACGTCTTCGCGATGGATGCGGATCGATCCGCCGCCCAGCTCCGAGCCGTTGCAGACGATGTCGTACGCGTAGGCGAGAGCGGATGCCGGGTCGGTGTCGAACGTCGCCTCGAACTCGGGCTTCGGCCCGGTGAACGCGTGGTGCACCGCCGTCCAGGCGCCGGAGCCGACCGCGACATCGCCGGATGCCACGGCGTCGCCTGCGGGCTCGAACATCGGCGCGTCGACGACCCACGTGAACGCGAACACGTCCGGGTCGAGCAGCTCGAGGCGGCGGCCGATCTCGACGCGTGCGGCGCCGAGCAGCGCGCGGCTGGCCTTCGTCTCGCCCGCGGCGAAGAACGCGCAGTCGCCCGGCTTCGCTCCCACGAGGTCGGCGAGGCCCGCCTGCTCGGCCTCGGACAGGTTCTTGGCGACGGGGCCGCCCAGCGTTCCGTCCTCGTTGAAGAGCACGTAGGCGAGTCCGCGGGCACCGCGCTGCTTGGCCCAGTCCTGCCAGGCGTCCAGCGTCTTGCGGGGCTGCGACGCGCCGCCGGGCATCAGCACGGCGCCGACGTACTCCGACTGGAACACCCGGAACGGGGTGTTCACGAAGTAGTCGGTCACCTCGACCAGCTCGAGTCCGAAGCGCAGGTCGGGCTTGTCGGAGCCGTACTTGGCCATCGCATCGGCGTAGGTGATGCGCGGCAGCGGGGTCTGCACGTCGACATCGATGGTCTTCCACATCGCGACGATGAGCGACTCCATCATCTCGATGACGTCCTCCTGCTCGACGAAGCTCATCTCGATGTCGAGCTGGGTGAACTCCGGCTGCCGGTCGGCGCGGAAGTCCTCGTCGCGGTAGCAGCGCGCGATCTGGAAGTACTTCTCGACACCGCCGACCATCAGCAGCTGCTTGAACAGCTGCGGCGACTGCGGCAGGGCGTACCAGCTGCCCGGGTGCAGGCGCGCCGGCACGAGGAAGTCACGGGCGCCCTCGGGCGTCGACCGCGTCAGTGTCGGCGTCTCGACCTCGACGAAATCGCGCTGGTGCAGCTCGTCGCGGATGGCCTTGTAGACGTCCGAGCGCAGGCGCATCGCGGCGGCCGGGTTCGGGCGCCGCAGGTCGAGGTAGCGGTGCTTCAGACGCACCTCCTCGCCGATCGGGTCGGACTCGGCCAGGCCGCTCGAGACCTGAAAGGGGAGGGGGGCCGACTCGTTGAGCACGACCACGTCGGCCGCGATCAGCTCGATCTCGCCGGTCGGCAGGTTCGGGTTCTCGTTGCCCTCGGGGCGGCGCGAGACCTCGCCGGTCACCTGCAGCACGAACTCCGAGCGCAGCGGGTGCGCCACCTCTTCGTCGCGGATGACGACCTGCGCGATGCCCGACGCATCGCGAAGATCGATGAACGCGACGCCTCCGTGATCGCGGCGACGATCGACCCAGCCCGAGAGGGTGACTGTCTGACCGATGTGCTCGGCTCTCAATGAGCCTGCCGTGTGTGTGCGAAGCACGGAGATTCCTTCTGATCGGGGAAATACGAACCCGCCCAGTCTACGTGGCGGGTCGTGACGGCCGATCCGGCGCGGTGCCCGCCCGCGATACGGTGGGCGGGTGACGGCACGACGACTCCACCTGGTGCGACATGGCGAAGTGCACAACCCCCAGCGGGTGCTCTACGGGCGCCTTCCCGACTACCACCTGAGCACGGCCGGGCGCCGGATGGCGCGTGATGCGGCCGAGTATCTGGCATCCACAGGCCGACCCGTGAGCGAGCTGCGCTGCTCGCCGCTCGAGCGCACCCAGGAATCCGCCGAGCCGTTCACCGAGCTGTTCGGCCTCGACGCGACGCACGACGCGCGCATCATCGAACCCGCGAACGTGTTCGAGGGACAGCGGATGTCGCGCGCCCTGCGCAACCCGTTCAACTGGCGCCACCTGCGCCGTCCGTCGGTGCCCAGCTGGGGCGAGCCGTACACGTCGATCGCGACGCGCATGCGCGCGGCGATGGATGAGTCGTGGGATGCCGCCGAGCGGGCCACCGCGACGCATGACGGTGACATCGTGTTCGTCTCGCACCAGGCGCCGATCTGGATCACGCATCTCTCGGTCGCCGGCATCACCCTGCAGCACGATCCGCGCACCCGCCGCTGTGCGCTGTCGAGCGTCACCTCGTTCGAGCGCGTCGGTGACGTGTGGCGCGAGGTCGACTACGCGGAGCCGGCGGCCAAGGGCATCGACCTCGGCGCGGTCTGACCCGTCGTCCCCCAGTTCGAATCGCTCAACTGGCGGTTCCCTCGGCCGGGAAACCGCCAGTTGAGCGATTCGAAAGCGACCGGCGGTCCGTTTCAGAGCGCGCATAGGAACCGCGCGTACGATTCCCAGCGTGTCCGTGCCTGCTCGTTCCCTTCGCGGCGCCTGGCGCATCGGCGCCGCTGCGCTCGCCGCGACGCTCGTCATCGGTCTGAGCGCGTGCGCGCCCGACCCCATGGTCGAGGCGTACAAGAACGGCGATCAGAAGGCGTACACCTCCGCTGATTTCCGCGTCGAGCCGATCCCCGCAGCCGAGCGCAAGGCGCCGGTCGATTTCGGCGGGGTGACCGAAGACGGCGAGAAGTTCTCGAGCGACGACATCCGCGGCGAGGTCGCCGTCGTCAACTTCTGGTACGCCGGTTGCGGCCCGTGCCGCGTCGAAGCCGAAGACCTCGAGGCCACCTGGCAGAAGCACAAGGCCGTCGGCGTGCAGTTCATCGGCGTGAACATCTACGACCAGGCCGACACCGCGAAGGCCTTCGCGAAGACCTACGGCGTGACCTATCCGAGCCTCATGGACGCCACCACCGGCGACGCCAAGCTCGCCTTCGCCCGGGTGACACCGATCCAGGCGCCGCCCACCACCCTCGTGCTCGACAGGCAGGGCCGGGTCGCCGCGCGCATCATCGGACCGATCGACGGCACCTCGATCCTGTCGACCCTCATCAAGGACGCCCTCGAGGAGAAGGCGTGACTCCGGATGCCGTGATCGGAGCCGGTGCGCTCTGGATCGCCATCCCGCTCGCCCTTCTCGCGGGACTCGTGTCGTTCCTGTCGCCGTGCATCCTGCCGCTCGTACCGGGTTACCTCGGATTCCTCGGGGGAGCGGCGGGCACGGCCGCGTCGGGCCCTTCGGCAAGCTCAGAGGCCCAGATGGGCTCAGGGTCCCAGCGCCGCCGGATGCTGCTCGGCGTCCTGCTCTTCATCGCCGGGTTCACGGTGGTGTTCGTCGCCTACACGGTGATCGGCGGCGCGGCATCCGTCTTCTTCCTCGAGTGGGGCGACCTGATCACCCGCATCCTCGGCGGCGTGGTCGTGCTGATGGGCCTGATCTTCCTCGGACTGTTCGGCTTCGCTCAGCGGCAGTTCAAGATGCAGGTCGACTCGACGACGGGCCTGATCGGCGCTCCCCTTCTCGGGTTCACCCTCGCGATCGGTTGGGCGCCGTGCACCGGCCCGACCCTCGGCGCGATCATCAGCGTCGGCTGGACCCTCGGCGACCCGTGGCGTGCCGGGCTGCTCGGCGTCGCGTACTCGCTCGGCCTCGGCATCCCGTTCCTGCTCGTCGCGCTCGGCTTCGGCTGGGCGACCAGCGCGACCGCGTTCATGCGCCGCCACATCCGCACCGTCAACATCGTCGGCGGCGCGCTGCTGATCGTGCTCGGCCTGCTGATGGTCACCGGCGTGTGGACCCAGATCATGTCCCGACTCACGGCGGTGATGAGCAGTGTCATCCTCCCCCTCTGATCGCTCCGAGGGCACGGCGGCGGCATCCGACCCGCTGCGTCCCTCCGATCACATCGACTCCGCACCGGTCGATGACGAGATCACCCAGCCCAGGCTGGGTGCCGTCGGCTGGCTGCGGTGGGGCTGGCGCCAACTGACGTCCATGCGCGTCGCGCTGGTGCTGCTGCTCCTGCTCGCCATCGCGGCGATCCCCGGATCGGTGTTCCCGCAGCGCACCGCCGACCCCAACGGCGTGGTGCAGTACAAGCAGAACAACCCCGAGATCTTCCCGGCGCTCGACGCCCTCAGCATGTTCGACGTGTACTCGTCGCCGTGGTTCTCGGCCATCTACCTGCTGCTGTTCATCTCGCTGATCGGCTGCATCATCCCGCGCATCAAGCACCACGCCAAGGCGCTGCGCGCACTGCCGCCACGCACTCCGGCGCGGCTCGGCCGGCTCGAGCACCACCGAGCCACAGTCTGGGCCCCTGAGCCTGCCGAAGGGAACGGAGACGCGGCCGCCGCGATCGATGTCGCCGAGAAGCAGCTGAAGTCCCTCGGCTACCGCGTCGCACGCTACGACCGCGGCCGGACGTGGTCGGTCTCGGCCGAGCGCGGCTACTGGCGCGAGACCGGCAACCTGCTCTTCCACATCGCCCTCGTAGGTGTGCTCGTCACCGTCGGACTCGGCGGCGGATTCGCCTACACCGGTCAGCGCGTGGTCATCGAGGGTGCCAGCTACGTCAACACCCTGATCGACTACAACTCGATCAACCGGGGCCGTTTCGTCGCCGATGACTCGTTCCAGCCGTACGCGCTGACTCTCGACTCGTTCGACATCACCTATGAGGACTTCGGCACGCCCGGTGCCGGTCAGGCCGGCAACTTCGCCGCCAATCTCTCGGTGCGAAACGTCGACGGCTCGACCAGCAAGGGCACCGTGCGCGTCAACCACCCGCTGCACATCGGCGGCGACAGCATCTACCTGCTCGGAAACGGCTACGCGCCCACCATCACCGTGCGCAACGCCGAGGGCGAGAAGGTGTTCAGCGGCCCGGTGGAGTTCCTGCCGCAGGACAGCGCGATGACCTCGCTCGGCGTGGTCAAGATCACCGACGGCATGCCCGAGCAGCTCGGCATGATCGGGTTCCTGTACCCGACGCCGCTGAAGATGAAGAGCGGGGCGTACACCTCGGTGCACGGCGCGCTGAACCTGCCGCTGCTGACTCTCGACGTCTACCAGGGAGACCTCGGCGTCGACGGCGGCAAGCCGGTCTCGGTGTTCGAGCTGAACACCGACGGCCTCGAGAAGCTCAACGGCCGCACCACCGACACGAAGTCGATCGAGCTGCAGCCCGGCGAGACGGCCGACCTGCCGAACGGGCTCGGCACGGTCACGTTCGAGAACGTGTCGCCGGAGGGCGCGAAAGACACCCTGCAGTCGGTCAAGCGCTATGTCTCGCTGCAGATCCATCACGACGCCTCGGCGCCGTGGGTGCTGGCGTTCGCGCTGCTCGCCCTCGGCGGCTTGGGGCTCGCCCTCTTCGTGCCGCGTCGGCGCATGTGGGTGAAGGCCACCGCCGCCGACGACGGAATCCACCTCGAGTACGCCGCGCTCGCGCGCGGTGACGATCCCACCCTCGCCGCCGCCGTGGACGACCTCGTCCGCGGACACGAGCGGCTTCTCGAAGCGGCCGCGCCCGAAAGCACGACCCCCGCACAGGGAGCATGACATGCCCGACCTCGATTCGATCTCGATCCTCACGCTGTGGACGGCCATCGCCGTCTACGCCGGCTCGTTCATCGCCTACGCCTTCGACCTCGCTCGTCGCTCCTCGGCGACGACCGCCGAGGTCGAGACGCCGGTGCTGGTCGCTGCCGGCGGAGCGGATGCCCGTGGCGCCGGCTCACCGGCATCCGGAACCGCCGCACGCGGCACAGGGAAGAGCGGCGCGCCACGCTACATCTTCGCCCGCATCGGCACGGCGCTGGCCATCCTCGGCTGGCTGTTCCACCTCGTCTCGACGCTGACCCGCGGCTTCGCCGCCGGACGCGTGCCCTGGGCGAACCTGTACGAGTTCGCGATGGTCGGCACGCTGCTGATCATGGCCGTGTACCTGGTGGTGCTCACCCGCATCGACCTGCGCTACCTCGGCACGTTCATCTCAGGTCTCGTCGTCGTGCTGCTCGGAGCCGCCGCCGCGAACTTCTACGTCTCGGTCACGCCGCTGGTCGACCCGCTGAAGTCGGTCTGGCTCGTGATCCATGTGTTCGTGGCCTCGCTGTCGACAGCGCTGTTCGCCCTCGCGTTCGCCCTGTCGGTCATGCAGCTCATGCAGTCGCGGCGCGAGCGTCGCATCGCCGAAGGAGTCGAGAACGCCGGCCCGGGGTTCCTGCGCACGCTGCCGAACACGGTGCGCCTCGAGAACATGGCCTACCACTTCACCGTCGTCGGCTTCATCTTCTGGACCTTCACCCTGATCGCCGGCTCGATCTGGGCCCAGGACGCCTGGGGTCGCTACTGGGGCTTCGACGTCAAGGAGACCTGGACCTTCATCATCTGGGTGCTCTACGCCGGGTACATCCACGCCCGCGCGACGCGCGGCTGGCGCGGCAACCCCTCGGCCTGGCTGTCGATCACCGGCTTCACCGCCGTGATCTTCAACTTCGCGATCGTGAACGTCTTCTTCAAGGGCCTGCACGCGTACTCCGGCCTGAGCTGAGCTGAGCTGAGCTCAGACTCCGCTCGGGTGCAGCGCGCGCGCCCGCGCGGAGGTAGGCCAACACGCGCAGGTCGGAGTTCACCCCGCTGATTCGTCCTACCTCGGCTCGTTCGCCTGCCTCGGCGCGCTCGCCTGTCTCGTGTTGCGCCTGTCTCGGCTCGTTCGCCTGTCTTCGTGCGGCGCTGTTTGCGGCGAGAGCACTCTTCCGCCGATCCCGCTCTTCCGCCGAGCCCGCTCTCCGACAGCGGCGCGCCCACGCGCAGGTCGGAGAACAGGCGAGGGTAGGACGCGGATCGCCTGATCCGTCCTACCCTCGTCTGTTCGCCTACGTCCGATCAGTCAGCGGCAGAACAGCGGATGCTACGCCGCGGCCAGCGCGGCCTTCGCGGAGGTCGTGCGCCGGGTCGCCACGGCGATGGTCGCGACACCGAGCGAGAGCACCGCCCATACGACCAGGCCGGCGAAGGCGGCGCCGCTCGGCTCGATCAGCCCGCTCAGCGCGGGTGCTGTCGGCACCGCGGCTCCGAGGCCGGCGAGCCAG
>NZ_DAMDLU010000149.1:0-7117 GCF_032084865.1 Microbacterium sp.
CGAGCCGCGGCACGTCGACGCCCTCCGACACCATGCGCACCGCGACCATCCACCGCCGGTCGTCGGCGCTGAACCTCTCGATGCGCTCCGACGCCGATGCGTCGTCGCTGAGCACCACGGTGGGCTGCTGCCCGGTGATGCTGTGCAGGATCTTCGCGTACGCACGAGCGACGGTCTGGTCGGTGGCGAGCACGAGCCCGCCGGCGTCGGGCACGTGGTGGCGGATCTCGGAGAGGCGGCGGTCGGCGGCGCGCAGCACTGCAGGCATCCACTCCCCCTCCGGATCCAGCGCCGTGCGCCAAGCCTGCGAGGTGACGTCCTTGGTGTTGTCCTGGCCGAGGTGCGCCTCGAGCTCATCGCCGGCGCTCGTGCGCCAGCGCATCTTGCCGGAGTACATGTGAAACAGCACCGGGCGCACGACGCCGTCTTCCAGAGCCCGGCCGTAGCCGTACGCGTAGTCGGTGCTCGACACCCGGGCGCCCGACTCGTCGGGCAGGTACTCGACGAACGGGATCGGAGCGGTGTCGCTGCGGAAGGGCGTGCCCGAGAGCAGCAGCCGCCGCTTCGCCGGGCCGTAGGCATCGCGGATCGCGTCACCCCAGCTGAGCGCGTCGCCACCGTGGTGCACCTCGTCGAGGATCACCAGCGTGTTCGCGTCTTCCGTCAGGTGCCGATGCACCGACGACTTCGCGGCGACCTGCGCGTACGTCACGACGACGCCGTGGTACTGCCGTGACGGCGCCCAGTGGCTGTTGCGGAACCGCGGGTCGAGACGGATGTGCACGCGTGCAGCGGCGTCGGCCCACTGCGTCTTGAGGTGCTCGGTCGGCGCGACGACGATGATCCGGTTCACCTCGCCCATCCGCAGCAGCTCGACCGCCAGGGTCAGAGCGAACGTGGTCTTGCCTGCGCCCGGGGTGGCGGCGACGAGAAAGTCGCGCTGATCTGCCTCGAAGTACTGCTCGAGCGCCTCGCGCTGCCATGCCCTCAGCTTGTCGGCGGTGCCCCACGGGGCGCGCTGAGGGAAGGACGGAGAGAGCATCGCCTCTACGATAATCCAGGCCGCCGACAGTTCGGCCCGAGGCCGGGGGTAGGCTCGGATGCTGTGCTGCGGGCGCCTCGTGGCACTTCCTGTCGAAGGAGAGACGATGGTCGATCAGGATTCGTCGCGCACCCCGTACGTCGCCAACGAAGGCCCTCACCCGTGGCGTCGCTTCGTGGCGGTCGGAGACTCGTTCACCGAGGGGATCGGCGACCCCGACGACAGGGCTCCGGGCGGTCACCGGGGCTGGGCCGATCGGGTCGCGGAGGTGCTGTCGCAGGACGTCGGCGACTTCGCGTACGCCAACCTCGCCGTGCGCGGCAAGCTCATCGCGCAGATCGCCGCCGAGCAGATCGAACCGGCGGTCGCCCTGAAGCCCGATCTCGTGTCGATCTGCGCCGGAGGCAACGATGTGATCCGTCCGCGCACCGACCCGGATGACATCGCAGCACAGCTCGAGCGCGCCGTCGAGCGCCTGGCCTCCACCGGGGCCGCGGTCGTGCTGTTCACCGGCATCGACACCCACTTCACGCCGGTGTTCCGGCCGTTCCGCGGCAAGGTCGCGATCTACAACGAGAACGTGCGCGCGATCGCCGACCGTCACGACTGCATCGTCGCCGACCAGTGGGCGCTGAAGGTCATCCAGGACACCCGGTTCTTCGCCGACGACCGACTGCACCTGAACGCGCTCGGCCATCACGAGGTCGCGCGGATGGTGCTGCGTGCGCTGAACGTGCCGAACGCCCTGCAGCCGATGCAGCCCGACCCGATGCCCGTGCGCACCTGGCGCGCGGCGCGCACCGAAGACATCGGCTGGGCGCGCGAGCACCTCGTGCCGTGGGTGCTGCGCCGCCTGCGACACCAGTCGTCGGGCGACACCATCGCCGCGAAGCGCCCCGAGGCGATGCCTTACCTGAGCCGCGACCTCGACTGATCCGGTCCGGACGGAACGCGTCCGCTGCGCGGCTCAGCGCGTCGCGTAGAACGCCACCGCTGACGCCGCCGCGACATTGAGCGAGTCCACCCCGCCCATCATCGGGATGGTGACCCGTCGATCGAGCACGCGGTCGGTCTCGGGCCGGATGCCGTCGCCCTCGGTGCCGAAGATCAGCGCGAGCCGCGCGGGTGACTCCGCCACGAGATCGTCGAGCGTGATCGCGTCGTCTCCGAGCGTCATCCCGGCGACGAGGAATCCGGCCGAGCGCAGTTCGTCGATTGCCGCGGGCCAGCTCTCGATTCGCGTCCACGGCACCTGGAACACCGTGCCCATCGACACGCGCACCGAGCGCCGGTACAGCGGATCGGCGCAGGTGGGGCTCACCAGAACCGCATCGACCCCGAGCGCTGCCGCCGAACGGAAGATCGCGCCGACGTTGGTGTGGTCGGTGAGCCCTTCCAGGACGGCGATCCGCGGGCGCCGTGCACCGATCTGCGACAGCAGATCGGACAGCCGCGGGTGCGCGGGCCGGTGCATGGCAGCCATCACGCCGCGGTGCACCGCGAATCCGGTGAGCTGCTCGGCGACCTCGTCGGCCACCACGTACACGGGAGCGTCGATCCCGCCCAGCAGGCCGGCCACGGCATCCGTCCACTTCTGCTGGGTCAGGATCGACCGCGGGCGGTGCCCCGCCCGAAGCGCGCGCTCGATCACCTTCGCCGACTCCGCGATGTACAGACCCCCTGCCGGTTCCTGAACTCGCCGCAACGCCGTGTCGGTGAGCGAACGGTAGTCGTCGAGGATCGGGTCGAGCGGGTCGCTCACGTGGTGCAGCTGCATCCGTCCATGCTGGCAGGTGGAATCGGCCCGATGCGCCGCCCGCGCGAATAGACTTCCCGGGTGCAGTCGCTCGAGCTCTCGAACACGGTCTCCGATGCCGTCGAGCGCGCGACTGGACTCCTGCAGGGCCGCACGTTCGCCGTGCTGACCGGCGCGGGCATCTCGACCGACTCGGGCATCCCCGCCTATCGCGGTGCCGGCGCGCCGCCGCGCTCGAAGCCGATGACGATCCAGACGTACCTCTCTGATGAGGCCGCGCGGCGGCGGTACTGGCTCGGCGGCCATCTCGGATACCGAGCGTTCACGACGCCCGATCCGAACGGCGGCCATCTCGCGCTCGCAGCTCTGGAGCGCGCGGGCGCGTCGACCGGGGTGGTCACGCAGAACGTCGACGGACTGCACCTGCGCGCAGGAAGTCGGCGGGTCGTCGAGCTGCACGGCACCATGCATCGCACGTTCTGCCTGCACTGCCGCCAGGTATACGACCGCCGGGCCATCGCCGAGCGCATCGAACAGCTCAACCCGTGGATCCTCGTTCCCGAGAACATCGCGCTCAATCCGGACGGGGATGTGTCGCCGGAGAGCACGGCCGGATTCGTCATCCCGACCTGCGAGATCTGCGGCGGGATGCTGAAGCCCGATGTGGTGTACTTCGGCGAGTTCGTGCCGACCGCCCGTTTCGCGCTGGCCGAATCGCTCGTGCACGCCTCCGATGCGCTGCTGGTGGCAGGCACCTCTCTCACGGTGAACTCCGGCATCCGGGTGATCGAACGCGCCCGCCGACGCGACATGCCGATCGTGATCGTCAACCACGAGCCGACGAGAGCGGATGCCTGGGCCGACGCCGTCATCGGGGGCGGCACGACCGAGGTGCTCACCGCCCTGGCAGTCCGCCTCGGTGCTCTCTGAGCTGCGCTGACGGCAGCTCGCCTAGGCTCGAGTGGTGACCTTGCTGACACTCGTACGCCATGGACAGACCGACTGGAACCTCGCCCGTCGCATCCAGGGCGCCACCGACATCCCGCTCAACGACACCGGACGCGATGACGCGCGCCGAGCAGCCGCCGCCCTCGCCGGCGAACCGTACGACGCGATCTACGCGAGCCCGCTGGTGCGGGCGCAGCAGACCGCGCAGATCATCGCCGACGAGCTCGGGCTCGGCAGACCGGCGCTCACGCGCGGGTTGCGCGAGCGCACCTTCGGCGACGGCGAGGGCATGCTCGTCGAGGACTACCTGACGACCTGGGGTGACTGGACCTCGGCGGTGCCCGGTGCGGAGACCCTCGACGAGGTCCGCGACCGCGCGCTGGACTCCCTCGAGCGGATCGTCCGCGACGCGCGTCGACGGTCGGCGCCGCGAGCGGAGTCGATCATCGTCGTCAGTCACGGCGGCGTCATCCGCTCGCTGCTCATGCACGTGTCCGGCGGCTCACTGCCGCGGGTGGGTGATTCGCTGCACAACGGGTCGGTGCACCGCTTCGTCGCCGAGCGCGGCACGCTGCGGCTGCTCGAGGCGATCCCGATCTGACCCTTCGGCAGGCTCAGCGCCGGCTCAGCACGGCCCGGGCGTGCCGCAGCACGGGCTCGTCGATCATCCGCCCCTCGAAGCGGAACACGCCCCGCTCCCCCTCTGCTGCCGTCAGCACGGCCACGGCCCAGCCGATCGTCGCCGGGTCGGGTCGGTACCCGTCACGGATCACCGGAACCTGCTTCGGGTGGATGCACGCGGTCGCCCCGAACCCGGATGCCACCGCATCCGCGGCCTCAGCGGCGAGGCCGTCCACGTCGTCGATGTCGAGGTGCACCGCGTCGACGGCCGTCCGGCCGTACGCGCCGGCCGCGAGCAGCACCTGTACCCGCGCCGCGCGGGCGACGTCGCGGTAGCGACCGTCCGCGAAGCGGCTCGACATGCCGCCGAGGGATGCCACGAGGTCCTCGGCACCCCACATCATCCCGACGGTGCGCTGGTGAGCCGCGATCTCCCCCGCGCGGTGGACACCGCGCGCGGTCTCGCACAGGGCGATCAGCCCGAACTCCGCGCCGAACGCGTCGAACGCCGCCGGATCCTCGCTCTTGGCCACCATCACCGTGCGGAACGGCGTGCGTCGCACCGCCTCGACGTCCCGTGCGAACTCCGCGGTCTCGGGTGCGTTCACCCGCACGATGACGCGGTCGGGATCCAGATCGGCGGCGATGACGTTCTCGCGCGCCTGCGTCTTGGCATCCGGAAGCACCGCATCCTCGAGATCGAGGATCACGGCATCCGCCTTCTGCAGCGCCCCCGCGAACCGCTCGGGGCGGTCTGCCGGGCAGAACAGCAGCGCCGGGCCCATGCCGAGGGTCATCGCTCGCCGTCCGGCAGGCAGCGCATCAGCGCGGTGCGGGTGGCCTTCGCCACGACCACGCCGTCCTGATTGCGTCCGGTGTGCTCGATCGTGCAGATGCCCTGACCGGGCCGGGAGGCCGAGAGGCGCTTGTCGACGATCACGCTCTCGGTGTACAGCGTGTCGCCGTGGAAGAGCGGATGCGGGAACGAGATGTCTCCGAGCCCCAGCTGCGCGACCAGCGTGCCCTGGGTGAGCTGTGCCACCGACGCGCCGACCATCGTCGACAGCGTCCACATCGAGTTCATCAGCCGCTGGCCGAACGGCTGCTGCGCGTCGGCGAACGCCGCATCGAGGTGCAGCGCCTGCGTGTTCATCGTGAGGGTGGTGAAGAGCACGTTGTCGGCCTCGGTGGCCGTGCGTCCCGGCCGGTGCAGGTAGCGCGCGCCGACCTCGAACTCCTCGAAGTACAGTCCGCGCTGAACGATGTCGGTCATGCTCGAACGCTATCCGACCAGGCCCAGCGACCGGGCGATGACGAGCAGCTGCACCTCGGTGGTGCCCTCGCCGATCTCGAGGATCTTCGAGTCGCGATAGTGCCGCGCGACGGAGTACTCGTTCATGAAGCCGTTGCCGCCGAAGATCTGCGTCGCATCGCGGGCGTTGTCCATCGCCGCCTCGCCCGACACGAGCTTGGCGATCGCGGCCTCCTCGGCGAACGGGCGACCGGCGTCGCGCAGGCGCGCGGCGTGGTGCCAGGCCAGACGGGCGGTGTGCACGCGGGCGCGCATGCGGGCCAGGGTGAACTGGGCGTTCTGCCTGGTGCTCAGCGCCGCGCCGAACACGGTGCGCTTGTTGGCGTAGTCGACGGCGGCCTCCAGGCATCCCTCCGCGGCGCCCGTCGCGAGCGCGGCGATCGCGATGCGCCCCTCGTCGAGGATGCTGAGGAAGTTCTTGAAGCCGAGCCCGCGCTCGCCGAGCAGGTTGGTCTCGGGGACGCGAGCGTCGGCGAGGGTGAGCGGATGGGTGTCGGAGGCGTTCCAGCCCACCTTGTCGTACGGCGGCTCGACGGTGAATCCGGGAGTGCCGTTCGGGACGATGATCGTGGAGATCTCCTTGCGCCCCTCGTTCTCGCCGGTGACCGCGGTCATGGTCACGAAGCGGGTGATCGCCGTGCCGGAGTTGGTGATGAACTGCTTGCTGCCGTTGAGCACCCACTCGCCGCCCTCGAGGCGCGCCGTCGTGCGGGTGGCGCCGGCATCGCTACCCGCCTCCGGCTCGGTGAGGCCGAAGCCCGCCATAGCCTCGCCGGCGAGCAGCGCGGGCAGGTGCTCCTGCTTCTGCTCCTCGGTGCCGAAGCGGTAGACGGGCATCGCGCCCAGGCTCACGCCGGCCTCGAGGGTGATCGCGAGCGACTGGTCGACGCGGGCGATGCCTTCGATCGCAAGGCCGAGCGCGAGGTAGTCGCCGCCCTGCCCGCCGTACTCCTCCGAGAAGGGCAGCCCGAACAGGCCCATCTCGCCCATCTGCCGTACGACGTCGAGGTTGAGCGTGTGCGTGCGATCCGCCTCGTACGCCTGCGGCGCGACGACCTCGTCCGCGAACTCGCGCACCATCGCGGCGAGCTCGCGCTGCTCTTCGTTGAGGTCGACACCGGTGAGTTCGGTCTGGGCGCTCATGCTGTCTCCTGTTCGCTGACTCGTGCCACGGGCTGGTCCCGTCGCACCTGGTCGCCGAGGGCGACCAGCAGGTGCACCGTGCCGTCGTGGGGCGCGAGCACCGGATGCTCCATCTTCATCGCCTCGATCGAGACGAGCGGATCTCCCGCATGCACCACGTCGCCGTCGGCGACATGGACAGCCACGATGCTGCCCGGCATGGGGGCACGCCCCTCGGGCTGGCTCGGCCCGGATGCGCGCTCCCGCTCGGCGAGGCGGCGCTGCATGCGCCCCCGGCGGGAGAGCGGGCGCAGGC
>NZ_DAMDLU010000150.1:0-7034 GCF_032084865.1 Microbacterium sp.
GGCACCGCGTCGGCCGCGGAACCGCTGCGCGCGCCGCGCCACCTCGGCGCGCTCGCGCGACTCAGCCGCGGCCAGCGCCTCCGGGGTGATTCCGGATGCCGCGATCACGTCGTCATTGCGCACCACGGCACCCTCCTCCCCGACGGCGGCCATCGCGAGCTCCGGATGCCAGGGCACGCCGACCTTGCGCACAACGAGCACGTCGAGCGGGGCGCGCAGCGCACTGGCCACTTCGGCCGCCACGGGCACTCCGCCGCGGGGCAGCCCGAGCACGACGATCTCACCCGGGGTCTCGGCGAGGGCATCCGGGTGCTCCCTCAGCCGCTCGGCGAGGCGGCGGCCGGCATCCGTTCTGTCTGCGAAGAGGCGCATGCCTTCGGCCTACGCCTCGCCGTGACGGCGGTCAACCCCGTGTCGCGGAATGCGCCGCCACGGTGCGCGGTTGAGGCTGATGATGACTGCTCTCTCCTTCTCGGTTCTCGATCTCGTCCCCGTCCGCTCACGCCAGACCAGCGCGCAGGCCGTCGCGTCGTCGATGGCTCTCGCTCAGCATGCCGACGCCCTCGGGCTCGCCCGCTACTGGTTCGCCGAGCACCACAACATGCCCTCGGTGGCATCGACCACTCCCTCGGTGCTCATCGCGGCTGCCGCGGCTCGCACGCAGCGGATCCGCGTGGGTTCGGGTGGCGTGATGCTGCCGAATCACGCGCCGCTCATCGTCGCCGAGCAGTTCGCCGCGCTCGAGGCGCTCGCCCCGGGGCGCATCGACCTCGGCATCGGCCGCGCCCCCGGCAGCGACCCGGTGATCACGCATCTGCTGCGCCAGTCCGGCACTACCGGAGACGTCGAGCGCTTCCCCGCTCACGTGCAGGACATCGCCGCCATGCTCCAGCCCGACGGCGCGACGGTGCGCTTCACCAGCGGCGGCGAATACGGCGTGAAGGCCACGCCCGTGGCATCCGGTTCCCCCACGATCTGGCTGCTGGGATCGAGCGACTACTCCGCCCAGCTCGCGGCCTCGCACGGCCTGCCCTACGTGTTCGCGAACCACTTCGCGGGAGTCGGGCTCGAGCGCGCGCTCGATCTGTACCGGTCGCAGTTCCGCCCCTCCGAGGCGCTGACCGAGCCGCTGACCTTCCTCACGGCGAACGTGGTGGCGGCCCCTTCGGCAGACGAGGCGGCGGAGCGCGCCCTGCCGCAGCTGCGCGCGATGGCGCGGCTGCGCGGCAACAAGCCGATGCGGGTTCTCGAGACGGTCGAGGAGGCGCTGGCCGCGGCTTCGGATGCTCAGGAGCAGACCCTCATCGACGCGATGCGTCAGAGGTGGTTCATCGGCTCGGGTGATGACGTGCGTTCGTCGCTGACCTCGTTCGCCGCGCAGCACGGCGTCGACGAGATCATGATCTCCCCCGTGGCCGGCGCCTACGACTCCGAACCGCTGGACGCGTCGCCGGGCCGGATGCAGACGCTGGACCTGGTGGTGGCTTAGGCTCGCGGGTTTCGCGGGGTGCGAGGTCAGTTGCGTACGCTTTCATCGGCGGAACCGTACCCGAGTGACCTCGCACCCTGCGCAGGCATGCTTGTCCACAGATCAAACGGATCGAGATGTTGTCCCCCGCCACCGGGATACGCATCGATTCAGGGTTCGACGCGCGTCGAGCATGGACGGATGCGTACGCAGACTCCTCTTCCTCGGATGCTGGGCACACGGTTCACCGTCAGGGAGGCGGCGGGTGCGGGAGTCCCTCGCAGGCGTCGAGATGCCGCTGATCTCGCTCGCCCCTTCCGCGGCATACGCGTCGCAGCTGAAGCCGCGACGTTCGACGACCGAGTGAAAGCGTTCGCTCCGCGTCTCGCTCCCGATCAGCGCTTCGGAGGCAAGACAGCAGCGCGCCTCTGGCGGATGCCGATCCCCGCGGCGTGGGAGGAGGACGAGACTCTTCATGTGTTCGTGCCCACGAGCGGTTCTCGCCCACGCACCGCAGGCGTGTGCGGGCTTCGGCTCGCTCCGGAACGGCTCAACATCCACAGGATCGACGGCGTGCCCGTGCTCGACCCTGTTGCGACGCTCTTCACGTGCGCGAAATCGCTCACGCTTCTCGAGGCGGTGACGCTGATCGACGCGATCCTCACCACCGCGAACAACTACCCGGCGCTTCGACAGAATCGTCCACTGGTGATGATCGAAGACATCGCGGAGCGCCTCGCGGTCTGGCGCAGGTTTCCCGGGTGCGGCATCATCCGGAAGGCACTCGATCTCGCCCACTACGCGGTCGAATCGCCGAAGGAGACCGAGACCCGGCTGCTTCTGCGAGAGCACGGGCTGCCCGAACCGGTCGTGCAGTACAGAGTGCTGGATGGCTTCAGGCTCGTCGCGCGCACCGATCTGGCTTACCCAGAGCTGAAGATCGCGATCGAGTACGAGGGCGACGGGCACCGCACGAGCGCCGAGCAGTGGCGGCGAGACATCCAACGTCAGCGAGAGCTGGAGGCGCTCGGCTGGATCGTGATTCGCCTCACCCAGGAGGACCTCAACGACGCCGATGCGCTGATCGACCGCGTCCGAGGCGCCATCGCATCCCGCTCAGCCTGACCGGCTGACCGGGCCACTCACCGCTGCGAGGTCAGTTACGCACGCTTCCCGGCCGAAACGCGTACACAAGTGACCCCGCACCCGCACGACTGAACGCCACCCGCCCGCGGACGCACACGCATCCCACTGCGAGGTCAGTTACGCACACTTCCCAGCCGAAACGCGTACACAAATGACCCCGCACCCGCGCGGGCGACGCGGACCTACGCCTCCGGCTCGCCGTGCAGCAGGGCGCGCAGCCAGTCGCGGGCCTCGACGAAGACGCCGTCGGCGTAGCGCTCGGGGTAGTGCACGATCCGGCGGTCGGCGCGGGGGTACGAGCCGAGGAAGACGACGCGGGGGCTGAAGCGGCGGATGCCGAGCAGCGCGTCGGCCATGCGCTCGTCGTAGGCATGCCCGTCGGCATCCACCACGAACCGGTACCGGCCGAGCGCGTCGCCGACCGGCCGCGACTGCAGCAGCGACAGGTTGATGCCGCGGGTCGAGAACTGCTCGAGCATGTCGAGCAGAGCGCCGGGGCGGTCGTCGGGCAGCTCGACGATCAGCGAGGTCTTATCGGCTCCGGTCGGCTCGCTCGGCGGGGACGGCTTCGACACGAGCACGAAACGCGTCACGGCGTTGTCGTTGTCGCCGATCTGCTCGGCCAGCACCTCGACGTCGTGGTGCTGCACGATCCCGGGCGCGGCGATGGCGGCCTGGGCGGGCGACGACCCGTCGAGCACGCCGAGAATGGATGCCACATTGCTGGCCGCCGGAACATGAGCGTGCCGTGGCAGGTGCTCGCCGAGCCAGCTGTGGCACTGCGCGTAGGCGACGGGATGCGCGGCGATGACCTCGACATCCTCCAGCCGCACTCCCGGCTTGCCGACCAGCACGAAGTTCACCTTCACCAGGTACTCGCCGATGATGCGCAGCCCCGGCAGCGTGGCGAGCGCGTCGAGCGTGGTCGACACCCCACCCTCGACGGAGTTCTCGATCGCGATCATCGCCGCGTGACTGCGGCCCTCGAGCACGTCGGCGAGCGCCTCGCCGACGTTGTGCACGGCCTTCCAGTCGTGACCGCGAGCCTCGGGCACCTGGTCGAGCGCTGCTTCGGTGAAGGTTCCTGCGGGGCCCAGATAGCTGTAGGTGCGGCGTTCGGTCACCTGGTCAGCCTAGCCCCGCAGCTCCGCGCCCCTTCGAGCCGTGTCATCACCGTGAACCCGCAGATCACGGCATCCGACACCGGCCGAGGTGCGCGACCGACCGAGGAGGGGCAGACTGTTCCCATGACGAGCCGAGCCGGCCTCCCTGCGGAGGAACAAGACCTCATCGACGTCGACGAGCTGATCGCCGCCTACTACGACCGGCATCCGGACCCGTCCGTAGCCGCGCAGCGGGTCGCGTTCGGCACCAGCGGCCACCGCGGTTCGGCCATCACGACGAGCTTCAACGAGGACCACATCCTCGCCACCACGCAGGCCATCGTCGACTATCGCCGCGAGCAGGGCATCCGGGGCCCGCTCTTCCTCGGCCGCGACACGCATGCGCTGTCGCTGCCCGCCGAGCGCACCGCCATCGAGGTGCTGATCGGCAACGGCGTCGACGTGCGCGTCGACTCGCGCGACTCGTGGGTGCCCACCCCGGCGCTCAGCCACGCCATCCTCACCAGCAACCGCGGGCGCGCGCTCGACGACCCCGACCGCGCCGACGGCATCGTCATCACCCCGAGCCACAACCCGCCGCGCGACGGCGGCTTCAAGTACAACCCGCCGCACGGCGGTCCCGCCGACACCGATGCGACGGGCTGGATCGCCCAGCGCGCCAACGCGCTGATCGAGGGCGGCCTGGAAGGTGTCGAGCGCATCCCCCACGCCGACATCGACGACGACTCGATCGGCCAGTACGACTTCCGCGACGCCTACGTGCGCGATCTGCCGTCGATCATCGACATCGAGGCGATCAAGCAGGCGCGCGTGCGGATCGGTGCGGATCCCATGGGCGGCGCGTCGGTCGAGTACTGGCAGCTGATCAAGGACATGCACGGCATCGACCTCACCGTGGTGAACCCCGAGGTCGACCCGACCTGGCGTTTCATGACCCTCGACTGGGACGACAAGATCCGCATGGACCCGTCATCGCCCAGCGCGATGGCATCGCTCGTGGCGAAGCGCGGCGACTACGACGTGCTCACCGGAAACGACGCAGACGCCGACCGGCACGGCATCGTCACGCCCGACGCCGGGCTGATGAACCCGAACCACTACCTCGCGGTGGCCATCGACTACCTGTTCTCGCACCGCACCGAGTGGCCGCGCGACGCGGCGATCGGCAAGACCCTCGTGTCGTCGATGATCATCGATCGCGTCGCCGAGTCGCTCGGCCGACGCCTGCTCGAGGTGCCGGTCGGGTTCAAGTGGTTCGTGCCCGGTCTGCTCGACGGCTCGGTCGCGTTCGGCGGTGAGGAGTCGGCCGGTGCGTCGTTCCTGCGCATGGACGGCACGGTGTGGTCGACCGACAAGGACGGCATCCTGCTCTGCCTGCTCGCCGCCGAGATCATCGCGGTGACCGGCAAGACGCCGTCGGAGCGCTACCGCGAGCTCGAGCAGGCCTTCGGCTCCTCCGCCTATCAGCGGGTGGACGCTCCGGCCACGCCGGAGCAGAAGGCGACGCTCGGCAAGCTGGCTCCGGATGCGGTGAGCGCGACCGACCTGGCCGGCGAGCCGATCACGGCGAAGCTGTCGCATGCACCGGGCAACGGTGCGGCGATCGGCGGGCTGAAGGTGCAGACCGAGCACGCGTGGTTCGCCGCGCGCCCCTCGGGCACAGAGGACGTCTACAAGCTGTACGCCGAGAGCCTCAAGGGTCCGGAGCACCTCGCGCAGGTGCAGGAGGAGGCGCGGGCCGTCGTGTCGGCCGCCCTCGACGGCTGAGAGCGGACGCCTGTCGTAGTCCGGAGCCCGATTGCGAACCGGATGCCGGTCAGGAACCGCGCCGAGCGCCCGCGAGCTGCCGTCCCGCCTCGTGCAGCCATCGCTGCGGGTTCGCCAGCGCCGCAGCACCCGACCCGGCCAGCTCGGTGAGCGAGCGGACCTCGGCGAAGAGCCCGGTGTCGGCGTCGTCGTCGATGCGCCCGGCGACGAGCAGCGCGTCGACGTCCGCCTCTGCGGCGACGGATGCCACGAACGACGGCACCTTGCCGTCACCGGACTGCCCGTCGTAGGCGCCTTCCCCGGTCACGACGACATCGGCATCGGCGATGGCATCCGCGAGCCCGATCAGGTGCGCGACCTCCGCCGCTCCCGGCAGCAGCACACCGCGCCAGGCGAGCAGCGCCGCGCCCACTCCTCCCGCGGCACCGGCACCGGGGGTCTGCGGGTCGAGGGCGAGCAGATCGGCGAGGCGGGCGAGTCCGGCATCCGTCCGCCGCTGATCGGCGATGTCGACCAGCCCCTTCTGCGGGCCGAACACCGCCGCCGCGCCGCGGGGGCCGGTGAGCGGGTTGGTGACGTCGGTGAGCACCCGCACTTCGGGGGCCGAGCGCAGCCCGCCCAGGTCGACCGAGGCGATATCGCCGAGACTGCGGGCGCCTGGTGCGACTTCCGAGCCGTCGGCTGAGAGGAACCGCGCACCGAGGGCGCGCAGCATGCCGGTGCCTCCGTCGGTCGACGCGCTCGATCCGATGCCGAGCACCAGCCGTGAGACGCCGTGGTCGAGGGCCGCCGCGATCGCCTGCCCGAAGCCGCGCGAATCCGCATCCCAGGGGCGCAGCTCGTCGAGAAGCTCGATGCCCGACGTCGAGGCCAGGTCGATCACCGCCGTGCCGTCGGGGGCCTCGGCGGTCGACGGCAGCAGCAGCCACGAAGTATCGACCGGATGCCCGGCAGGGCCGTCGACGGTGATCGGCATCCGCTCGGCCCCCGGAACCGCGGCGGCGAAGGCGGCGACCGTGCCCTCTCCCCCGTCTGCCATCGGGCGCAGCACGGTCTCGGCGTCCGGATCGACTGTCAGCCAGGCGTCCGCCAGCAGGCGGGCCGCGTCGGCCGCGGCGATCGTGCCTTTGAAGCTGTCCGGGGCGAAGACGACTCGCGTCACGGGGCTACGCCCGGTGTGCTCTCGCGCACGACCACCTCGAGGGCGGCGGGCGGCTGGGTCCACTCCGGGTCGACGACGGCGCGGAAGGCCTGCTCGCCGAGGTCGCTGAGCGGCACGTGCACGGTCGTCAGCCGCGGGGTGACGTCGCGGCTGACCGGTACGTCGTCGAACCCGCACACGGCGATGTCCTCGCCCACGCGGCGCCCCGCGTCGCGGATCGCCGTCATCGCCCCCACGGCGATCACGTCGCTGAGCGCGAAGACGAGGGTCCCGGCAGCCACCCCCTCGGCGAGGGCCGCGGTCATCGCGGCGGCACCCGCCTCGCGCTCGAACGATCCGCGGTGCACGCGATCGACCTCGCCGCCCC
>NZ_DAMDLU010000151.1:0-6878 GCF_032084865.1 Microbacterium sp.
CGGCGGAATGACCGGCTCCGCGAGCAGCGCCTCGGGGATCACCGGGGCGGGGATCACCGGGTCGGGGATCGTCGCCTCGGGCACGTCGAGCTCGGGCACGGCCGCCTCCGGCACGGCCGACTCCGGCACGTCGAGCTCCGGCACAGCCGACTCCGGCACGTCGAGCTCCGGCACGGCCGACTCCGGCGCCGCGCCTTCGGCATCCCTCGACGGATCGCTCATGTCAGCCGCCCAGGGCTCCCGCGTCGGACGTGCCGACGTCGGTGCGGTGGAAGTTCTGGAACGAGCGGGATGCCGTCGGCCCGCGCTGCCCCTGATAGCGATTGCCGTAGGGACCGGAGCCGTACGCGTTCTCGGTGGGCGAGGTGAGGCGGAAGAAGCAGAACTGACCGATCTTCATCCCTGGCCACAGCTTGATCGGAAGGGTCGCGACGTTCGCCAGCTCGAGCGTGACGTGCCCGCTGAACCCCGGGTCGATGAATCCGGCGGTCGAGTGCGTGATGAGCCCCAGGCGTCCGAGCGACGACTTGCCCTCCAGCCGAGCGGCGACGTCGTCGGGCAGGGTGACCTGCTCGAAGGTCGCGCCGAGGGCGAACTCGCCGGGGTGCAGAATGAACGGCTCGTCGGGGGCGACCTCGATCAACCTGGTCAGCTCCGGCTGATCCTCGGAGGGGTCGATGAACGGATACTTGTGGTTGTCGAACAGCCGGAAGTACCGGTCGAGTCGCACGTCGACGCTCGACGGCTGCACCATCTGCTCGTCGTAGGGAGCCAGCCCGATGCGGCCCGTTGCGAGTTCTGCTTTGATGTCGCGGTCGCTGAGAAGCACGTGTTCAGCGTAACGGTGCCCCCTGTCGCCAGCCGCACTATTCTCACCTCATGACGCGGGCGCCGGTGATCTCGATCGAGCTGCTGCTCAACGACGTCAGCGAGACCGCCGTGCGCGCGGAGTGGGAGGCCCTCGCCGCCGCCGGACTGTCGAGCATGGCCGCGCACACCGCGCCGAGCAACAGGCCGCACGTGACCCTTCTCGTGCGAAGCGCTCTGGAGCACGTCGATGCCGCCCTCCTCACCGCCCGGCCGGCGTTCGAGGTGCGCCTGGGCTCGCCGCTGCTGTTCGGCCACGGCGACCGGCGGGTGCTGGTGCGCAGCGTCATCCCGTCGTCTGCGCTGCTCGCCCTGCATGACGATGTGCACCGGGCGGCCGGGCCGGGTGACGACGCCCCGCACACCGCGCCGGGCGCATGGACGCCGCACATGACCCTCGCCCGACGGGTGCGGATGCAGGATCTCGAGCGGGCGCTTCCGCTCGTCGGCGGCGAGATCACCGGCACGGCGCGGGCACTGCGCCGCTGGGATGCCTCCACCCGCACCGTCACCGAGCTCGCCCGACTGGGCTGAGCCCGAGACGAAGCACTCTGTGGTCGAACGCTGGCAGAGGCGTTGCCGCGCTGTGGCACGCATGTAACCGGCGCCTCCGTAGCGTCGAATCACAAGCTTCCCCACAGTCCACAGCCGCACCGGCCCAGCAGAACGGAAACACCATGACCGAGATCACCACCACCACCGCCACCCCCGCCAAGTCGCGCAAGCGGCTGATCCTCCTGCCGCTGGCCGGTCTGCTGGTCGCCGCGACCGTGGCCGTCGGCTCGGGTGCGGACTTCGTCGCCAACTCGGTCAACTCCGCCAACGCCTTCAGCAGCGGCACGCTCGCCCAGCAGAACTCCAAGTCGGGCAAGGCGATCTTCAACGCCTCGAACCTCAAGCCGGGCGACACCCTGAACGGCAAGGTGACCATCACCAACTCCGGCACCCTGCCCGCAGCGTTCACCCTCACCGAGAACGCCACCAACGGCTTCGTGAAGACGGAGAACCTCAAGCTCGTCATCACCCGCGTCGGCAGCGGCACCCCGGTGTGGTCCGGCACCTTCGGCGACCTGACCAAGGCCGGCGCGCTCGACCTCGGCGAGTTCGCCGCCGGCGAGTCGCGTGACTACACCTTCAGCACCACGCTGGCGCAGACCGCCGACAACACCGAGCAGGGCAAGAACGCCTCCGCCGTCTACACCTGGGACTCCAAGCAGGCGGCCGCCACGGCCGTCAGCCAGTGACCACCCACCCCTGACCCGGGGCATCCGACATCCGTTCGCCGGGCGCCCCACCCCCGCTGATCGCCCGAGATCGGCACTGATCACCCGAGATCAGAGGAGAAGAGCATGAGCCCCATGAAGACGACCCGCACGATCGGCAGCACCCTGATCGCCGTCGCCGTCGCCTGCGCCATAGCGCTGGTGGGGCTCATGCTCGTCCCGTCGCTGTTCGGCCTCGACCGCTACGTCATCACCGGCGGCTCGATGTCGGGCACCTTCGAGAAGGGCACCGTCGTCTACGAGCGTCAGGTGCCCGTCGCGGATCTGACGGTCGGCGACATCATCACCTATGTCCCACCCAAGGAGTCCGGCATCGATGAGCCGGTCACGCACCGTATCGTCTCGATCGACGACACGGCGGATGCCGAGGGCGGTCGCGTGCTGCGCACGAAGGGCGACGCCAACGACAGCATCGACCCGTGGACGTTCACGCTGGCATCCGCCGTGCAGCCGCGTGTCGAGGGCTGGGTGCCCGCGGTCGGCTGGGTGTTCATCCTGCTGTCGATGTCGGGAGTGCGGATGCTGGCCATCGGCCTTCCCGCCGCGCTGATCGGACTGATGTTCCTGCGCGACCTCCTGCGTGCGCTGCGCAGCTGACGCATCCGCACCCGACCGGTCCCGAAGAGGCCGTGGCTGACCGCCGCGGCCTCTTCCGCGTCCCCACGGGGACGCGTCACCGCCGATCGTGTCCTTGCTGAGGCCCGGCTGTTGCCGGGCTGTAACCGGCTGCTCCGTAACGTCGAAGCATGACCAGGACGAAGGGCACGCCGATGACCGGCACCGCGCTGCGCAACGTCGCGCTCGCCGCTCTGGCCGCCCTCCTGCTGGCCGTCTTCGCCCTGAACGGACTGCAGACCTCCTCCGCCGCCTTCATGTCGCAGTCCGAGAACGCGACGAGCACGGCATCCGCCGCCGCCGACTGGACCCCGCCCACCGTCAGCATCGTCACCCCCGGCGCACCGCTGCGGGGATCCGCGACCATCACCGCCGACGCGGCCGACGCCGAGACCGGCATCGCGAGTGTCGTGGTGCAGTGGCAGAGCGTCGGCGCCGCGACCTGGACGACGCTGTGCAGCACGGCATCCGCGCCCTACCGCTGCAGCTGGGACACGCTTTCCGCAGCCGACGGCGCGTACGACGTGCGCGCCACCGCCACCGACAAGGCGGGGTACGCCACCACCTCGTCGCCGGTGCGCGTCACCGTCGCGAACGCCTTCACCGTGGTGCTCGCCGACCTCGACGAGGCGGTGCGCGGCACGACGCCGCTGACCGCGACGCTGACGGATGCCGATCCGCGGGCCACCTACGGGGTGCGCTTCGAGTACTCGGTCGCTGACGCGAACGGCTGGAAGAGCGTCGCCGGCTGCGCGAGCATCGCCGGCTCCGCGTCGTGCACCGTCAACTGGGCGACGGCGTCACTGGCCAGCGGCGACTACGACGTGCGCGTCGTGGCGTGGCCGACGGCTCGTCCGACCGTCGTCACGACCTCGGAAGTCTCCTCCGTCACGATCGACAACGTCGCGCCCACCGTCACCATGACCGACCCGGGCAGCGTGCTCACCGGCACCGTCACCCTCGCCGCCGCGCCGGCCGATGCGCACTCCGGTGTGGCATCCGTCGCCATCCAGTACCAGCCGAGTGCGGGTGGCGCGTGGACGACCGCCTGCACCATCGTCGACGAGCCGTGGTCGTGCCGCTTCAGCACCGTGCCGCTGCCGTACGGCCGCTACTCGTTCCGCGCCATCGCGACCGACCTGGCCGGCAACAGCACCACGTCGGCCGTGATCACCGGCCGCCTGGTCGACAACACCGTCTCGTCGATCTCGCTCGACGACCCGGGCGCGTTCCTCACCGGAGCCGTGCAGCTGACGGCCACCGCGAACGCCTCGGCCGGGGTGTCGTCGGTCGCGATCCAGTACTCCCCCGCGGGCAGCGGCAAGTGGTCGCCGGTGTGCACCCTCGCCGCGGCGCCCTACGGCTGCGCGTGGGACACCAAGACCGTCGCGGACGGCTCGTACGACCTGCGCGCCGTGCTCACCGACAGCCACGGCAAGCAGACCACCTCGACCGTGCTCGCTGCCCGACGCATCGACAATGCGCCGCTGCGCGGCTCCGACGTGCAGGCCGTCAACGGCGGCAAGGCCGGGGTGATCGACGCCGGCGATGTGCTGGTGCTCACCTACAGCGGACGCGTCAACCCGGCGAGCATCGCGAGCGGATGGGACGGCTCGGCTCGCTCCGTCACGGCCCGGGTGCGCGACGGCGGCATCACGAGTGGGGCCAACGACCTGTTCGACGTGCCGAACACCAACCTCGGCTCCGTCAACCTGCGCGGCAACCACGTCGGCCTGTGGACCACGGCGCAGTTCTCGGCCACTATGACCGCCACGACCGAGACCATCAACGGCGTTCCCGCCACCGTCGTCCGCGTCACCCTCGGTGGCCTGACCTCGGGCTCGGTGCGCACCGTCACCACAACCGCCGCGATGATCTGGACACCCTCCGCCAACGCGACCGACCTCGTCGGCCAGCGCTGCTCGGCAACTCCGGTCACCGAGAGCGGCCCTCTCGACAAGGACTTCTGATGACAACGCCCGACCGCCCTGAAGAGCCTCTCGACGACGTTGATAGCCTCGAGCATGTGGGACGACACATCCTCGTGGTGGAAGACGATGACGGCATCGCGGTGCCGCTGCTGCGCACCCTCGATCGCGAGGGCTACGACGTCGAGCGCGTCGCCGACGGCGCATCCGCGCTCGCCCGTGCGGGAGCAGACATCGATCTGGTCGTGCTCGACCTCGGCCTGCCCGACATGGACGGCCTCGACGTGTGCCGCCGACTGCGCGAGCAGGACTTCACGGGCGGGATCGTCATCCTCACCGCACGCGACGGCGAGCTCGACCGCGTCGTCGGCCTCGACGTCGGTGCAGACGACTACATCGCCAAGCCCTTCGCTCTGGCCGAGCTGCTGGCGCGGCTGCGCGCCCTGCTGCGACGCAGCCCTGCCGCTGCGCCGCAGCCCTCTGCCGAGCGGGCCGCCTCGGCATCCGCCTCTCCCCTGGCACTCGTCATCGATGTCGCCGCCCGTCGCGCCCTCGCCGGCGACCGCGAGCTGCCGCTGAGCACCAAGGAGTTCGATTTGCTGGCCCAGCTCGACATGCAGCGCGGCACCGTGGTGACGCGCGAGCGGCTGATGGACGAGGTGTGGGACGCGAACTGGTTCGGCTCCACCAAGACCCTCGACGTCACCGTCGCCCGCCTGCGCCAGAAGCTGGAGGGGGCAGGCGCCGACGTGCGCATCACCACCCTGCGCGGCGTGGGCTTCCGCCTCGACGAGGGCGCGCCCGATGCATAGACGACTCATCGTCGCCTTCCTCACTCTCGCCATCGCCATCATCGCGCTGTACGGAGTGCCGCGGGTGGTGATGGTCGCCGACCTCGTGCACGCCTCCGAGCAGCAGTACGCGAAGCGGATGGCGAGCATGGTGGGCACCGTGATCGACGCCGGAGCCGGCGCCGACGCCGTCGACGAGAAGCTGCTGGCCGGATTGATCATCTACGGGGAGCGGGTGGCGTACACCGCTCCCGACGGCACCACCGTGGTCACCGGCGCCGACGCCGAACCCGACGACATCACCGGCACCTCGGTCGTCCGCAGCGGCGGCACGGTGTCTTTCACCCGGTCGGGCGAGATCGTGAACGAACGCATCTCGAAAGCCGTGACACCGGTCATCATGATCGGCGTGGGCCTGCTGATCGTCGCGACCATCGCCGCGATTCAGCTCGCCCGTTCGCTGTCGCGCCCGTTCCTGCGGCTGCTCGACACCGTGCGCGAGATCGGCAGAGGCAACCTGCGGCCGCCGAAGCAGAGCCTCGGCGTCCCGGAGGCGCGCGCGATCGACGCCGCGCTGCGCGAGAGCGCGCAGAGTCTCGAAGACCGTCTGCGCCGCGAGCACGAGTTCGCCTCGAACGCCTCGCACCAGTTGCGCACCCCGATCACCGCGCTGCGCCTCGAACTCGAGGATCTGTCGCTGTGGCCCGAGACTCCGCCCGTCGTGCGCGATCAGCTCGACCACGCCGTGCGCGAGATCGACCGGCTGTCGGATGCCATCGCGCAGCTGCTCGAGCTCGCGCGGGGCGACACGCCAGGCGCGACCACCTTCGAGCCGCTCGCCGAGTCGCTGCACGAGTCCGCCGCGCGCTGGCGGGCACAGGCGGATGCCGCAGGTCGCTCCATCCGGGTGGCGCGGATGCGCGACGGCCTCGGCGAGGCCCCGGCTGCGGCGTCGCAGATCATCGACGTGCTGCTTCACAACGCGCTCAGGCACGGTCGTGGCGACATCACGATCGACGCGAAGCGGCGCGCCGAGTACGTCACCGTGCAGGTCGGCGATGAGGGCAGACGTCCGCGCGGCAATTCGATCTTCCAGCGGCGAGCGCATCGGCGCAGCGACAGTGCCGGCGAGGGGATCGGGCTCGCCCTCTCGGTCGAACTCGCCGAGAGCCTGGGCGGGCATCTGCTGCTCGACGGATCCTCGACGACGACGTTCTCGCTGATGCTGCCCGCCCGCGGGTAGCGAGCGGAATGCCCGCGGGTTCTCCGGTGACCCGGCGCTCGAATGTCCGGCCATCCGGCGACGCCCGCTATGATGGCAGACGCGCCGCAAGGCGTGCGGGGCTGTAGTTCAATGGTAGAACTTCTGCTTCCCAAGCAGACAGCGCGGGTTC
>NZ_DAMDLU010000152.1:0-6860 GCF_032084865.1 Microbacterium sp.
CGGCGGTAAGGCCCAGTTCGGTGGCCAGCGCTTCGGTGAGATGGAGTGCTGGGCCATGCAGGCGTACGGCGCTGCCTACACCCTGCAGGAGCTGCTGACGATCAAGTCCGACGACGTGGTCGGCCGCGTCAAGGTCTACGAGGCCATCGTCAAGGGCGAGAACATCCCCGAGCCGGGCATCCCCGAGTCGTTCAAGGTGCTCCTCAAGGAGCTGCAGTCACTCTGCTTGAACGTCGAGGTGCTGAGCTCCGACGGTGCGGCGATTCAGATGCACGACACCGATGACGAGGATCTCGAGCGCGCAGCCGCCAACCTCGGCATCAACCTGTCGCGCAACGAGTCGGCCACTGTCGACGACCTCGCGAACTGATCTCGCTGCCGCCGGTCACGGAGTTTCCGTGACCGGCGGCCAACGGCCCTTTATTGACAGAGCTCTGGAAAGGTAACAAGTGCTCGACGTCAACTTTTTCGACGAACTGAAAATCGGTCTTGCAACGGCCGACGATATCCACAACTGGTCGTACGGCGAGGTCAAGAAGCCGGAGACCATCAACTACCGCACGCTCAAGCCTGAGAAGGACGGCCTGTTCTGCGAGAAGATCTTCGGACCTACTCGCGACTGGGAGTGCTACTGCGGCAAGTACAAGCGCGTGCGCTTCAAGGGCATCATCTGCGAGCGCTGCGGCGTCGAGGTCACCAAGGCCAAGGTGCGTCGTGAGCGGATGGGCCACATCGAGCTGGCCGCACCGGTCACCCACATCTGGTACTTCAAGGGTGTCCCGAGCCGCCTGGGCTACCTGCTCGACCTCGCGCCGAAGGATCTCGAGAAGATCATCTACTTCGCCGCATACGTCATCACCTCGGTCGACGACGAGCTCCGCCACAACGAGCTCTCGACGCTCGAGGCTGAGATGGAGGTCGAGAAGAAGGCTGTCGCCGATCAGCGCGACGCCGACCTCAACGAGCGTCAGCAGAAGCTCGAGGCCGACCTCGCCGAGCTCGAGGCCGAGGGTGCCAAGGCCGACGTGCGCCGCAAGGTGCGCGACGGTGGCGACCGCGAGATGAAGCGGATGCGCGACGCAGCACAGCGTGAGCTCGACGCTCTCGAAGAGCTGTGGGACAAGTTCGTGAAGCTCTCCCCGGGCGATCTGATCATCGATGAGAAGCTCTACCACCAGCTGCAGGACCGCTACGGCGAGTACTTCACCGGTGCGATGGGCGCCGAGGCGATCAAGAAGCTCCTCGAGACCTTCGACATCGACGCCGAGGCCGAGTCGCTGCGCGAGACCATCCGCAGCGGTAAGGGTCAGAAGAAGCTGCGCGCGCTCAAGCGACTCAAGGTCGTCGCGGCGTTCCAGCAGTCGGGCAACTCGCCGCTGGGCATGGTCCTCGACGCTGTGCCGGTGATCCCGCCGGAGCTGCGTCCGATGGTGCAGCTCGACGGTGGCCGTTTCGCGACCTCCGACCTCAACGACCTCTACCGTCGTGTGATCAACCGCAACAACCGCCTCAAGCGACTGATCGACCTCGGTGCTCCCGAGATCATCGTCAACAACGAGAAGCGGATGTTGCAGGAGTCTGTCGACGCCCTGTTCGACAACGGCCGCCGCGGCCGTCCGGTCACCGGACCGGGCAACCGTCCGCTCAAGTCGCTGTCCGATCTGCTGAAGGGCAAGCAGGGTCGCTTCCGTCAGAACCTGCTCGGCAAGCGCGTGGACTACTCGGGCCGTTCGGTCATCGTCGTCGGTCCGCAGCTCAAGCTGCACCAGTGCGGTCTGCCCAAGCAGATGGCTCTGGAGCTGTTCAAGCCGTTCGTGATCAAGCGTCTGATCGACCTCGGTCACTCGCAGAACATCAAGGCTGCCAAGCGCGCCGTCGAGCGCACTCGTCCCGAGGTCTGGGACGTGCTCGAGGAGATCATCCGCGAGCGTCCGGTGCTGCTCAACCGCGCACCCACGCTGCACCGTCTCGGCATCCAGGCGTTCGAGCCGCAGCTCGTCGAGGGCAAGGCCATCCAGCTGCACCCGCTCGTGTGTGAGGCGTTCAACGCCGACTTCGACGGTGACCAGATGGCCGTGCACCTGCCGCTGTCGGTCGAGGCTCAGGCCGAGGCCCGCGTGCTGATGCTCGCCTCGAACAACATCCTCAAGCCGTCGGACGGCCGACCGGTCACCCTGCCCTCGCAGGACATGATCATCGGTCTGCACCACCTGACCACGGTCAAGGCGGGCGCTGCCGGTGAGGGTCGTGCGTTCGGGTCGGTCTCCGAGGCGATCCTGGCGAAGGACGAGGGCACCCTCGACCTTCAGGCGAAGATCCGCATCCGCATCCCGGGGCTGACCTTCCTCGAGGGCGAGGCCCCCGAGGGCTACGAGCGTCACGGTCTCGTCGACGCGTCGCTCGGTCAGGCGATCTTCAACGACGCGCTGCCGAAGGGCTACCCCTTCGTGCGCGGTGTCGCCGACAAGGGCAAGCTGTCGCAGATCGTGAACAAGCTGGCCGAGGAGTACCCGAAGGTCGAGACGGCCGCCACGCTGGACCGCATCAAGGATGCCGGTTTCCACTGGGCGACCCGCTCGGGTGTCACCGTCGCGCTCAGCGACATCCTCACCCCGCCGAACAAGGCCGAGATCGTCGCCACCTACGAGAAGCAGGCCGCGAAGGTCCAGTCCCAGTACGACAAGGGTCTGACCACCGACGCCGAGCGCCGTCAGGAGCTCATCAAGATCTGGACCGAGGCGACCGACGAGGTCCAGGCCGCGATGCGCGAGAACTTCCCCGAGGACAACACCATCAACCGCATGGTGTCGTCGGGTGCTCGTGGTAACTGGCTGCAGATCCGCAACATCGCGGGTATGCGCGGTCTGGTGAACAACCCCAAGGGTGAGATCATCCCCCGTCCGATCATCTCCTCGTACCGCGAGGGACTGTCGGTGGCGGAGTACTTCATCGCGACGCACGGTACCCGCAAGGGTCTCGCCGACACCGCTCTGCGCACCGCCGACTCGGGTTACCTGACCCGTCGTCTGGTGGACGTCTCGCAGGACGTCATCATCCGCGAAGAGGACTGCGGCACGTCGAAGGGCCTCGAGCTCCCGATCGCCGCTCCGAACTCGCAGGGTGAGCTGGTGCGCGACGCGAACGTCGAGAACTCGGTGTTCGCCCGCACGCTGGCCTCCGACGTGGTGAGCGAGTCGGGCGAGGTTCTCGCTTCGGCCGGCGACGACGTGGGCGACGTGCTCATCGACAAGCTCGTCGGACTCGGTGTCGAGACCATCAAGGTCCGTTCGGTCCTGACGTGCGACTCCGCCGTCGGTGTGTGCGCGCAGTGCTACGGCCGTTCGCTCGCGACCGGCAAGACCGTCGACATCGGCGAGGCCGTCGGCATCATCGCCGCTCAGTCGATCGGTGAGCCCGGTACCCAGCTGACGATGCGTACCTTCCACACGGGTGGTTCGGCCTCGGCCGACGACATCACCCAGGGTCTGCCGCGTGTGCAGGAGCTCTTCGAGGCGCGTACCCCGAAGGGTGCATCCCCGATCGCCGAGGCCGATGGCCGCATCACGATCGAGGAGACCGAGAAGGCCAAGAAGGTCATCCTCACGCCCGACAACGGCGACGAAGAGGTGGTCTACCCGGTGCTGAAGCGTGCGACGCTTCTCGTCGAGGACGGCCAGCACGTCACCGTCGGTCAGCCCCTGCAGGTCGGCACGCTCGACCCGAAGGAGGTCATGCGAGTCATGGGTGCCCGCGAGGTGCAGAAGTACCTCGTCGGCGGCGTGCAGGGCGTGTACCGCTCGCAGGGTGTGCCGATCCACGACAAGCACATCGAGGTCATCGTCCGCCAGATGCTGCGCAAGGTCACCGTGGTCGACCACGCTGACACGACGCTGCTTCCGGGTGAGATGGTCGACTCGAAGCGCTACCAGCAGATCAACCGCGAGGCCGTGGCAGAGGGCAAGCGCCCCGCGTCGGGTCGTCCGGAGCTGATGGGTATCACGAAGGCGTCGCTTGCGACCGAGTCGTGGCTGTCGGCGGCATCCTTCCAGGAGACGACCCGCGTGCTCACGCAGGCCGCCATGGAGGGCAAGCGCGACCCGCTGGTCGGTCTCAAGGAGAACGTCATCATCGGAAAGCTCATCCCTGCCGGAACCGGTCTCTCGAAGTACCGCGACGTCACGGTCGAGGCCACCGAGGAAGCCAAGAGCGAGCGCTACCCGAACCGGATCTTCGCATCCGACGGCGCGTACGCGGACGGCGACTTCGGCTACGTCGACTTCGACGCGTTCTCGACGGACGACATCACCCCCGGCACCTACAACTGATAGGGCCTGAGTGATTCGGAGGCCCCGGCCCCTCTTCGGAGGGCCGGGGCCTTTCCCGTACCCTGCCGCGGGCGGCGCGGGGTCAGCCGCGGGAGGGCTCAGGGCCAGAGTGTCTTGACGATGCTCGACGTGTATCCGGCGGGTGCGAGGTTCGAGTAGCGCGTGTCGATCAGCAGGCCGTCGCGCCAGAACAGCGTGCGGCCGTCGGTGACCGGGTACTGCTCGTTCTGCCAGCTCTTCTCGCAGCGAGTGCCGCCATCGGGGGTGTAGCAGGTGAACCCCTCATCGGCGGCGATGGCGTTGAGCAGATCGAGCGCAGGCCCGCGGTTCATCCGCGAGATGGTCGTGGTGAGGCCTGTCGTGTCCGCGCCGGGGTCGCCCCAGTTGCAGACGAGGGAGTCGTCGAGCAACCCGCTGTCGCCGAAGGCGGGATCGTTGAGCGGCACGCCCTCGAGCTGTGCGAGCACGGCGTCCGAGAGGATCTCGCGGCAGTCGCCCGGCAGGGGCATGGCTGTCGGCATCGGCGTCGGTGAGGCAGAGGCGGATGCGGAGCCGGACGCCGATGGCGCGACGCTCGGCGACGGCGGCGTCGCCGCATCCTTCTCCGCAGGGGCGCACCCCGCGAGCAGAGTGACGGATGTCAGCAGGAGCGCGACTGCCGCGCCGGCGCGGAGCTTCATGCTGTCAGGGTAGGCCCGCCCCGGGGGCCGTGCGAGCGCCTCGCCGTGACCGACTGGCGGGCTCCCGTCGGCCGACCGCCCGAGGTACCCTCGCAGGATGACTGCTGTGGTGATCGGGGATGCCCTGATCGATGAGATCCATGATGCTTCGGGCGTGCGCGAACTCGTCGGCGGAGCCGCGCTGAACGTCGCCGTCGGATTGCGCCGGCTGGGCGTGCAGACGACGCTCATCGCGATGGTCGGCGATGACGAGGCGGGGGAGCACATCCGCGAGTACGTGCGCGACCACGGCGTGCGACTGATCGAGAGCCCGTCTCCGCTCGGGTCGTCGAGGGCGGTGGTGACGTGGTCGCCTGCGGGCGAGCCGCAGTACGCGTTCAACGAGGCGGCCCGCGGCCGCAGCATCCGGTACGGCGACGAGGCGCGCGAGGCGATCTCGACGGCCGACGTGGTCGCGATCAGCTGCTTCCCGTTCGACCGGCCCGATGAGGTGGATGCGCTGGTCGACGCGCTGGGGGATGCCCGTGTCGCCGTCGATCCGAATCCCCGCAGCGGCATGATGGGCGATGTCGCGGAGTTCGTGCGCGGGTTCGAGCGGCTCGCCGCCAGGGCGGAGCTGGTGAAGGTGGGCGCCGAGGATGCGACCCTGCTCTACGACGGGGACCTCGACGGGCTGCGTGCCCGTATCCGCCGACTCGGCGCAGGCGCCGTGCTCGCCACCGCGGGCGCCGACGGAGCGGTGCTCGAGTCGGACGCCGGCGTGTTCCGGGCGCCGATCGCGACGCTTCCCGGCCCGGTGGTCGACACCGTCGGCGCAGGTGATGCGACCCTCGCGGCGGTCGCTGCAGGGTTGTCGCATGGCGAGCCGAAGACGGATGCCGAGTGGCAGCAGCAGCTCGATGGTGCGATGCTCATCGCCGCCGCGACTTGCCGCTCCGAGGGTGGTCTGCTGCGCACTCTGGAGTCGCTGCACGAGGCGGAGCGGGGCGTGTTCGGCAGCTGATCGCTCGATTTCTCACCGCCGCCGGCGACCGGTATGCTTGATCTTCGCGCCCCCGGTTGGCTGAGAAAGCCGGACGGGTGTGCACTGGCAAGTTGCCCGAGCGGCCAAAGGGAGCTGACTGTAAATCAGCCGCGTAAGCTTCGGGGGTTCGAATCCCTCACTTGCCACATTCAGACCGAAGGCCCTCGCATCGCGAGGGCCTTCGTCTTTCCCGGGGTGCTGAACGCGCCGCCGCCGAATCAGCCGGCGTTGCGCACCAGGATCCGCCAGCGTTCGGGTCCCTCGTCGAGGTAACGGGTGTGGAACGTGTCGCCGTGCTTGCCGCGCAGCTGCGTCATCAGCGGCACCGGGTCATGGGTCGCCGAGATCACCAGGGCGCCGCCGGGCTGCAGCGACTCGATCGCGCCGAAGATCGCCGCGTGACGCACCGCGTGCGGGATGGCCTGCGCGTCGAGCTCGGGCAGCTGTTCGTCGTGGCCGCCGCACGCGCATCCGGTGCCGCCGGCGGTCTGCGACGTGGCTTCTGAACGCGACCGGTGGATCTCGATGCTTCCCATGAGGTTCTCCGTCTCCGAGGGTGGGGGTACGTGCCCGATTTTACTACACTTGATACCGTGGAAAATGGAGAGGATGCCGGAGACGAACCCGTTCGCCGCGGCGCGGACGGCCGCCGGCACTCGTCCACGCGCGAGCGCATCCTGCGCGAGGTGGAGTCGCGCGCCTCGGCATCCATCTCCGACATCGTCGCCGCCACCGGACGGCACGAGAACACCGTCCGCGAGCACCTCGAGCGGCTCCGCCGTGACGGACGCGTGCGCCGGGTGCGCGCCGAGGCGCAGGGGCGCGGGCGAC
>NZ_DAMDLU010000153.1:0-6826 GCF_032084865.1 Microbacterium sp.
GTCGGAACCACCGCGACGGTCATCACGCGCGGGACGGGCATCACGGTCGAAGCGGTCGTCACGTGCCGGGCGGGCACCACGATCGAAACGGTCGGTGCGGCCGTATCCGCCACGGTCGTCACGCGCGGGACGGGCATCGCGGTCGACGCCGCCACGACGCTCGAAGCCGCCGCGGTCGTTCCGCGCCGGACGCGCATCCCGGTCGAAGCCGCCACGACGCTCGTACCCGCCACGGTCATCACGCGCCGGACGCGAATCCCGACCGAACCGGTCATCACGCGCCGGACGCGAATCCCGACCGAACCGGTCATCACGCGCCGGACGGGCATCCCGACCGAACCGATCGTTGCGCTCGAAACCGCGACCGCCGCGGTCGTCACGGTCACTGCGGTGGTGCGGAGCCTCGCGGCGTCCGGATTCTGCGCGGTTGCGGATCGAGCGTGCCTCGTCGCGACCGGCGCGCTGCGTGTCCGACCAGCGGCCCTTGGGCGCCGATCCCTCGACATCGGCGGGGCGGTAGCCCCGGTGCTTCGGGCTGACGCTGCCGGGCCGACGGTCGGCGCGGGCGTCCGATGGGAACGAGCGGCGCTCTCCGGCATCCGTCCGACGATCGCCGTCGCGCGACGGGCGTCCGCCGGAGTGGCGCTCGTGGAACGACGGTCCGCTCTTCGCGTAACGAGGCTCGAAGTTGCGTGACGGGCGTCCGCCCTTGGGCTTGCCGTTCTTGGGCATGGTGTTTCCTGACTGTCTCTGACACGAGAACAGCGTCCGCTCCGCGGGCACAGAGATCAGCGCGCGTGGGACATACCCGGGCATTCGTCGACCGGGGCCATTCATGTGATGGTTATGAACCATCGGCCCCTGAGCTCACAATGAGCGTTAGTGCTCGGAAGAACCGCGTGACGCGGGTGCTCGAAGCCGACGCGTTCCAGAATACCGGGCTTTTCTGAGAGACGGCCCACCGTACGATGACCTCATGCCTCTTGACGATGTGATCGGCTCCCCCACCGGCATCCAGATCCACCTGCGACGCGGTGACGTGACCGCGCAGATCGCCCAGGTCGGTGCCTCCCTGCGTCATCTCACGATCGGTGGTGTCGAGATCGTGCCGCCCTACCCGGCGGACGAGCCGACCCCGTCGTGCTCGGGCGTCGTGCTCGCGCCGTGGCCGAACCGCATCCGCGACGGCGTCTGGCAGGACGGCGACGCCGAGCGCGCCCTCGCCATCAGCGAGCCGAAGCTCCGCAACGCCAGCCACGGCCTGCTGCGCTACACCGCGTACGAGATCGCCGAACACACCGACGAGTCCGTCACCCTCGCGGCGAAGATCGTGCCGCAGACCGGATATCCGTACCTGGTCGCGACGTCGGTCACCTTCACGCTGACGGATGCCGGAATCGACGTCACGCACACCCTCATCAACCACTCGGTCGACCCCGCGCCGGTGGCGCTCGGCACGCACCCGTTCTTCGTCATCGACGGGGTCGACCCCCGGCAGCTCGTGCTGCGCCTGCCGGCGGAGACGTACTTCGAGACCGACGACCGGCTGCTGCCGGTCGGCGAGAGCCCGGTCTCGTCGGCGACCGACCTGCGCGAGGGTCGTCGCCTGAGCGACGTGCAGCTCGACACCGGGTACGGGAGCCTGCACCGTGATGCCGACGGCTTCGTGCGCACCACGCTCTCCGCGCCGGACGGCCGCGCGGTGACGCTGCAGCAGGGACCGGGCTTCGACTACATCCAGGCCTACACGACCGACCAGTACCCCGGGCAGCCGCTCGCCGTGGCGATCGAGCCGATGACGGCCCCGGCCGACGCCTTCAACTCCGGTCGCGGACTGCGCCGCCTCGCCGAAGGCGAGTCGTGGACGCTGCAGTGGGGCATCCGCTTCTCCTGAATCTCCGGACTTCACCCGAAACGCAGGACGATCCATCCGATCGGCTCCTGCGTTTCACGTGTTCTCCTGAAATCCGCGAGACGCCTGACGCGGCTCAGACGTCGTTCGCCGGTGGCAGGCCGCGTGAGCGCAGCTCCCGGCGAGTCGGCTGGCGCTCCGCCCCCTCTGCCATCGCGGTGGCGAAGACGGATGCCGCAGCAGCAGCGGCCGAGGCGGCTGCCGCCGCGGCAGATGCCGCTGCCGCCGCGGCCATCATCGAGTCGGATGCCCGGTTCTCGACAGGCATCATCACGGTGGCCGTGGCGGGATCCACGGCATCCGGATCCTCGAACCCTGCGACAGCCTGCCCAGCCGGAGGCACAGCGGGCGTCCCGACCGCCGATACCGCGGGATCAGCCGAGGTCGAGCCGGCCGCGGGCGCCGGATCGGCCGCCGCACCGCCGTCACTCGGCACCGGGCCCTGCGCGTCGTCCCCGCTCGGCCCGCGGTCCGGATCGTCACCGTCACCGCGCGGGGCGCGCTTCGCGTGACGGCGCTCCTTCGCCCCCTCGACGAGGTTGTAGAGCGTCGGCAGCACGATGAGGGTGAGGACGGTCGACGACACGAGGCCGCCGATCACGACGATCGCCAGCGGCTGCGAGATGAATCCGCCGTGCCCGGTGATGCCGAGCGCCATCGGCGTCAGCGCGAAGATCGTGGCGAGCGCCGTCATGAGGATCGGCCGCAGGCGCTTCTCGCCTCCCGCCATCACCGCCTCGGGAGTCGTGAGCCCCTTCGACCGGTACTGGTTGACGAGGTCGACGAGCACGATCGCGTTGGTCACCACGATGCCGATCAGCATGAGCACGCCGATCAGCGAGGCGACGCCCAGCGGCACACCGGTGGCGATCTGCAGCAGGATCGCCCCGGTCGCGGCGAACGGCACCGACACGAGCAGCAGCAGCGGCTGACGCAGCGACTTGAACGTCGCGACCATCACGACATAGACGATGAGGATCGCCGCGAGCATCGCCAGCCCGAGCTGCGAGAACGACTCGGCCTGCTGCTCGGCCACACCGCCGACCTCGGCGCGGGCGCCGTCGGGCAGGTCGACCGCGTCGAGTGCCGCGGTCACCGATGCGGTGGCGACGGCGAGATCGTCGGATGCCGGCGGCACGGTGACCGTGGCGGTGCGGCGTCCCTGCTCGGTCGAGATCGAGGTGGGGCCTTCACGCTGCTCGACGGTCGCGAGCTGCTCGAGCGGCACCGGGCCGGTGGCCGTGGGGATCGAGAGCTGCTTCAGGGCGTCGACGGATGTCGGCGGCTCGGGGTCGACGAGGTACACCGTGAGGGCGCTGTCATCGACCTCCACCGAGCCGATCTGCTGCGGGCGCATCGTGCCCGACACGATCGAGCCGACCGCGACCTCCGACAGCCCGCGCGCGGCGGCGGCCTCACGATCGACGACCACGGCGATGTACGGCAGCGCGGCCGACAGGTTGTTCGTCACCTGACCGATGCCGTCGCGTCCGTCGAGCTCCTTCATGAGGGCGTCGGTGCCGGTCTGCAGATCGTCGGCGTTCGGCGCGGTGACGGTGATCTCGATGTCGCTCGACCCGAATCCGCCCCCGCTCGCCGCGACGGTGACCTCGCCGGCGCCGTCGAGCGCGTCGACCTTCTTCTGCACCTGTGCGCGCAGCTTCTCCTGATCGGCGTCGTCGCTGGTCTGGATCGAGTACGTGATGCCGGCGCCGCCGGAGAACGCGTCGCGCAGCGCCGAGCCGCTCGATCCGATCGACGCCTGCACGTGCGTGATCCCGTCGATGCCCTGCAGCGCGCCCTCGACCTTCTTCGCCGCTTCGGACTTGGCCTCGAGACTCGCGGTGTTGCCGATGTCCTGCGTGACGGTCATGGTGTTCTGGCCGGAGTCGCTGAGGAAGTTGATCTTCATCAGCGGGGCCGCGGCGAGCGTGCCGGCGAGCACGAGCACCGCGAGCAAGACGGTGACTGCGGAGTGCTTCAGCGTCCAGCCGAGGATCGGCCGGTACATCCGCTGCAGGGTCGTGGGCGGGGCATCCGGATGCTCGGGATCGATACGCGCGCCGTCTGCGGCGACCAGCGGCTTGCCCGGCCGCAGGAACCAGTACGCGAGCACGGGCACGATCGTCAGGGCGACGAGTAGCGAGGCGACCATCGCGATCGTCACGGTGATCGCGAACGGACGGAACAGCTCGCCGACGATGTCTCCGACGAACACGATCGGCAGGAACACCGCGACCGTGGTGATGGTCGATGCCGTGATGGCGGATGCCACCTCGCGCACGGCCAGGCGGATCGCCGCGCCCTTGTCTGCGCCCTCGACGTAGTGCCGCTTGATGTTCTCGATCACGACGATCGAGTCGTCGACGACACGGCCGATCGCGATCGTGAGCGCACCGAGGGTGAGCACGTTGAGCGAGTATCCGAACGCCTGCAGCCCGATGAAGGTGATCAGCACGCTGGTGGGGATCGAGATCGCGGTGACCAGCGTCGAGCGGATCGACAGCAGGAAGACGAGGATCACGAGAACCGCGAACGCCAGGCCCAGCATGCCCTCGGTGGCGAGCGTGTCGATCGACTGCTGGATGTAGGGCGCCTGGTCGAAGATGACGGTGAACTGGGCGTCCGGGAAGGTGTCGCCGAGCTCGTCGAGCGCGGCCAGCACGCCCTGCGACACCTCGACGGTGTTCGCCGCGGGCAGCTTGGTGACCGCGATCGACAGGGCGTCCTCACCGTCGACGCGCGAGATCGACGTGACCGGGTCGGCGACCTGCGCGACGTCGGCGACCTCGCCGATGGTGAGATCCGTGCCGCTCAGCGGCAGGGCCGCGACATCCTCGGCCGAGGCGAGCTTCGCACCCGACTGCACGGTGAGCGTCTGGTCGCCCTCGGTGACGTCCCCGCCCGGCAGCAGCACACCGTTCTGCTCGAGCGCCTGACTGATCGACTGCGTCGTCTGTCCGGCGGCGAACAGCTTCGCCCGATCCGGGGTGATCGTGATGCGCTGGCCGACGCCTCCGACGATGTCGGCGGCGTTCACCCCGTCGACGTCCTCGAGGTCGGGGATCACCGTGGTCTCGAGATCCTGCAGTGCGGCCTCGGAGTCGTCGAAGCCTGTGACCGCGATCTGGATGACGGGGAAGTCGTCGATCGAGACGCTGAGCACCTGCGGGCTCACGTCGTCGGGCAGCTGCTGCGAGATGCGGTTGATCGCCTGCTGCATCTTCTGCTCGGCGGTGGCGAGATCGGTGCCGTACGCGAACATCGCCTGCACGATCGAGGCGTTGGTCGTGCTCGTCGCGCTGCTCGATTCGAGGCCGGGCACGCCCTGGATCGCCTTCTCGACCGGCGTGGAGACGTCGTTCTCGACGACCTCGGGCGACGCGCCCGGATAGGTGCTCGTGACCACCAGGGCGGGCAGCTCGAGTGAGGGAATCAACTCCTGCTTGAGGTTGGTGAGCGCCAGGCCGCCGAAGACGGCGGCCACGATGGTGATCAGCGCGATGAGTGCGCGGTTGCGCAGGCTGAGGATGGCGAGGTTCGACACGCGGTGCTCTTTCAGTCGCTCGTGGTCGTGGGATCGGTGCCGAGGATGCCGGCGAGGGCGTTCTCGATCAAGGAGGCGTCCAGCGTCTCGTCGTGGATGCGGGCGTGCCAGAGCACGCCGTCGATGAAGACGGCCGCGGCGGTGGCCCGTTCGATGCCGTAGGCGGGCACGAGGAAGCCGGTCATCCGCTCTGACCAGCGTCGCGCGATCGCCCGCAGCTGGGGGTCGTCGACGGCGGCGGTGACGACGGCGCGATCCGCCTCGAGAGCGCGGGCGTCGGCGAGTCCCTGCACGATCAGCTCGGCGAGCACGTGCGGCGTCGCTCCGCGCTGCTCGAGCGTCGCGCGGATGCCGTCGACGCGAGCGTCGACCTCGGTGACGAGATGGTGCAGCGCCTGCGAGCGCAGGTCGTCGAGGGTGGCGAAGTACTGGGTCGTGGCGCCCAGCGGCACACCGGCGCGGGCGGCGACGAGACGGTGCGTCACCGCGCTCACACCGACCTCGAGGATCAGCTCGGCGGTCGCGGTGATGATCTCGATCCGGCGCGCCTCGGGGTCACGACGGCGGCGTGACGGCTCGCTCATGTCGCCTCCCGGGCATCGCAGATGTACGTCTGTACATTATGCGCGCCGCAAGCTGTGGCCGGACTGGCAGCCTCAGCCCAGCCCGCCTGAGATGCCGAGGCCGAGCAGGGCCGCGGCGAGCGAGAGCACGAGCATCCCGATCACATCGGCGACCGCCGCGCGCTGCTCGCCGTCGCGCCACAGCGAGATCGCATCGACCATCGCCGTGCTGAAGGTGGTGTACCCGCCGAGGAAGCCCGCGCCGACCACGAAGGCGGCGCCGGGAAGCATCCCGACCACCGCTCCCAGCAGCAGCGAGCCGGTGATGTTGATCACCATCACGCCCCACGGGAAGCGCGAGCGGGTGACGTGTGCGACGCCGATGTCGATGAGGTACCGGGCCGCGGCCCCGAGTCCGCCGCAGGCGGCGGCGAGGGCGAACACGAGCGGATTCACGAGGCGCTCCTGCGTCCGAGCGAGCCACCGATCCGCAGGCCGAGCCACGCGGCGAGCAGCCCGCCGGCGAGGCTCACGGCGATGTACCCCCCGGCGAGCGCGGGTGCGGCCGCCCACAGCTCAACGCTGTCGACCGCGAACGCGCTGTAGGTGGTGAAGCCGCCGAGCATCCCGGTGCCGAGCAGGATCCGCAGATCAGATGCGGGAATGCGGGCGGTCAGGATGCCGAGCAGCAGCGCGCCGACGAGGTTCGCGACCAGCACCGCGACCGGAGCGTCGATGATCAGCATCCCGAGGCCGAGGCGTGCGGCGGTGCCGACCGCGCCGCCCGCCGCCGCGAGCGCGGCC
>NZ_DAMDLU010000154.1:0-6479 GCF_032084865.1 Microbacterium sp.
AGCCCGACGAATCCATGGATGCCGATCAGTCGACGATGATGCGGCTCGATGAGGAGCGGTCTCGACCCGCGCCGCGCACTCCCGCGCCGACCATCCCCCACACCCCGACGGCGCCGCGTGCTGTCGCTCCGGCGCCGGTGGCGGCCCCGGAGCCGGTCAAGCCGGCGCCGACCCCGAGCGTGTCACCGTCGCCTCAGCCCGACCCCACTCCCAAGCCCGACCCCACTCCCACCCCGGAACCCTCGCCCACGCCGGAGCCCACGCCCACCCCGGATCCCACGCCCACCCCGGATCCGACTCCGACGCCCGGCGACGGCGCGGCGACGGGCGACGGCACAGTGACTGGTGACGGCTCGGTGACTGGTGACGGCTCGGGGACCGGTGACGGTCCCTTGACCGGTGACGTGGCCCCTGGCGAAACGGTGCCGAACGACCAGACCGTCCGCGGTGACGGCCCGGCCGTTCCGCGTGACGAGCTGGCACCGGCGGGCGGGAATCCGTTGTCGGAGACCGCCGAATAGACTGGGATCATGTCCCAGAACTCCGCCGCCGAGCCGGGCGTCCACGCTCCGGCGATCACTCCTCTCGACATCGTCCGCGTTCTGGTGCTGATCGCCGCTCTCGTCTCGCTCGCCCTGTGGGGTTTCGGCGCCTGGCCCCTGCCGTGGAACATCGTCATCGGCATCGGCGCACCGGTGGCCACGCTGCTCATCTGGGCCCTCTTCCTCTCCCCCCGCCCTGTGCTGCGCCTGCACCCGTTCCTGCGCGCGCTGGTCGAGGTATTCATCTACGTCGGGGTCACGCTGGCGTGGTGGTCGATGGGTCAGGCCTGGGCGGGAATCGCGTTCGCCGTTGTCGCCGTCACCTCGGGCGTCGTCGCCGGTCGACGAGCGCTGGGCTGATCCGTCGTGCAGCGAGCACGAGCATGACCGTTCTCGAGCGCCTCACCCGCGAGCTCGGCGGCATCGTCGACACCTCGGCTCCCGCCCTCGACGACGCCCGCGCAGACCGCAGCGGACACCGCTCGTCGGGCGCGCCGATCGCCGTGGTGCACGCCCGCTCGATCGACGACGTGCAGCGGGTCATGCGCATCGCGTCGGCCACGCGCACCCCCGTTGTGGTGCGCGGCGCAGGAACCGGCCTCGCCGGTGCGGCGAACGCGGGCCCGGGAGAGATCGTCCTGTCGACCGTGCGGATGGACCGCATCCTCGAGGTGCGCCCCGACGATCTGCTCGCCGTGGTCGAGCCGGGCATCCTGAACGCCGAGCTGAACGCCCAGCTGGCCGCGCACGACCTGTGGTGGCCGCCGGACCCCGCCAGTCGCGAGATCTCCACGGTCGGCGGCAACATCGCGACCGGCGCGGGTGGACTTCTCTGCGCGAAGTACGGCGTGGTCCGCGACGCCGTGCTGGGCGTCGACATCGTGCTCGCCGACGGCCGGCTGCTGCGGCTGGGGCACCGCACGGTGAAGGGCGTCACCGGGCTCGACCTCACCTCGCTGGTGATCGGCTCGGAGGGCAGACTCGGCGTCATCGTCGGCGCCACTCTGAAGCTGCGCCGACTCGTGGCGGGCACGGTGTGCACGATCACCGCGTCGTTCCCCACCGTGCGCGACGCCGCCGCGGGCTCGGCCGCCGTCACCGCCGCGGGTGTGCAGCCGGCGATCATGGAGCTGATGGATGCTGCCTCCCTTGCGGCCGTGCACGCTCTGCTGCGATTGCCCGCCCCCGAGTCCGGCGCCGCGCAGCTGACGATCCAGACCGACGGCCCTGCGGCGGGCGCCGAGGCCGAGCGAATCGCGAGCGTGCTGCGCGAGGCCGGTGGTGCGGTGGTGCTCTCCGACGACCCGAGCGAGGGCGAACAGCTTCTCGCGGTGCGCCGCTCGATGCATCCGGCCATGGCGGCCCTCGGCACCACCCTGATCGAGGACGTCGCCGTGCCCCGCAGCGCGATGGCGGCTATGTTCGACGAGATCGCCCGCATCGAACAGGAGTTCGGCGTCAGCATCCCCACCGTCGCGCATGCCGGAGACGGCAACCTGCATCCGAATTTCATCTTCCAGGGCGACACCGTGCCGCCGCGCATCTGGGCGGCGGCCGACGAGCTGTTCCGTGCCGCGATCCGCCTCGGCGGCACGCTCACGGGAGAGCACGGCGTCGGGATCCTGAAGAGCCGCTGGCTCGCCGAGGAGCTCGGCGACGATCAGTGGCAAATCCAGCAGCAGATCCTGCGCGTGTTCGACCCGCAGGGCATCCTCAACCCCGGCAAGGTGTTCGCGGATGCCTGACATCCGGGTCAGCGCCGCCGTGATCGTCGATGACCGCGGCCGCGCGCTCGTCGTGCGCAAGCACGGCACCACGAGGTTCATGCAGCCCGGCGGCAAGCCGGAAGCCGGGGAGAGCGCCGCTCAGACGCTGATCCGAGAACTGGATGAGGAGCTGTCGCTGCGCGTGGGCGAGGCCGACCTCACCCCGCTGGGGACGTTCGTCTCTGCGGCGGCGAACGAGCCCGACCATCGTGTGATCGCCGACGCGTTCGCGCTGCGTGCCCGACCGGACGACGTGATCGTGCAGGCCGAGCTCGCAGAGCTGCGCTGGCTCGAGCGGGGCGACTGGACGAGCGTTCCGCTCGCGCCGCTCAGCACCGAGCACCTGCTGCCGATCGCCTGGTCGTGACCCGGCGATCGGCAGCAGCCTGGGTCAGATGCCCTGCCAGGACGGCTTGTTGTCGTAGCTGTACCGGTAATAGTCGGTCAGCGCGAGCTTCGAGGCGGCGGCCTCGTCGAGCACGACGGTCACATGCGGGTGCAGCTGGATGGCCGATGCCGGCAGAATCGCGCTGACCGGCCCCTCGAGAGCGGCGGCGACGGCTCGGGCCTTCGACTCGCCGAAGGCCAGCAGCACGAGGTGACGTGCGCGCAGGATGGTGCCGAGTCCCTGCGTGATGCAGTGGCGGGGAACATCGTCGCGCGAGTCGAAGAAACGCGCGTTGTCCTCTCGGGTCCGCTCGGTGAGCGTCTTGAGACGGGTGGTCGAGGCGAATGACGAGCCGGGCTCGTTGAAGCCGATGTGCCCGTCGGTGCCGATGCCCAGCAGCTGGAGGTCGACACCACCGGCCTCGATGATGTCGCGCTCGTAGTCATCGCCCGCATGGCGGATGGTCTCGAGGTCGCCGTTGGGCACGCGGATCAGATCGGGGTCGAGCCCGAGCGGCTCGATCACCTCGCGGGTGATCACCGAGCGATAGCTCTCGGGATGCGCGGCGTCGAGTCCGACGTACTCGTCGAGAGCGAAGCCGCGCACGTGCGACACGTCGTGCCCGGCCAGGCGCTCGCGCAGCGCTTCGTAGACCGGCAGCGGGGTCGAGCCCGTCGCGAGTCCGAGCACCGGGTTCTTCACCTCGTCGATGAGACGGACGATCTCATCCGCGACGAGCGCACCTGCGGCGGCCTTGTTCTCGAGGATCACGACTTCAGCCATGAACGGGCATCTCCTTCTCGAAGGGGGTCGATCTCGGCGAGCGCAGAGCTCAGCAGCGCAGCGCCGATCGCCGCGACCGGGGAATCGGCGGGCAGCATCTCGATTCTCTCATCGAGCCGCAGCCTCTGCGGAAACGGCGACCCGGCGGCGTCCCGTCGCAGCCTCGCGCGGATTGCCGGTTCGATCCGCGGCACGAGCACGGTGAGTCGGTGACCACCGTCTCGACCCGATCACGAGACGCCCAGCTGTGCCGAGAGAACCATCACCGCAGCGCCTCTGAGCACGATGTCCTCCTGCTGGGTTAGCCGGATCTCGACGTCGGCGAACACGCCGTCGAGCGTGCGCTCGTGCAGGGTGCGCGTCGCAGCGTCGACGAAATCGCCCGCGAGCAGCTCGTGCGGGCCGGCGAGCACGACCTGCGAGAGGTCGAGCGCGGCGACGATCGGTGCGAGGGCGATGCCCAGACGAGCGCCGGCCCGGGCGAGGATCTCCGCGCGGCGTGCGGGGTCGGTGTCGATCGTGCTCTGCAGGTGCGGCCCGTTGACCCACGCTTCGAGGCATCCGTGGTTGCCGCAGGCGCACAGCGGCCCGTCGTCGGTGCCGGTGACGACGTGGCCGATCTCGCCGGCGGCGAAGCGGCCGCCGATCACCGCCTGGCCGCCGGCGATGAGCCCTGCCCCGACACCACGACCGATCCGGATGAGCATCAGGTCGGATCGAGCAGCGCCGAAGGTGTACTCGGCGAGCACGGCCGCGTTCGCGTCGTTGCGCACCAGCACCGGCAGGGCGAACTCGTCATGCAGCCGCTGCTCGAGCGGAAGGTCGATCCAGCCGAGGTTCGGAGCGTTGAGCACGGTGCCGTCGGGGCGCACGATGCCCGGGCTGCCGACGCCGATGCCGAGCACCGGCTGATCCGCATCCGCGACGAGGTCGCGCACGAGCTGCTCGACGGCCGCGTAGGCCTGCTCGGGACGCACGTCGGCGGGAAGCGGCACGGTGCGACGCCGCAGCACCTCGCCGTCGAGGTTCAGCACGGCGCCCTCGAAGCGGTCGACCCCCGACAGATCGATGCCGACGATCTGGTGACCGTGGCGATCGATGTCGATGACGATCGGCGGCTTGCCGGGGCCCGCCGCTTCGCGCACGCCGATCTCACGGACGACGCCGTCGGCGATGCACTCCCCCACCAGGTCGGAGATGGTGACGCGGGTCAGGCCGGTCTCCCGGGAGAGGTCGGCACGGCTCATCTCGCCGCGGTGGTACAGCGTCTGCAGCACGAGCGAACGGTTGTGCGACCGCGCCTGCTCGGGCAGCACCTTGCCTGTCGCCCGCAGTCCTCTGCCACCGCCGAACGATCCGCTGACGATGGCGGGCGCCGATGCGATCGGCCGGCGATCGATGGAGGAGTTCACATTTGTGAGCACACCTTACGAACCGGATCAGCGCAAGAGGAATCCCTGGTCGGACGCAGCGCTTTATTCAAACGTTACCGTCAGAGGCGCCATCCCCTGCGGCCGTTGCCTCTCCGTTATCACCCGTCCCGTACCATGAAAAGACACGTCGCGCAGCACTTAGGGGGGTGAGTCCGTGACCGATCTGATCTCCGGACCCGGCACAGGCCAGTCGAACGCCGTCTCGTCAGACGCCGAGACGAAGGCTCAGCCGCCGTCGTCCGACACCCCCGCCATGGAGTGGGCGCCGATGGAGCCCGCCCCGAAGAAGCGTCGACTCGCACTGTGGATCGGCCTGAGCGCGGGCGTCCTCGCCGTCGCCGCCGGCGCCGCATCGCTGATGCTCATCGCACCGGGCACCACGGTGGCGGGCGTGTCGGTCGGCTTCATGACTCCCGGGATGGCGGCCGAAGCGGTCAGCAGCCGCATGGCATCCACCGAGGTGCAGCTGACCGGCGCCGGAGAGGGCACGCGCCTCGACGGCGCAGACCTCGGCGCCGGCGTCGATGCCGCCGCCCTGATCGACCAGGCATTCGCCGACCGTCCGATGTGGAATCTCGGCTCCTGGATGGGCGAGCCGATCACGGCCGACGTGACACTCGACCCCGAGACCGCCGACAGCGCGCTGCGCGCCGCCGTACCGTCGAGCTACACCCCCGCCACCGACGCGACGGTCGTCTTCGACCCGACAGCGCAGGCATACACCGCCACCCCCGCCGAGCCCGGCACGGGCGTGTCGGTCGACGATCTCGCCTCGGCGTTCACCGACGCGGTGACCGCGGGCAAGACGACGTTCGAGTACTCCGCCGAGCCGGCTGAGGTGCCGGCGCTGATCACCGACCGCAAGGCCGCCGCCGCCGTCGAGAAGCTCAACGGCATGGTGGCCGAGGCGGGCTTCTACGTCGGCGACGAGCGCACGGTGCCGGTGGCGCCGGAGGTAGTCGCTTCGTGGCTCACCGTCGACGCCGTCGAGGGCGAACTGACGATCTCGGCGGATCCGGCGAAGATCCAGCCGGCCGTCGACGCCCTTCCCGGGCAGGTGAACCGCGACACCGTCAACGCGACCAACATCGTCGACTCCGGCGGCGAGGTCCTCAAGGCGCTCACCGCGGGCCTGGAAGGACGCGTGCTCGGCGACACGTCGAAGACCGCGGCCGACTTCGCCAAGGAGCTGGGAAGCGGCGACGCGACCTTCGCCCTCCCCGTCACCGCGACCCCGTTCGAGTCGACCAGCCTGTTCCGCCGCGTCGAGGTCGACCTCAGCGAGCAGCGCACCTACCTGTACGAGAACGAGAAGCTCGTGAAGTCGTGGGCGGTCTCCACCGGCACGAACGGCACGCCCACTGACAAGGGCCGCTTCCGTGTGTACGCGCAGCTGCGCACGCAGGACATGCGCGGCAGCAACGCCGACGGCAGCAAATACGTCACCAAGGACGTGCCCTACATCACCTACTACAACGGCGATGAGGCGCTGCACGGCACCTACTGGCACTCGAACTTCGGCAGGCCGATGAGCCACGGCTGCGTGAACATAAGCATCGACGCGGCG
>NZ_DAMDLU010000155.1:0-6438 GCF_032084865.1 Microbacterium sp.
GATGCCGGTCGCCGCCAGGGCGACGACCGCGAGTCCGGCCGCGACGACGTTGATGAGGTCGCGGCGACGGCGGGGACGGCGAGTGTCGACGAGCGATGCGGGCGGCACGGTGCCGAGCGGCTTGGCATCCGCCACCGCCGAGTCGACCATGGCCACGAGCGCCGGCCGTGCCGACGCACGATGCGTGCGGTCGAGCTCTTCACGGCGGCGGTCGCCGAGCAGCTGCTCGAGGCGCTGCGACATCACCTCATCGCCGTCGACCGGCGGCGTCTCGCGGCTCCCACGGCCGCCGGGAAAGAGGTCTTCGAGTGTGCTCATCACCGTTCCTGTCGCGCAGCAGTCGTCGCCTCCGCCGGGCACCGATACCCTCAGAGGATACCCGGGGGGTCTTCCTCCGCGTCTTGCCACGGGAGACCTATGGATCTGCGCGACTTCATCCGCGTGCTTCGGCGACACCTCGTCGTGATCGTCGCGGCCACCGTCATCGGCGTGTGCAGCGGGGCGGTGGTCGCGCTGATGACCCCGCAGCGGTATGAGGCGTCGACGCAGCTGATGGTGAACGTCGACACCGGCGGCGACTCGACCGCGGTCGAGCTCACCCAGGGCGGCAGCTACGCCCAGCAGGTGGTCGGAAGCTACAGCAGCGTGCTGACCAGCTCGCTCGTGCTGCAGCCGGTCATCGACGATCTGGGGCTGGATGCCACACCCGCGACACTCGCGCGCTCGGTGAGCACGAGCGTGGCGCCGAACGGCGTCATCATCACCGCGACCGTCAGCCACCCGAACCCCGGGCAGGCCGCGCGCATCGCGAACGCGATCGGCGACAGCTTCGCCACGATGATCACCGACCGGCTCGAGCGTCGCGAGCAGAACACCTCGTACCAGATCCGCATCGTGCCGGTGCAGCCCGCCACCGTGCCGACCCGGCCCGCCGCGCCGAACCTGCCGCTCTCGATCACCCTCGGCGCGATCCTCGGGGTGGGCGCCGGCATCGGCATCGCCCTGCTGCGCGAAGTGCTCGACCGCCGCATCCGCACCCTCGCCGACGTCGAGAAGGCGGTCACCGCGCCGGTGCTGGGCGGCGTGGCGTTCGACCCGCAGGCATCCGCCCGCCCGCTCATCGTCGCCAACGCGCCCCTCGACCCGCGGGCCGAGGCGTTCCGCAGCCTGCGCACCAACCTGCGCTTCCTCTTCCCCCCGCACGCGACGGGCGTGTTCGTCGTCACCAGCGCCGGGCCCAGCGAGGGCAAGTCGACCACAGCCGCGAACCTCGCCATCGCGCTGGGCGAGGCGGGCTACCGGGTCGCGCTCGTCGACGCCGACCTGCGCAAGCCGCGCATCGCACCGCTGTTCGGCATCGAGGGCGCCATCGGCCTCACCGACGTGCTGATCGGCCGCGTCGCGGTCAACGACGTGATGCAGCGCTGGGGCCGAGGCACGTTCTTCGTGCTGCCGTCGGGCACCATCCCCCCGAACCCCGCCGAGATGCTCGGATCCGACGCGATGACCACTCTCATCGGCGATCTGAAGGCGGCGTTCGACGTGGTCATCATCGACGCACCGCCGGTGCTGCCGGTGACGGATGCCGCCGTGCTGTCGCGGCTGACCACGGGCGTGCTGCTGGTCGCCGCCGCCGAGGCGACCACGACCGACAACCTCACCGCCGCCGCCGCGCGCATCGACGCCGCCGAAGGGCGGGTGCTCGGCACGGTCGTCACCATGCTGCCCATTCGCGGGGCCGACAAGACCGCCTACGGCACGTACGGGTACGGCGCTCTGGCCAAGGCGTGACCCGTCGCGCGGCTACCCGTGTGTGAGAATCGAAAAGTTGCCTGAACTGAGGAGAAGATCCGCGTGGAGCTTCGCGACTACGTACGCATCCTGCACAAGAACTGGATCCTGATACTGATCCTGCTCGTGCTGGGACTCGCCGGCGGCGCCGGGTACGCCGCCCTGCAGGCGCCGAAGTACGTGGCATCCACCCAGCTCTACGTCTCGGTGCGCACCGAGGGCGCCGCCACCGGCGATCTCGTGCAGGGCACGACCTTCGCACGGCAGATGGTGACCAGCTACGTCGACGTCGTCAACACGGCGCTCGTGCTCGACCCCGTCATCGACGAGCTGGGCCTCGACACGACCGTCGCCGGGCTCGCCTCACGCGTCAGCGCCACCACCCCGCTGAACACCGTGCTCATCGACATCTCGGTCACCGACGGCGACCCCGAGCAGGCCGCGGAGATCACGAACGCCGTCGCCGACAGCTTCGCCGACGTCGTGCAGAGCACCCTCGAGCGCCCGACCGCCGAGGGCGCGAGCAGCCCCGTGTCGGTCACCGTCACCGAGCCCGCCGTCGCGCCCACCGCGCCGAGCGCGCCGAACGTGCGCATGCTCATCCTGCTCGGCGGCCTGCTGGGGCTGGCGCTGGGTGTGGGCCTTGCGATGCTGCGCACCGTGCTCGACACCCGCATCCACACCCTGCACGACCTCGAAGACATCACCGACCGGCCGATGCTGGGCGGCATCGCCTTCGACCCCGACGCGCAGAAGCGCCCGCTCATCGTGCACGCCGACCCGCGCAGCCCGCGCGCCGAGTCGTTCCGCACGCTGCGCACCAACCTGCAGTTCCTCGATGTCGAGGGCGGTCCGCGCACCTTCGTGATCTCGAGCGCCGGACCGGGTGAGGGCAAGTCGACCACCACGGCGAACCTCGCCATCGCCCTCGCCGAGACCGGCGCCCGCGTCGCGCTGATCGACGGCGACCTGCGCCTGCCGCGCGTCGCCGACTACATGGGCCTCGAGGGCGGCGTCGGGCTCACCGACGTGCTGATCGGCCGCGTCGACGTCGCCGACGCCCTGCAGAAGTGGGGAACGAACGAGCTGTTCGTGCTCACGAGCGGACGCGTTCCCCCGAACCCGAGCGAGCTGCTCGGCTCGGCGGCGATGAACCAGGTGCTCAAGCCCCTGGGCGAGTACTTCGACTACGTGCTCATCGACGCTCCCCCGCTGCTGCTCGTGACCGACGCCGCCGTGCTGGGCAAGAAGACCCGCGGAGTGATCGTCGTCGCGGCATCCGGCAAGACGAAGAAGCAGGAACTCGCCGGCGCCGTGCGCAGCCTCGCCACCGCCGGGGTCGACCTGCTGGGCACCGTCGTGACGATGCTGCCGACGAAGGGGCCCGACAGCTACGGCTACGGCGCGTACACGTACGGTTCGACGCACGTCATCGATCAGGCCGAGCCCGAGCTGACCGCGAAGCAGACGAAGCCGCAGCGACGGGGGCGGGTGAAGGCGAAGGCGGGCGCGCGCTGAGCGGGCCTCGAGCACGATCTCTTAGACTCGGGCGCATGCCCAGCCCGCGCCTGTCGCCTCTGACGGTCCTCGCTCGTGTGCTGCTCGTGCCGTACACGGTTGCGCTGGCACTGATCGTCTGGCTGCCGGCCACCGCGGCGTCGAAGGTCACCGGCGTGGTGTTCCGCTTCGCCCGGTTCGTGAGCGCACACACCGACATCTCTCTGACCACCAGCTACGCGGTGTTCGAGTTTCTCGCGAACATCGCTCTGTTCGTACCGCTCGGCCTGCTGCTCGTCGCGGCTTTCCCCCGCGCGAACGCCTGGGTCGTGCTGCTGATCGGATACTCGGCGAGTGCGACGATCGAGCTCGTGCAGACTCTGCTGCCCAGCCGGTACCCGACCCTCTCGGACGTGATCGCCAATGCACTCGGCACCGCGATCGGGTGCCTCATCGCACGGGTGTTCGTCAGGCGGCATCCGCCACGCTGGGCGCCGGTCGAGCAGGCGCCCGCCAGGCGGGACGAGGTGGTCGCCGGGCAGCGCGACGAACGCTGATCAGTCGGCCAGGTACGCTGCCGGCGCCTGCCGGTGATCCCGGGGCTGTCGACGCAGCCGGCGTCTTTCGTCTTTCGGCGAAACTCGCGGGAGCGGTTCCTTGCCTTGAGCGCGTTCCCCCGAGTAGAGTCACACCCACGGCCATTGGGGAGCCGTGATACGGATGGGGATCCGTACAGGAGTACTGATCTGGGGAGATCATGGGGACGCGAATCGGCTCTGCCGCCGAGGCTTTCGAAGCCTCGCACATCGGCCATCGGAACATCGTTCGCGATGCGCAGGAGCACCGCCATGTGCTCGTCGCCGACGCCGACGCCGTCTACGTCGAGATCGGCTTCGCCGCGCCGCCTACTCCGACCTCTGTGCACGCCCCGACCTCGGTGCTGCTCCGAGCGCTCAAGACGCTCGCGCACGACGGTCTGGCGGTGTCGCCGTGAACGGGCGCGAGGTGCGCGGACCGCCGGCTCGATGATCTGATCGTCCTGCTTCTGAACGTGGGCGCGGCTGGGGAGCCGCATCCGCCTCGTGATCTGGGGTCACGGGAGAAGGCACCGAGGGGTCGGTGCCATCGAAACGCCCGCCGTCTGCGGCGGCGGGTCTGGGGAATCTGGGGAAGACATGTCGCACTGGGGTTTGCGTACATCATCAGCTCGTGGAGCTTCGCGATGACCTCCGTAGAGGAAGTCCTGGCGTATGCCCGCGGCGGAGGCGACGTTCGCGTCGTCTCCGAGCCACGAGTTCTGCGCGCGGTGCCCGACTTCGTCGTGGCACCGCGCGCAACCACCACGCTCGATCAGCGGCGACGGTGGGAACGTCGCTACCGCGCGATCCTGCACGTCACGGATGTCGGGGTGATCGGCTTCGCGGCCGGTCTCGCCCTGAGCATCCAACTCCAGCTGGGGGCTGACCCGCTCGACACCATCCTGCGCGCGTCCCTTCTGTGCGTGCTCTGGCTGGCGATGCTCGGCGGCACCCACACGCGCGACGCCGCTCTCTTCCGCCCCAGTGCGGCGGAGTATCGCGGAGTTGCGCACGCCACCGGCTTGGCATTCGGCGTCTTGGCCCTAGGCGATGTGCTTCTGAGCCTGCATGGAATGCAGCTGCTCGTGCTCGTCGCCCTCCCCTCAGGGCTGGGATTGCTGGTGCTGAGTCGGTGGTCGTGGCGACGGTGGCTCACCAAACAGCGCGCACAGGGCGCCTTCTCGTCGCGCACGCTCGTGGTGGGCGACCATGACGATGTCGAATACGTGATCAAGAGCCTGAGCCGCACGAACTCCGCCGGCCTTCGCGTCGTCGGAGTGACGCTGCTCGACGGCAACGCGCGAGAGGTCGTCGTCGGCGACGGGACGTACCCGGTGCTGGGCAACCTGCACACGGTCGGCACGGTTGCCCGAGACATCGGCGCCGACACCATCGTGGTGGCGAGCCGCCCACAGGGGGATGCGGAGTTCGTCAAGCGGCTCAGCTGGCAGCTGGAGGGGACGGCGGCCGAACTCGTGCTGTCGAGCCGGCTCGCCGATGTGGCCGGGCCCCGGCTGTCTTTCGAGGCTCTCGACGGCCTGCCTCTCATCCGAGTGCAGATCCCGACGTACTCGGGTGGGCAGCACCTGATCAAGCGTGCGCTCGACATCGCCGTCGCCGGCTGTGCGCTGATCCCGATCGCACTCGCCTATCCCCTGCTCGCGCTGCTGATCAAACTCGACTCCCCCGGCCCCGTCTTCTTCTTCCAGGAGCGCGTCGGTCGCGACGGGAGACTGTTCAAGATGGTGAAGTTCCGCTCGATGCACACGGATGCCGAGCAGCAGCTCGCCGCCCTGCGCGAGCAGAACGACGGATCGGGTCTGCTGTTCAAGATGAAGGACGACCCGCGCGTGACGCGGGTGGGCCGGGTCATGCGCAAGCTGTCGCTCGACGAGCTGCCGCAGTTCTGGAACGTGCTCACCGGAGAGATGAGCGTCGTGGGGCCGAGGCCTCCGCTGCCGAGCGAGGTGACCGGCTACGACGGGAACGTCTTCCGCCGGCTGTACATCAAGCCGGGCATCACCGGACTGTGGCAGATCTCGGGTCGCAGCGACCTGTCGTGGGACGAGAGCGTGCGTCTCGACCTTCGGTACGTGGAGAACTGGTCGGTGGTCAACGACCTGCAGATCATGTGGCGCACCGCGCGAGTGATGATCGCTCCCAGTGGCGCCTACTGACCTGCGGCACGTCTCGTCAGGAGGCGTCTGAGACCGGATCCGCGGTCATCTTCCGTCTCTCGGCCCCTCCCCCTCGAGACCGACGGAGTCTGGCCGCGGATCCTTCTCTATGAGACGATGTGCAGTGCGCGGCTCTGGCTGCGCAGCGGGTTGTCTGGGGAGGATCAGACCCGAGGGGAGGCGGTACCCATGACGGGCACCGTGGTGAGGGGACGCTGGTCGACGCCGATGAGAGTCGCCGTCGTCTCTGTGGCCGTGCTGGTCGCGGCGGGGATCGTGTTCATCGTGATGCTGACAGCCGCGGGCCCGCCGGCGGCCGAGTCCGGCCCGACAGCCGCCTCGCCGACGGCTCTGCCGACGACCGCCGGCCCCCAACCCGGGGCCGCTCCGACGAC
>NZ_DAMDLU010000156.1:0-6410 GCF_032084865.1 Microbacterium sp.
GTGCCGGGCGCGACCGGAGTGCCGCCCATGCCGGGCGCTCCTCACCCTCACGCTGCGCACCCCGCGACGGGCGCTCCGGGTACGCACCCCGCGCCCGGGGCAACGCACGGCGGACCTGGCGTTCCGGCGGTTCCGTCCGCGCCGCCGGTGCCCCATCCCGCCGCCGCCCCGACCCCTCCGTCGGTGCCGCAGGCTCCGTCTGCGCCGCCGGTTCCGCCGGCGCCCCCGGTCCCGCCGACCGCTGAGCCGCACACGCAGCAGGGTTCCGAGGATCAGCAGTGATCGCAGCCGATCTGGGGGCTCTCGCCGCTGAGGTCGCGCGCGAAGCCGGCGAACTGGCTCGCCGTCGGCGCTCCGAGGGGGTGGCGCTCGCCGCGACCAAGTCCACGATCGCCGACATCGTGACCGAGGCCGACCGCGAGGTCGAGCACCTCATCCGCGAGCGAGTGCGGGCCGAGCGTCCGGACGATGGATTCCTCGGTGAGGAGACCGGTGCCGAGCGCTCTTCGAGCGGATGCACGTGGGTCGTCGACCCGATCGACGGCACGGTCAACTACGCGTACGGCATCCCCGGGTACTCGGTGAGCATCGCCGTCGTCGAGGGCGAGCCCGACCCCGAGCGCTGGCAGGGTGTCGCCGCAGCCGTGTGCGCGCCCGCGCTGGGTGAGCTGTTCACCGCAGTCCGCGGCGAGGGTGCATGGCTCGACGGCACGCGTCTGGCCGTCACCACCGAGACGCCCGCCGGAGCCCTGCTCGGCACCGGCTTCGGGTACGATCCGTCGACCCACGACGGCGACCTGGCCACGGTCAGGCGCGCGATGGCCATGGCCCGCGACGTGCGACGCATGGGATCCGCGGCGATCGACCTCGCCTACCTTGCGGCCGGACGCCTCGACGGCTTCTTCGAGCGCGGGTTGAAACCCTGGGACTTCGCCGCCGGAGCGCTCCTCGTCGAGGAGGCCGGGGGAGCCGTCACCCGCCTCGATCCCTCCGCCGCCAGGCCGATGCTGGTCGCCGGCGGCCCCGAAATCCACCGTCGACTGTGCGAGCTGATCTCCGATCGGCGCGGCTGAACGGTATGTTCGGACTCATGGCTTTTTCAGCCTGAGCACGATAGCGTTTATCCGATCGTTATTTTCGTCGCCCGAACGGCGAGAGTAACCAAGCCCTTCCCCAGCTTGACCAGAAACCCGAAAGATCCGTTTTGCCCCCTGAGCACACAGAGAACGCCGCTGCCCCGACGCGTCGTTCGAATCGACTTCGCGCCGCTTCGGTGGTCCCCGCGGATTCGACGACTCCGAATGCAGACCAGGTCGTCCCGTCTTCGGCATCCGCTGTCGCCGCCGCTGCGGCCGTGACCGCCGCCGCCGTCTCGGCTGCCGCGACCAGCCGCCGCGCACGCCGGATGTCCGCGGGCGGAAGTTCCGAGGCGCAGACCATCGCCGAGCCCGAGGCCGTCATTGCCGCGCCCGCGGCGGTCATCGCCGAGATCGTCGCATCTGTGGCATCCGCTGTCGCGCCCCCGCTCTCGCCCGCTGTGCGCGAGGAGGCGGCCGAGATCGTCGATCCCGTCGCAGTCTCGGCACCCACCGACTCTTCCGCGGCGGCGTCAGCCGGCGCAGCCCCGACCGGCTCCGATCCGTTCTCGGCCGCATCAGAGGCCTTCGGCTTCCGTCCGGTCGATGACCAGCCCGTCGACGAGGTTCCCGTCGCCGACCAGCCCGTGTCAGCAGGCGTCGTGGTCTCGCACGTCGCTCCGCGGCGGCCACGCGTCTCGCGGTTCGTCGCCGCGGGCGCGAGCCTCGGCATCATGGGCGTCGCCGGTCTCATCGCCGTGTCGATGACGCTGCCCGTCTCCGCCGTCGCCGCCACGCAGGGGGGCGCATCGGCATCCCTCGTCGCCGGCACGTCTGCCGCCTCTTCCTCGGCGAAGAAGGGCGATGGCGAGATTCAGGCGTTCGTCGCCCCCGCCGACGTGCAGGGCGAGTCGCTCGCCCGCTCCGACTCGTACTCGACGATCTCGCTCGCGCAGGTCGCAGCCGAAGAGGGCATCAAGTTCTCCGAGAGTCTGTACACGAACGACCCCGAGGCGGCCATCCAGTGGCCGTTCAAGGTCGGCGTGGCGATGAGCTCGCCCTACGGACAGCGCTGGGGCCGACTGCACGCCGGCATCGACCTCGTTCCGGGAGAGGGCGCGCCCATCCAGGCGATCGCCGACGGCACGGTACGCACCGCCACCGAATCCGGCGGCGCATACGGCGTGACGATCTACATCGACCACGTCATCGACGGTCAGGTCGTGACGAGCCACTACGCGCACATGCAGCACGGCTCGATGCAGGTCAAGGCCGGCGACAAGGTCAAGGTGGGCGACGTCATCGGCCACGTCGGCAACACCGGTCGTTCGTACGGCGCACACCTGCATTTCGAGATCATCATCAACGGCTCGACCGTCGATCCGCTGCCGTGGATGCAGCGAAACGCCGGGCGCTACGAGTACTAGGCCTCGATTTCGCGCGAGACACCGTGAGGTGATAATCTCATCTGGTTGCCCGGAGACGGGCAGCACGCCCCGATAGCTCAGTGGCAGAGCACTTCCATGGTAAGGAAGGGGTCGTCAGTTCAATCCTGACTCGGGGCTCGGAGTTCGCATCTGCGATGCGGATGCCGTGCGGCAGGGTAGCTCAGTTGGTGAGAGCGCACGACTCATAATCGTGAGGTCGCGGGTTCAAGCCCCGCTCCTGCTACAGATGAAGACCCCCGGTTCACGCCGGGGGTTTCGTCGTCTTCGGGCACGTTTCGCGGGGCCGCGTCGTCGAGACGTGTGTTCCAGGGGGGCCTGTCAGCCGAAGGTCGGTTTCATGCTGCAACGCAAGTCTCGCCGGGGCCGGCGGGGGCCGGCGAAGACGGGCGCGCGTCGCCCTCGCGATAAACTGGAGCCGATGACTGGCGCGCGTGCCGAGGCGGCATACTCTCGCTCCCTCGCGGCGTTCCGAACGCCGACGCTGGGGCTGCTTCACGGTCGCCAGGCGCCGTTCGTCATCGCCGCGCTGTCGATGCTGTTCTCGGCCGAACGGCCTGCCGTTCCCGTCGCCGACGCGCACGCCGAGGTCGCCGAGGCTCTCGACGAGCTGCGTGCCGCCGGCCACGACGATGACGACCGCCGCATCCCCTCCGGCAACGGCCGCGAGGTGTGCCGCACGTGGGCGAAGCAGGGCTGGCTCGTGCAGCAGATCGACGACGACGTCGAGGTGTACCGGCTCTCGGCACATGCCGTCGAGGCGCTCGAGATCACCGGCCGCACCGGCGGCGGTCGCACCCGCGTGTCGAACTCGCGCGTGCGCACCCTGCTCGACGCGGTCGAGCGGCTGGCCGACGAGGCCGAAGCCGACCCGGTGAAGCGGATCGCGCGCCTCACCGCCGAACGGGATGCACTCGACGCCGAGATCCTGCGGGTGCAGGCGAACGGCACGGTTCCCGTCGACGACGAGGAGCTGTACGAAGAGGCCGAGAACATCCTGCACCTGGCGCGCGAGCTGCCCGCCGACTTCACCCGCGTGGCCGAGTCGCTCAAGGCGATGCAGCGCGATGTCGTCGCGCACCTGCGCCGTGACGAGCGTCCGACCGGCGAGGTGCTGCGCGAATACCTGCAGCGCGCCAAGGACGTCATGCAGTCGACTCCCGAGGGGCGGGCGTTCGCCGGAGCGCTGCGGCTGATCGGCGACCCGGACCGCATCGACGCCCTCGCCGAGCAGCTGCACGACCTGCTCGCGCATCCCTTCGCCCGGCACCTCGACCAGACGCAGCGGGCGGAGTTCGACGCGATCGGCCGCCGGGTCGAGCTCGGCGTCGAAGAGGTGCTCGCCGCTCAGCGCCGCGCCTCGCACGTGATCACCGGACAGGTGAAGACGCACGACCCGCTGCGCGATCGGCAGATCGACGACCTGCTGCGCGATGTCATATCGGGGCTGCACCACTGGGCGCAGACCGCGCCGGCGAGTGCGACGGTCGAGCCGGTGCGCAGCCTGCCGCTGATCGACCTCGGGCGGCTGCGTCAGACCGTCGGCGATGTGCGCCCGCCCGGGGCGCCCGCCCCGCTGACGGATGCCGACGACGTCGAGTACCTCGAAGCCGACTCGCGCTCGTGGGGCGGCCCCCGCTACGCCGAGCTCGAGTCGTACGTCGCGGGGCTCGGCGAGCAGTTCGACCTGGCGGATGCCTTCACCGGCGCCCCCGAAGACACGCGGCGCCCGGTGGACCTGGTCGGTCTGCTCGAGATCGCGCACCGCAACGGCATGAACGAGACCGACGGTCTGTCGACCGTCGAGACGCTGCGCCCAGACGGCACCGCGAGACGCTTCGCGTTCGTCTCGGCGACCGCCCGCGCGGCCGAGGAGGACGACGATGACTGACGAGATTGCTGCTTCGGGCCCGGCCGCGGGCCGGGAATCCGGGTCGGGGATGGGAAACGCCGGTGCGGATGCTGCGGAACCGGCGTTCGGCACCCCGGAACAGGTCGACGACCGCCCGGACGCGCAGTCCGACGCGCCGTTCATCGCGCCCGTCGCGATGGAGGACGACCCCGATGAGCTCTTCCCCGGAGACCGCGGCACGCTCGATCCGGAGGTGCGGCGCGTGCTCGTGCACGTGCTGCAGCGGCGGTTCCTCAGCGCCGACAGCCGCGCCGAGTGGGCGCTGCTGCTCGAGCACCAGCAACTGATCGAGTCGCGCATGCACGACCTGTATGTGCGCCTGGTCGTCGACCTCGGCCGTGGTGTGGCGTACAAGCAGCAGGTGCGCTCGGACGAGTTCGAGGTGCCGATCCTGCTCAAGGACGCCCCGTACAACCGCACCGAGACGCTCGTGCTCGTGCATCTGCGCACGGTCTTCCAGCGCGAGTCGGCGGCGGGTGAGCCGGCTCCGCGCATCGACATCGAAGACATCGAGCAGACCGTGCTCAGCTACCTGACGGATGCCGACGGCAGCACCGCCCGCCAGCAGAAGGCGATCCGCGCGGCGCTCGACCGGCTCGACCGCGAGGGCGTGATCGACGAGGAGACCCTCGGCCGCTACCGGATCAGCCCGCTGGTCGAAGTGGTGCTGAGCGCCGAGAAGCTCGCCGAGCTGCGCGCCTGGCTGCGCGAGCAGGCCGCGCAGCAGGCATCCCGAGCCGCCACCGCCCAGAAGACGACCGCCCAGACGACGACCGCCCAGACGACGACCGCCCAGAAGGAGGCAGCGCTGTGACGATGCTCGACACGCTCTTCGGGCTGATCCCCGCCGACTCCCGCGGTCAGCAGTGGGTCGCCGAAGATCTGCAGCTGATCAACTGGGGTGGGTACGACGGCGGACCTCACCGGGTGCGGTTCTCACCGAACGCGACCATGCTCTGCGGCGGCTCCGGATCGGGCAAGTCGACGCTGATGGATGCCTACATCGCCCTGATGATGCCGCACACCACCCCGTTCAACGGTGCCTCCAACGGCGGGATCACCGGCCGCCCGCGTGGCGATGAGCAGCGCAACATCCTCTCGTACGGCCGCGGCAAGATCGACGAGTCGCGCACCGACGAGGGCACCAGGCTGCGCGTGCTGCGCGGCGACGGCGAAGACACCTGGACGGCGATCGCGATGACGTGGCTCGACCACGACGGATCGCGGTTCACGGCGCTGCGCGCCTGGTACATCCCGGCGGGTGCGCGCATCCTCGAAGACACCGTGCGGGTGCGTGCCACGACCGACGGGTTCTTCGACCTCGCGCGCCTGGAAGAGGCCGCCTCGCAGCGTCTCGCCGACTCGGCGCTGCGCGCCCTCGGACTCGACACCCTCAGCACCGACCGCGAGTTCTCGGCGCGCCTGCACGCCGTGCTGGGCATCGGTGCGGCGGGTTCCGGCGCGAAGGCGATGAGTCTGCTCGCGCGCATCCAGGCCGGTCAGCAGATCACGACGGTCGACGACCTGTACAAGCGGCTGGTTCTCGAAGAGCCCGAGACGATGGCGACGGCGGATGCCGTGGTCGCGCACTTCGACGAGCTCGAGAGCACCCGCGCGAGCATGATCACCGCGCGCCAGCAGGTGACCGCGCTCGAGCCGATCATGGGCATCCGGGACCGGATCACCGCGGCCGCGGAGCAGGTGCGCCTGATCGACGAGGTGGGCGACTTCGCCTCACCCGACTCGCGCGCGACGCTGTGGCGGGCCCAGCGCCGCCTCGATCTGCTGCGCGAGGTCGAGGACGAGCTGCGTGACCGCACGCACGCGCTCGATCTGACCCTGCGTGAGAAGAAGGCGCTCGTCGACGCCGCCGAAGCCGAGCGCGACGGCCTGCTCGACCTGCTGCGCCAGTCCGGCGGCGACCGGCTCGAGACCGCGCAGCGCGAACTGTGCGCGGTCGAGCGGCGCCTCGCCGAG
>NZ_DAMDLU010000157.1:0-6268 GCF_032084865.1 Microbacterium sp.
GCAGCCGGTCGCCCGGGCGCAGCCGGGCGGCCAGCACGTCGCCGCGCACCGACGCCGCGATCTGCTCGAACAGCGGGCGCGCGCTCTCTGGGTCGATCCGGATGAGCATGAGACCTCCAACACCATTACTCTAATACAACTAGAACAATTGTGGACGGCATCCAGGCGATCACTCATCACGGCGACAGGACGGGCAGACTGGCCGACATGCGCATCACCCCCCGCCGTCTCGCCATCGGCATGAGCCTGTGGATCCCGAATCTGTTCAGCGGGATCCGCGTCCGCCGCTTCGGCGATGACTGGACGCACGCCACCGTCGAGCTGCACGTGAACGTCTTCACCCGCAATTACGTCAAGACGGCGTTCGGCGGATCGATGTCGGCGATGACCGACCCGTACTTCTTCATGCTTGTCATGCACCAGCTCGGCCGCGACTACGTGGTGTGGGACACCCGAGGCGAGATCGAGTTCGTCAAGCCTGGACGCGGCGTGCTGACCGCGCACTTCCACGTCTCGCCCGAGAAGACGCAGGAGCTGCGCGAGCGCGCCCACGGCGGCGCGAAGGTGCTCGAGTGGTTCGAGACCGAGATCAGGGACGGCCATGGCGACGTGGTCGCGCGGGTGCGCCGCGAGGTGTACGTGCGCGAGAAGAAGCGCGTCACGGCGCGAGTGCAGAGCCAGCCCGCCTGACGCGACATCCGCTGTTCACCGAGCGGTGGCACGATGAGCGGATGCCCCTCGCCCGCCGCCTGACCCTCACCGATGCCGTCGCGATCGGCCTCGGATCGATGATCGGGGCGGGCGTGTTCGCCGTGTGGGCTCCGGTGCTGGGGGTCGCCGGCTCCGGCATTCTCATCGCCCTGGCCGTCGCGGCCGTCGTCGCCTTCTGCAACGCCACCGCGTCGGCCCAGCTGGCAGCCGTGCACCCGGTAGCGGGCGGAACCTACGCGTACGCGCGCGCCGAGATCGGCCCGTGGTCGGGATTCGTCGCCGGCTGGTGCTTCGTCATCGGCAAGATCGCGAGCTGCGCGGCGATGGCGATGACCTTCGCCGCGTACGCAGCGCCCGAGGCCTGGCGCACGCCGGTGGCCGCGATCGCCGTCGCGGCCCTCGCCGTCGTGAACTGCTTCGGCATCACCCGCACCGCGCTGCTCACGCGGATCCTCGTCGTGATCACCCTGATCGGTCTGGCGGTCGTCGTCGCGGCGGGCTTCGCAGCGGCACCCGAGGCAGCGCCCGCTCCCCCGCCGGATGCCACGGCCTACGGCATCCTGCAGGGCGCGGGCCTGCTCTTCTTCGCCTTCGCCGGATACGCGCGGATCGCAACCATGGGCGAAGAGGTCGCAGACCCCGCGCAGAACATCCCGCGAGCGATCGTGCTGGCGCTCGGCGGCGCAGTCGTCGTGTACGTCCTGGTCGCGCTCGCGGTCATGCGCACGCTGGGAGCGGATGCCATCGGCAGCGCGCACCCGATCGCCGACGTCGTGGCCGCCTCCGGCTGGACGGGACTCGATCCGGTCGTGCGCGTCGCCGCGGCCACGGCATCGCTGGGCGCCCTGCTGGCCCTGCTGACCGGCATCGGCCGCACCACCCTCGCGATGGGCCGCGAAGCCGACCTGCCTCGCTTTCTGGCGCACATCGACGCCCGCTGGCAGGTGCCGCAGCGCGCCGAGATCACGATCGCGCTGATCGTCATCGGCATCGTGCTCATCGCCGACCTGCGCGGCGCGATCGGCTTCTCGTCATTCGGGGTGCTGCTGTACTACCTGATCGCGAACGCCGCGGCGTTCCGCCAGACCGGATCCGCCCGCCGCTACCCGCGCCTGCTTCAGGTGGTGGGCGCGCTCGGATGCCTGCTGCTGGTCTCGACGCTGCCCGCGCTCGCCTCGCTGATCGGCACCGGTGTCGTGCTCGCCGGCGTCGGTTACCGGATGCTGCGGCTGAGCCTCGCCGCGCGCTGAGCGCGGAGCACTGAGTCCCTCGGGGCGTGCGCCCCGCGGGTGCAGGCGAACAATCGGGCGTAGGCCGATTTCCGTGGAATCGACCTGCGCTCGTGTGTTCGCCTTCCTCGGCGACGGCTGATTCAGCCCAGCGGCTTGACCTCGATCGAGCCGACGGCGTCACCGGAGCGCACGGCGGCGAATCCGGTGTAGCCGTCTGCCGCCGCGCGCTCCAGAAGCGCCTTCATGTTCTTCGCGCGACGCTCGAGGCGAACGCGTGCGATCCCGTCGCGCAGCAGCGCCGACTTGTGGGCCAGCAGCTCGGCCACCGGCACGTCGGCGTCATGCACGAGCACGACGGCCTGCGCCTGGTCGACCTCCTGCGCGGCGACGAGGTCGACGATGCGCTCGAAGCCGATCGAGAAGCCCACGGCAGGGACCTGCTGGCCGAGGAACCGGCCGATCATTCCGTCGTACCGTCCGCCGCCGCCGAGCGAGTAGCTCACGGAGGGGTGCGCGAGCTCGAAGATCGTGCCGGTGTAGTAGCCCATGCCGCGCACGAGGAACGGGTCGTAGACGAGAGGCGGGTCCCCGGCATCCGGGCGTGCGGCGACGACCGCTTCGCCCAGCGAGACGAGGTGCGCGACGATCTCGTCCGGCGCTCCGTCAGGGAGCGCCTTTCGGATCTGCCGCTCGCCGTACGCGTTGTACTCGCGCGTCTGCGGGCGCTTCAGGAACGCCTCGAACGCGTCGACGGCATGGGGAGTCACCGCGCGATCGCGCAGCTCGGCGGCGACTCCGTCGGGACCGACCTTGTCGAGCTTGTCGATCGTGATGAGCACGCCGGGGCGCTCGTCCTCGGTGAAGCCGAACGAGTCCAGCATCCAGTCCAGGGCCCGGCGGTCGTTCACGCGCACGATGCCGCCCTCGAGACCGAGTGCGTCGACGGTATCGATGGACGCCACGATCAGCTCGGCCTCGGCACGCGCGGAGTCGTCGCCGATGATGTCGATGTCGCACTGCACGAACTGGCGGTAGCGCCCCTTCTGCGGACGCTCGGCACGCCAGACCGGTCCGATCTGGATCGCGCGGAACACCGTCGGCAGCTGCCCGCGGTTGGTCGCGTAGAAGCGCGCGAGCGGCACGGTGAGGTCGTAGCGCAGACCGAGATCGCTGAGCGCTGCCGGGTCGTCGGCCGCCCCCCGGATGGCGTCGGCTTCGAGTCCGCGGCGCAGGATGCTGTACGACAGCTTCTCGTTGTCACCGCCGATCCCGGCGTGCAAGCGGCCGTGCTCTTCGACCACCGGTGTCTCGATCTCGTCGAAGCCGTGCGAGCGGTAGCGCTCGCGGATGACGGCGAGCACGCGCTCACGACGGGCCTTGTCAGCGGGGAGGAAGTCGCGCATTCCGCGCGGCGGGTTCACAGTTGCCACCCGTCCATCTTTCCAGCTCGCGCACGTGCCCACCGACGAGCTGTTCGAATCGCGTGAATTGCGCCAATCCGAGCCGAAAGGCTGCAAGGTGAGCGATTCGAACGGGACTCAGCCCGCCTGCTCGGCGGCGCGCACCTCGGATTCGAGCAGGCGGAGGCGCCCGCGCAGCGCGCGCTCGGCATCCCATCCCTGCTCGCGCGCCTGAGCGACCAGAGCGAGCAGGGCGTCGCCGAGTTCGGATTCGGATGCCGGCGGTCGGCCGTGCACAGAGGTGCCTTCGGCTCGCTCGACCACCGGCGAGGCCCGACCCAGCAGCTTCTGCGCTCGCGCGAGCGCGGGCATGCCGGCCGGAACGCCGTCGAGCACGCTGCGCCGCTCGCGCTTCTCCGCAGCTTTGGCGGCATTCCAGTGCACGAGCACCTCCTCCGGCGTGGTCGCGACGGCATCGCCGAAGACGTGCGGATGCCGGCGCACCATCTTCTCGGTCAGCCCGCGCGCCACGTCGTCGATGTCGAACGGCTCCGACGCACTCTGCGCGGCGATCGCCGCGTGGAACAGCACCTGCCACAGCAGGTCGCCGAGCTCTTCGCGCATCTCGGCGCGGTCGTCGCGCTCGACGGCGTCGATCAGCTCGTGTGCCTCCTCGATGAGGTAGGGGACGAGGTCGCGATGGGTGATCCGCTGCGACCAGACGCATCGCGCGCGCACCTGCCGCATGGTCTCGGCGGCGGCGCGCAGCGCGTCGGGCTCGGTCAGCGGATCCGTCATCTGCTCACTCCACCGCGGCCGCGAGCCGGCGGTACGAGCGCGCCCGCGCGGTGACGACGACGGCCGAGAGCACCAGGGCGATCAGCGAGCCGCCCAGCACGCCGAGGATCGCCTGGTCGCGGATCTCGCTGTCTCCGGCGAACGCGAGGTTCGCGAGCAGCAGCGAGACCGTGAAGCCGATGCCGCCGAGTGTGCCCGCGGCGAGGATGTCGGGCAGCCGCAGCGCCGGCTCGGTGCCCTTCGGCCGCAGCTGCATGCTCAGCCATCCGAAGATGCCGATGCCGATGATCTTGCCGACTGGCAGGGCGACGAGGATGCCCCAGAACGCCGGCGACAGCTCGGTGGGCGAGACCTGAGGGATGACGACGAACGCCGCGACGAACGCGAAGATCGGCAGGATGACGCCGTTCACGGTCGGCTCGAGAGCGTGCCGGGTCTTCTCGGCCGGCGCAGGCGACATCGCGAGGCCGAGCATCACTCCGGCGATCGTGGCGTGGATGCCGGAGAGGGCCATGAAGCCCCAGGCGAGCACCCCGAGCACCCCCATGAGCACGGCGATCCCCGAGGAGCCGTTCTTGGCGACGACCCGGCTGAGAACGGCGAACGCCGCGACGCTCGCCACCGCGAGCAGGAACATCAGCCAGTTCACGTCGTGCGCGAACAGGACAGCGATGAAGATGATGCCGATGATGTCGTCGAGGATGGCGAGCGCGAGCAGGAAGACGCGCACCGCAGACGGCAATCCCTTCCCGAACATGGCGAGCACACCGAGCGCGAACGCGATGTCGGTCGCGGTCGGGATGGGCCAGCCGACGGCCGTTCCCTCCCCCGTTCCGGGCCCGGCGATCAGCAGGTACACCGCGATCGGCACGATCACGCCGCCGGTGGCCGCGATCGCCGGCTGCAGAGCCTTGCGCGGAGAGTCGAGCTCACCGTGGGTGAGCTCGTGGCGCAGCTCGATCGCGACGACGAGGAAGAAGATCGCGAGCAGTCCGTCGGCCACCCACTCGTCGATCGAGAGGTCGAGTCCCGTGCCGGGTATCGCGATGCGCGCATGCAGCACCTCGGCGATCCCGTCGTGGGTGGCGAGATTCGCCAGCAGCAGGCCGAGAGCCGCGGCGGCGAGAAGAAGCGCCGCCGGGAACTGCTGGCCACGAAGAGGATTGTCCGAGATTCGCATCCCCTCCACTCTGTCACAGGGGACGGATGCCTTGTTCGGGCGGTTTACGCTCGAAACATGTCGCTAGAGCCCACGAACACCGAAGCCATCCGCGTCATCACCCGATTCGAAGCCTCCCACGGCATTCCCGACGCGATGCGCGCGGATGTGCGGATGCTCGGCGGCCTGCTCGGGCAGGTGCTGCGCGAGTCGGGCAGCGTCGGACTCTTCGAGGATGTCGAGCGACTGCGCCTGGCGACGATCCAGGCATCCGACATCGACAGCGACGGGGCGGCGTTCACCCGCGCCGCCGAGATCGCCGACTCGTTCACAATCGAGCGTGCCGATGAGGTCGCGCGGGCCTTCACGTGCTACTTTCACCTCGTCAATCTCGCCGAGGAGCACCAGCGCGTGCGCATCCTGCGGGAACGGTCCGGCCAGCCTTCGACAGGCTCAGGGACCCAATCACGGGAGGCCGACACGGTCGCGACCGCGTTCGCCCAGCTGACGAAGGAGGTCGGGGAGGATGCCGCTCGCGAGCGTCTCGCCGAGCTGCGCTTCCACCCGGTGTTCACCGCGCACCCGACCGAGGCCCGCCGCCGTGCGGTGTCTGACAGCATCCGCCGCCTCTCCGACCTGCTCACCGAGCACGATGCCGCGAGCGAGGGCGGCGCCGACGAGCGGCGCGCACTGCGCCGGATGCTCGAGGAGATCGACACCCTGTGGCGCACCGCGCCGCTTCGCGCGCAGAAGCCCAGCCCGACCGACGAGGTGCGCACGGTGATGGGCGTCTTCGACGAGACCCTGTTCAGCACCGTGCCGCACGTGTACCGCCGCATCGACGACGCGCTGCGCGGCGACGAGTCCGGCGCGAGCGCGCCCGTCGTCCCCGCGTTCGTGCGGGTCGGCTCGTGGGTCGGCGGCGACCGCGACGGCAACCCGTTCGTCACGGCGGCGGTGACCAGGGA
>NZ_DAMDLU010000158.1:0-6219 GCF_032084865.1 Microbacterium sp.
GGCGGGCCGGGGACGGGGGGGGTGGGCGTGGGGGCGTCGTTGTCAGACACGATGTTCTCCTTGCGCGGTCGCTCCGCGGGAGGGGGAAAGGACGTTGCTCAGCCTAGTTCACTCACCCGGCGTCTGCGTCGGCTCGGGGCTGGGCGTCGCGTCCGGAGAGGTGCTCTCGGACGGGGCGGGAGACGGCGTCTGGGTCGGGGTCGGCTCCGGCGCTGTCACCTGTGCGTGCACCGCCTGACTGGCGAGCGCACCCACGACGATGAGCGAGCCGACGACCGCAGCCACGATCGTGTCACGTCGGCGACGACGGATGGTCTTGGCGTTCCACGCGCTGCGGGCCGCATACAGCCGCGCACGCTCGGCGTCGGTACGTGTGCGCTGGGGAGAGCGGGAACCGCGTGCTGCCATGGGTGTCCTCCTGATCCGGTCGTGAGCGAGCCTACCCGGGCACCGCCCGGTGTCCGCCTCGCCTACTAGCCTGGACGGATGACTTCCGCGCCCCTCCTGTCGGGACAGACCCCGCTCGCCGTGCGCATGCGACCGGTCTCGCTCGACGAGGTGGCCGGGCAGCAGCACCTGCTGCGTGCGGGCTCGCCGATCGTCGCCCTCGCCGATCCGGACGCCAAGGCTCCCGGCGCGGTCTCCATCATCCTCTGGGGGCCGCCCGGCACCGGCAAGACGACCCTCGCGCAGGCGATCGCCCGCTCGTCGGGGCGCCGATTCGTCGAGCTGTCGGCGATCACCGCAGGTGTGAAGGATGTGCGCGAGGTCATGCAGGAGGCGGTCACGCAGCGCGACCTGTACGGGCAGACGACGATCCTCTTCCTCGACGAGATCCATCGCTTCACCAAGGCGCAGCAGGATGCCCTTCTGCCCGGCGTCGAGAACGGCTGGGTCATCCTCATCGCGGCGACCACCGAGAATCCGTCCTTCTCGGTGATCTCGCCGCTGCTCTCACGATCGCTGCTGCTGACGCTCAAGCCCCTCACCGACGAGGACATCGGCGTGCTTCTCGACCGCGCGGTCGGCGATGCGCGGGGCCTCGCCGGGGCGGTCGCGGTCTCGGACGACGCCAGGGCCACGCTGATCCGGCTCGCCTCCGGCGACGCTCGCCGCGCCCTCACCGGCCTGGAGGCAGCGGCGGCGGTGGCCGTCTCGAAGCACGAGGAGGCCGAGGAGACCGTCGTCTCCGACGAGGCCGTCGCGCAGGCCGTGGATCGCGCGCTGCTGCGGTACGACCGGCAGGGTGACGAGCACTACGACGTGATCAGCGCCTTCATCAAGTCGATCCGCGGTTCGGATCCCGATGCGGCGGTGCACTACCTGGCGCGCATGATCGAGGCAGGGGAGGACCCGCGCTTCATCGCCCGCAGGCTGGTCATCTCCGCCGCGGAGGACATCGGCCTCGCCGACCCTCAGGCGCTGAGCATCGCGACGGCCGCGGCGGACGCCGTCGCCTTCATCGGGATGCCCGAGGGGCGCATCCCTCTGGCCGAGGCGACCATCTACCTCGCGACGACCGCGAAGTCGAACGCGGCCTACACGGCGATCAACCAGGCGATCGCCGACGTGCGGTCCGGAGGATTCGGGCGTGTTCCGATCCACCTCCGCGACGCGCACTACGCGGGCGCGAAGCGCCTCGGGCACGGCAAGGGCTACCGCTATCCGCACGACAGCGACGCGGGCATCCTCGCGCAGCAGTACCTCCCCGACGAGCTCGTCGGGCGCCGCTATTACGAGCCGAAGAACCTCGGTGCCGAGCGCGACATCGCGCCCCGGCTGGAGCGCATCCGCAAGATCCTCGGTGACCGCTGAGACGCTCAGCCCGATCTGTTAGCATTGACCGGCTCGAAACCGAGTTTTCGGGCATCCCTCTCTCCTGCACCACTTCCTGACGCGCCCCGGCGTGCGCGACGAGAAGGAGGAAGCGAGGCGATACGCCCGTGAGGCGCGAAAGACGCGTCCACGTCACGGAAGGAACACTTCGTGGTCACGAAGTCCCAGGACCGCCGTAAGGTCCGTCTCAGCCGTGCGCTGGGAATCCCGCTCACCCCGAAGGCCGCCCGCTACCTCGAGAAGCGTCCCTACGCTCCCGGCGAGCACGGCCGCACCAAGCGCAAGGCCGACAGCGACTACGCCGTCCGTCTGCGTGAGAAGCAGCGTCTGCGCGAGCAGTACGGCATCCGCGAGAAGCAGCTGCGCATCGCGTTCAACGAGGCCCGTCGCAAGGACGGCCTGACCGGTGAGAACCTGGTCGAGCTGCTCGAGATGCGTCTCGACGCCCTCGTGCTGCGTGCCGGCTTCGCCCGCACCACCGCGCAGGCTCGCCAGCTGGTCGTGCACCGTCACATCCTCGTCGACGGTCAGCTCGTCGACCGCCCGTCGTTCCGCGTCAAGCCGGGTCAGCTCATCCACGTCAAGGCCAAGTCGGAGGCTCTCGAGCCGTTCCAGGTCGCAGCAGCCGGCGGTCACGCCGAGGTCCTGCCCCCGGTTCCGGGCTACATCGAGGTCGAGCTCGACAAGCTGCAGGCACGCCTGGTGCGTCGCCCGAAGCGCGCCGAGGTCCCCGTGACCTGTGAAGTGCAGCTCGTCGTCGAGTACTACGCAGCTCGATAAGACACTGCGTGCCTGAGCGGGTTGAAGGCTCGCACGAGAGGCGTCGGGGTTTCCCCGGCGCCTCTCGTCGTAGGATGGAGCGATGAAGAGACTGTCCTGGTTCCTGATCGGCGTGATCGGCGGTTTCGTCGCCGCCCACTTCATGAACAAGGATCCCCGCGGACAGGAGATCTTCGCCGACCTCGACGGCAGGCTGTCGCAGGTCACCGCCATCATCGGCGACGCGTATCGGCAGCAGGAAGCCCGCCTGTCCGACCCCGCAGACGACTGATCCCGATTCCACCCGCCGCGCGCACCGACGCGGCACTCCCACGCAAGGAATGCCACGAGCTCTATGAAAACTGCGGATATCGCGCAGCGTTACCTCGACTACTTCGAGAAGAACGACCACCTCATCGTCCCGTCGGCATCTCTCGTCAGCGATGACCCGTCGCTGCTCTTCACCGTCGCCGGCATGGTGCCGATGATCCCGTACCTCACCGGAGTCGTTCCCGCTCCGCACCCGCGCATCGCCGACGTGCAGAAGTGCATCCGCACCAACGACATCGAAGAGGTCGGTCGCACCGCACGTCACGGCACGTTCTTCCAGATGCTCGGCAACTGGTCGTTCGGTGACTACTTCAAGGAAGGCGCGATCCGCTACGCCTGGGAGCTGCTCACCTCGTCCGAGGCCGACGGCGGGCTGGGCTTCGACGAGAAGGACCTCTGGGTCACCGTCTACGAGACCGACGACGAGGCCGAGACAATCTGGCGCGACATCATCGGGCTGAAGCCCGAGCGCATCCAGCGACTGGGCCGTGCGGACAACTACTGGAACACGGGCCAGCCCGGCCCCGGCGGCCCGGACTCGGAGATCTTCTTCGACCGCGGACCGGCTTACGGCAAGGACGGCGGCCCGGCCGCAGACGACTCCCGCTTCCTCGAGATCTGGAACCTCGTGTTCATGCAGGACTTCGTCGAGAACGTCCGCGGCAAGACCGAGTTCGACATCGTCGGCGAGCTGCCGATGAAGAACATCGACACGGGCATGGGTCTCGAACGCGTCGCCTTCCTCAAGCAGGGCGTCGAGAACATGTACGAGACCGACCAGGTGCGTCCGGTTCTCGACCGCGCCGTCGAGCTCTCCGGCAGGAAGTACGGCGCCGTCCACGAAGACGACGTGCGCTTCCGCGTCATCGCGGATCACGTGCGCTCGTCGCTCATGCTGCTCTCCGACGGCGTGCGACCCTCCAACGAGGGCCGCGGCTACATCCTGCGCCGCCTGATGCGCCGCACCGTGCGGTCGATGCGGCTGCTCGGCGTCGACGCGCCGTCGTTCCCCGAGCTCTTCGAGGCGTCGAGGGATGCGATGAAGTCGGCCTACCCGGTGCTCGAGACGGACTGGTCGACGCTCTCGTCCGCCGCGTTCGCCGAAGAGGAGACCTTCCGCCGCACGCTCGCTCAGGGATCGACGATCCTCGACCTCGCGCTGGACGACACGAAGAAGAAGGGCGGCGCCATCCTCAGCGGCTCCGAGGCCTTCCTGCTGCACGACACGTACGGGTTCCCGATCGACCTCACGCTCGAGGTCGCCGAAGAGGCGGGGCTCGACGTGGATCGCCCCGCGTTCGACGCGCTCATGAAGGAGCAGCGCGACCGCGCCAAGGCCGACGCCCGCAACCGCAAGCGTCAGCTCGCCGATGTGTCGGTGTATCGCGAGTTCCGCGCGCTGGGCGAGACCGGTTTCGCCGGCTACACCGACCTGCAGACCGAATCCCGGGTTCTCGGGCTGATCGTCGACGGCGCCCCGGCGCAGACCGCGTCCGAGGGGCAGGTCGCCGAGGTCATCCTGGCCGAGACCACGCTGTACGCCGAGTCGGGCGGCCAGGTGGCCGACAAGGGCACGATCGTGGGCGCCGGGTTCGAGCTCGACGTGCTCGACGTGCAGCGCCCGGTGCCCGGCCTCATCAGCCACACTGTGCACGTGGCCACGGGCTCGGTCGCGGTCGACGACCGCGCGACCACCGTGGTCGACGCCGCCAACCGGCGTGCGGCTCGGCAGGCGCACTCGGCCACGCACCTCGTGCACGCGGCTTTGCGCGACACGCTGGGCAAGACCGCGACCCAGGCGGGCTCGCTCAACCGCGCCGGCTACATGCGCTTCGACTTCTCGTGGACGCAGCCGCTGTCGCTCGACACCCGGTCGGAGATCGAGGAGATCACCAACCGCGCGGTGAACGACGCCCTCGAGGTGACGACCCGCATCGTCTCGCTCGACGAGGCCAAGGAAGCCGGCGCCATGGCGCTGTTCGGCGAGAAGTACGGCGACGTGGTGCGCATGGTCGATATCGGCGGCCCCTGGTCGCGTGAGCTCTGCGCCGGAACGCACGTGCAGACCAGCTCCGAGATCGGACTGGTCAGCCTCGTCGGCGAGTCATCGGTCGGCGCGTCCAATCGCCGCATCGAGGCGCTGGTCGGTCAGGATGCGTTCCGCGAGCTCGCCGCCGAGCGCACCGTGGTCTCGCAGCTGACCTCGGCCCTCAAGGCACCCCGCGACCAGCTCGGCGCCCGCATCGAAGAGCTGCAGGCGAACCTGAAGGCCGCCGAGAAGCGCATCGCCCAGTTCGAGGCGAAGGAGCGCGAGGGCCGGGTTCCGGCTCTCGTCGAGGCCGCGTCGCAGGTCGGCGGCTACCGTGTGGCATCCGCCTCGCTCGGTGAGGTCGGCTCGGCCGACGACATCCGCACCCTCGCTTTGAGCGTGCGCGAGCGTCTCGGCTCCGACGCGGCGGTGGTGGCCTTCGGCGGCATCGTCGCCGGCCGGCCGATCGTCGTGGTGGCGACGAACGACGCAGCCCGCGCCGCCGGAGCCAAGGCGGGTGCCCTCGTGCGCATCGCGGCCGGCATGCTCGGCGGTGGCGGCGGTGGCAAGGACGACGTCGCTCAAGGCGGGGGGACGGATGCTTCGGCTCTGGACGCCGCGCTCTCGGCGATCGTCTCGGAGTTCGGCGGAGCGTGAGCGGCTTCCGCCGCGGAACCCGCATCGGGATCGATGTCGGGAAGGCGCGCGTCGGCGTCGCCCGGTGCGATCCCGACGGCATGCTGGCCGTGCCGGTGGAGACCGTGCCGCGCACGGATGCGTCGATCGATCGCATCCTGCAGCTCATCGCCGAATGGGAACCGGTGGAGATCGTGGTGGGTCTGCCCGTGAACATGCGCGGTGCGGAGACGCTGTCGACCGCGGACGCACGCGGCTTCGCCGAGGAGCTGCAGCGGCGTTCCGGCCTCGACGTGCGCATGGTGGACGAGCGACTCAGCACTGTCAGCGCCCACTCCGCACTGCGCGCTTCAGGGCGAACGCAGAAGAAGTCTCGTAGCATTGTCGACCAAGTGGCCGCAGTGGTGCTGTTGCAGCATGCCGTGGACACCGAGAAGAGCACCGGAATGCCCGCCGGTGCGTTGATCCCCTCTGCCCAGGAGCCGCCCAGCGATGTCTGACCCGAACGATCGCAGATCCGACTCGCTCGGCGAATTCTTCGACAACGTTCCGACGGCTTCGACGCCGCTGCCCGAGCGTGCCGCCCACGACGAGCCCGCGCCCGGTTCGCGCCGAGCGCTGCGTCAGGC
>NZ_DAMDLU010000159.1:0-6209 GCF_032084865.1 Microbacterium sp.
GGAGACCTCGGCGGGAGTGCTCGATGTGCTCGGCGGGCTGAACCGTCCGAGCCGGTGGCCGGAGCTCGCCGCGGCGCGCCTGCGCGCAACGCTCGCGGTCGCCAGGGACTGGCAGGACGAGACCGTCGTCGACGTCGCCGCGGCATTCGACGAGGACGACGATCAGCTCGGGCCCGAGGCGCCGCAGCGCCACGCGGCGACAGCCGCCGTGCTGCTCGAGGCCGATGCGGTGGTCGCCGTGCTCGGGGCCGACCCGCTCGGTGTCAGCCGGTTCCTGCGCGGATACGCCGAGCTGCGCCACCTGATCGGTGAGACGCCGGTCACGGTCGTCGCCAACCGTGCACGTCCCGGCCCGCTCGGCATCGACGCGAGAGGGCAGATCCGGCGCACGCTCAGCCGGTTCGCGGGCATCGACGACGTCGCCTTCGTGCCGCACGACCAGCGGGCGGCCGATTCCGCGGCGCTGCACGCGAGAGCGATCGCCGACGTCTCGCCCCGGTCTCAGCTGGTGAGCGCCGTGCGGCGCATCGCCGCCGGTCTCGGCGCCCGCGCCGAGGTCACTGCCGGTAGCTCGAGAGGAAGTTCCCGAGGCGCTCGATCGCCTCGCTGAGCACGCGCGCCTCCGGCAGCGTGACGACGCGCAGGTGGTCGGGTGTAGCCCAGTTGAATCCGGTGCCCTGCACGAGCAGGATCTTCTCGGACACGAGCAGGTCGTAGACGAGCTTCTCGTCGTCGCGGATCTCGTGCACCTCGGGGTCCAGTCGCGGGAACGCGTACAGCGCGCCGGCGGGCTTCACGCAGCTGACGCCGGGGATCGCCTCGAGACCGCTCCAGGCGATGTCGCGCTGCTCGTGCAGCCGGCCGGTCGGCGCGATCAGCGAGTCGATCGACTGCACCCCTCCGAGCGCGGCCTGCACGGCGTACTGCGCCGGCACGTTGGGACACAGGCGGGTGGATGCCAGCAGCGTGATGCCCTCGAGGAACCCGCGGGCGTGCGACGTCGGCCCCGTGATGACCACCCAGCCCGACCGGTAGCCGGCGACACGGTAGGTCTTGGAGAGCCCGTTGAAGGTGAGGCAGAGCAGATCGGGGGCGAGCGTGGCGGTCGGGATGTGCTCGGCGTCGTCGAAGAGGATGCGGTCGTAGATCTCGTCGGAGAGCAGCAGCAGCTCGTTCTCCCGCGCGATCTGCACGAGGCCCTCGAGCACCTCCTTCGAGTACACGGCACCGGTGGGGTTGTTGGGGTTGATGATGACGATCGCCTTGGTGCGCGGCGTCACCTTCGAGCGGATGTCCTCGAGGTCCGGCTGCCAGCCGTCCTCCTCGTCGCAGATGTAATGCACCGGCGTGCCGCCGGCGAGCGAGGTCATGGCCGTCCACAGCGGGTAGTCCGGGGCGGGGATGAGCACCTCGTCGTCCTCGTCGAGCAGCGCCTGCATGACCATGGTGATCAGCTCGGAGACGCCGTTGCCGAGGTACACGTCGTCGGGATCGAAGCGCGGGAAGCCCTCGACCTCCTCGTAGCGGCTGACGACAGCTCGGCGAGCGGAGATCACGCCCTTGCTGTCGCTGTAGCCGTGCGCGGTCGGCAGAGCAGCGAGCATGTCGCGCACGATCTGGTGCGGCGCCTCGAAGCCGAAGGTCGCCGGGTTGCCGGTGTTCAGCTTGAGGATCTGATGCCCCTCGGACTCCAGGCGCGCCGCCTCGACAAGTGCCTTGCCGCGGATCTCGTAGAGAACGTTCCTCAGCTTCGACGACTGGTCAAGTGTGCGGCGGGTCATTCCGCAAGGATACCGGCCGCGGCGTGTGCGGCTGACGCGGGCGGTGCTGGCCGCCCGCGTCAGTGCACCCTACTTCTTCTTCTTGCTCTGCGCCCGGCGCTGCTCGCGGTTGCCGGCGGGCTGCTCATCGGCATCCACCGACTGGCCGAATGCGCCGCGGGCGGAGGCGCGCGCGGTGGCCGCCTTCTGCACCTGGCCGCTCTCGTCGCGCACCTCGACGCCGCCGGCATCGTCGGGCGCCGAGTACTCCAGCTTCTGCACGGGCTGCTCGTCGACCAGGCCCTTGGCCTCGACCTCGGTCTGGTCGTCGCCGGCGCGACGCACCTCGACCTCGAGGTTGAAGAGGTAGCCGACCGACTCCTCCTTGATCTGGCCCATCATCGCCTGGAACATCGCGTACCCCTCGCGCTGATACTCGATCAGCGGGTCGCGCTGCGCCATCGCCCGCAGGCCGATGCCGTCCTTGAGGTAGTCCATCTCGTAGAGGTGGTCACGCCAGCGACGGTCGAGCACCTGCAGCACGACCCGGCGCTCGAGCTCGCGCGTCGCGGCCTCACCGAGCGCCTCCTCGCGCTTCTCGTACGCGATCCTCGCGTCGGAGAGCAGTTCGCGCTTGAGCCCCTCAGCGGTGATGGCGCCCTTGCGGTCTCCCGCCTCGGCGACGACCTCGTCGATCGTCACGTCCATCGGGTACAGCGTCTTCAGCTCCGCCCACAGAGAGTCGAAGTCCCAGCTCTCGGTGTGGCCGGCGCTCGTGTGGTCGTCGACGATCCCGCCGATCGCATCCTCGATGAAGTGCTGCACGCGGTCGGCGATGTCGTCGCCGTGCAGGATCTGACGGCGGTCGGCGTAGATCGCCTCACGCTGGCGGTTCAGCACGTCGTCGTACTTGAGCACGTTCTTGCGCATCTCGGCGTTGCGCGCCTCGACCTGAGACTGGGCGCTGCGGATCGCACGGCTGACCAGTCCCGACTCGATCGGCACGTCGTCGGGGAAGTTGGTGCGGGCCAGGATCGCCTCGGCGGCACCCGACTGGAACAGGCGCATCAGGTCGTCGGTGAGGCTCAGGTAGAAGCGGCTCTCGCCGGGGTCTCCCTGGCGGCCCGAGCGTCCGCGCAGCTGGTTGTCGATGCGGCGCGACTCGTGGCGCTCGGTGCCGAGCACGTACAGGCCACCCGCCTCGGTCACCTTGACGCCGTCCTCGGCGACCTGCTTCTTCATCGCCTCGTAGGTGTCGTCCCACGCGGCCTCGTACTCCTCGGGAGTCTCCTCCGGATCGAGTCCCTTGGCCCTGAGCTCCTGCACGGCGAGGAACTCGGCGTTTCCGCCGAGCATGATGTCAGTGCCTCGTCCGGCCATGTTCGTGGCGACCGTGACCGCGCCGAGCTTTCCGGCGAGGGCGACGATCTCGGCCTCGCGCGCGTGGTTCTTGGCGTTGAGCACCTCGTGCTTGACGCCCTTCTTCGCGAGCAGGCGCGAGAGGTACTCGCTCTTCTCGACGCTCACCGTGCCCACCAGCACCGGCTGACCGGCCTGATGACGCTCGGCGATGTCCTCCACGACCTGCGCGAACTTCGCCTGCTCGTTCTTGTACACGAGGTCGGGCTGGTCCTTGCGGATCATCGGGCGGTTGGTCGGGATCGGAACCACGCCGAGCTTGTAGGTCGACATGAACTCCGCCGCCTCGGTCTCGGCGGTTCCGGTCATGCCGGCGAGCTTCTCGTACAGACGGAAGTAGTTCTGCAGGGTGACGGTGGCCAGGGTCTGGTTCTCGGCCTTGACCGGCACCGCCTCCTTGGCCTCGATGGCCTGGTGGATGCCCTCGTTGTAGCGGCGCCCGACGAGGATGCGGCCGGTGTGCTCGTCGACGATCATGACCTCGTCGTTCATCACGACGTAGTCGGTGTCGCGCTTGAACAGCGCGATGGCCTTGATCGAGTTGTTCAGGAACGAGATGAGCGGGGTGTTGGCCGACTCGTAGAGGTTGTCGATGCCGAGGTAGTCCTCGACCTTCTCGATGCCCGGCTCGAGGACGCCGATGGTGCGCTTCTTCTCGTCGACCTCGTAGTCGACGCCCGCCTCGAGCGTGCGGGCGATCTTGGCGAACTCGGTGAACCACCGGTTCGCCTCGCCGGAGGACGGTCCTGAGATGATCAGCGGCGTGCGGGCCTCGTCGATGAGGATCGAGTCGACCTCGTCGACGATCGCGAAGAAGTGCTCGCGCTGGACGAGGTCCTCCTTGCGCCACGCCATGTTGTCGCGCAGGTAGTCGAAGCCGAACTCGTTGTTCGTGCCGTACGTGATGTCGGCGGCGTACTGCTGGCGTCGCACCTCCGGGGTCTGGCCCGACACGATGGTGCCGGTCGTCATTCCCAGAGCGCGGTGCACGCGACCCATCAGCTCGGACTGGTAGGAGGCGAGGAAGTCGTTCACCGTGATGACGTGCACGCCCTTGCCGGCGATGGCGTTGAGGTACGACGGGAAGGCGGCGACGAGCGTCTTGCCCTCACCGGTCTTCATCTCGGCGATGTTGCCGAAGTGCAGCGCGGCACCGCCCATGATCTGCACGTCGTACGCGCGCATGCCCAGGGTGCGGCGCGCGGCCTCGCGCACAGCGGCGAAGGCCTCGGGCATGAGCTGGTCGAGGGTCTCACCCTCGTCGAATCGCGCGCGCAGCTCGGCGGTCTCATTCCGCAGCTCGTCGTCGGTGAGCTTCTCGAAGTCGTCTTCGAGCGCGTTCACGGCCTTCGTGACCTGCTTGAGCCGACGGAGGATGCGTCCCTCGCCCGCGCGCAGCAGCTTCTCGAGAGGATTCGCCACGGATGTCTCCCTTGGATATACGTCCCGGAACAATGGTCTGCACCGGACATGCTTTGCCATGTTACCGGCGCGTGACCTGCGCACGCTGTGCACCCGCAGGTCGGTGCACGCTCACGGCGAACGGACACGCCGCGTGGGATCCCGCAGGCATCCGATGTTGCCGGATATGCATATACCGAGAAACGCAATACCGGCGCGGCCGGTCGAGGAGTCACATGTCCGTTCGCCAGAGCCTGCTCGCCATCCTCGACCAGGGGCGGTGCTACGGCTACCAGCTGCGCGCCGAGTTCGATCGCCGCACCGGCTCCACCTGGCCGCTCAATGTGGGCCAGATCTACAACACCCTCGAACGCCTCGAGCGCGACGGCCTGGTCGAGAGGGGCGCGACAGACGAGCGCGGTCACGTCTACTGGCAGATCACGTCCGCGGGGCGGGCAGAGGTGCGCGTCTGGCTGGACCGCCCGGTCGAGCGCGCACATGGCACCCGCGACGAGCTCGCCATCAAGCTGGCGGTCGCCGCCACCCTGCCCGGTGTCGACGTCGCGAGCGTCATCCGGCATCAGCGGACGGCGTCGCTCACGCAGCTGGAACGGCTGACCGGCGCCAGGCCCGCCGGAGTGGACCCGGGCGGGCCCGAGGAGCTCGCCAGGTCATTGGTGGCCGATTCGATGATCTTCGCCGCCGAGGCCGAGGTGCGCTGGCTCGATCACATCGAGCAGCGTCTCAGCGCGCATCCGCAGCACGCGCTGCAGCTGGAGCTGTCGACCGAGCGCCCCAAGCGCGGGCGTCCGGCGAAGGCTTCGGTCTGAGCGGCCGTCCGACCCACGTGTTCGCGAGGGGCGCACCCGATGCACAGCACGCGCATCGGCCGACGACCGTAGGATCGTCACATGGCCGGATTCTGGGGCAGACGCAGACGTGAGGACGAGACGCTGGCAGCGCAGGACGCGGATCTCGCGCGCCGCGCCGAGCAGGCGCTGGTCGCGACGGACGAGCGCATCCGCACCACCTCCGACGAGCTCGCGTTCGCACAGGCCGAGCTCGGCGACTCGCTGACCGCCGACCTCGGCAACGCGCTGCGGTCGGTGCGCACGCATCTCGGTGAGGCGTTCCAGCTGCACCAGCTGAATCACGACGAGATCCCCGACACCGTCGAAGAGCTGCGCACCCGCAACGCGCGCATCGTGCAGCTGTGCGAGTGGGCAGAGAACCTCCTCGACGAGAAGACCGGCGAGCTGGCCGAGACGGTCGCGACGGTGCGCCGGGCTCCGGAGATCATCGCCCAGGTGCGGCGGGATGCCGAATCCCTCGCATCACGCATCCCCCAGGCGCGCGCGACCATCGAGCGCCTCTCGTCGCGATACTCCGAGACCGCGATGCGGCGGATCGCCTCGTCGGGCGACGAAGGCGAGCAGCTGCTCGCCTTCGCCACGCACAGTGCAGACGTGTCCGAGCGTCGACGGGCCGCACGCCAGAACGAGGAGGCGAATCTCGCCCTCGAGACCGCGACCGAGGCCGTGCGCCGTGCCGGTGCCCTGCTGGATGCCGTCGAGGACTTCGAGATCGAGGCGCTGCGCGCCGAGTCCACTCTGGCCGACGTGGTCGCCG
>NZ_DAMDLU010000160.1:0-6134 GCF_032084865.1 Microbacterium sp.
CACTCCGGACGGAACGCATTGGAGTATCGATGGCTAAGCCTGGCCGCCCCGGAGCGGGCAACAGCAAGAAGAAGGGTGCCATGAAGGGCACCGGCGGTCTCGGCCGCAAGTCGCTCGAGGGCCGCGGCCCCACACCCAAGGCCGAGGATCGCGCCTGGCACGTCGCCGGCAAGCGCAAGGCGGCCCAGGAGCGCTTCGCCGCCGCGGGCGGCAAGGGCAAGGCGGGGCAGAAGCCGCAGGGGCGCGACATGAACCGGCAGGCGCGCAGCAAGGCGACCGACGACACCGAGACGGTCACCGGCCGCAACTCCGTGCTCGAGGCGCTGCGCACCAAGATCCCCGCGACGTCGTTCTACATCGCGCAGCGGGTCGAGATGGACGACCGAGTGAAGGAGATGCTCGCGATCGCGCGGCACCGCGAGATCCCCGTGCTCGAGGTCACCCGCCAGGAGCTCGACCGCATGGCCGGGTTCGACGGTGTGCACCAGGGCGTCGCGCTGAAGGTGCCGCCATACGAGTACGCGCACCCGCAGGATCTGCTCGAGCAGGTCATCGATCGCGGTGAGACGCCACTGTTCGTGGCCCTCGACGGCATCACCGATCCGCGCAACCTCGGGGCGATCATCCGCTCGACCGCCGCCTTCGGCGGCCACGGCATCATCCTGCCGCAGCGCCGCTCGGCGAGCGTGAACAGCGCGGCGTGGAAGACCAGCGCCGGCGCGGCCGCTCGGCTGCCCGTCGCACTGGCCGCCAACCTCACCACGCTGCTGAAGGAGTTCAAGAAGCAGGGCGTGTTCGTGCTCGGTCTCGACGGCGGGGGAGATGTCTCCCTTCCCGCACTCGAGCTGGCCGATCGGCCCGTGGTGATCGTCGTCGGCTCCGAGGGCAAGGGGCTCTCGCGCCTGGTCACCGAGACGTGCGACCAGATCGTGTCGATCCCGATCTCGGGCGCCACCGAGTCGCTGAACGCCGGCATCGCGGCATCCGTCGCGCTGTACCAGGTGTCGACCGTCCGCGCCGCCGCGGAGTAGGACGCGCTCGCGCGGCCCGGACCCGAGCCCGGCTGCCGGCTCTAGACGAGGTCGCGCCAGTCGATCGCGGCGGTGTCGTCCGACACCTCGACCGAACCGGTCTGCACCGGAACGCCCAGCGATTCGGTGGGCGGTCCCATGATGGTCGCCTCGTCACGGCGGTGCCGCAGCACGTCGTTGATGTAGCTCGTGAGCACCTCGGCGAGCGGCACCGACCGCGACTGCGCCTGCGACAGGTACCAGCGGTGCTCGAGCACCTGGTGATACACCTCAGCGGGCTCGAGCTTGGCGCGCAGGTCGTAGGGGATGGCGCGCACGACCGGCTCGAAGACACGCGTCAGCCATTCGTGCGCGTACATCTCCTCTTCGGCCCACGACTTGGTGGAGCGCACCCGGAACTCGTCGAGGTCGTTGAGCAGCCGACGCGCCTGGTTCTCCTCGACGTCGAGACCGGTGAGACGGATCAGCCGCCGCTGGTGGTGGCCGGCGTCGACAACCTTCGGCTGGATGCGCACGGTCGTGCCGTCCGCGGTGGTCTCCATCGACATCTCGTCGATGTCGAAGCCGAGCGCGTTGAGCTTCTCCACCCGCTCGGTGATGCGCCACGTCTCGCCCGTCGAGAACGACTCCTCGTCGGTCAGCGCCGCCCACAGCGAGCGGTACGACGAGACGATGCCGTCGGCGATCTCGAGCGCGTCAACGCCGCCCTCCAGTCGGCCCCCGGCGGCGAGGTCCATGATCTCCCCGGCGACGTTCGTGCGCGCGAGGTCGAGGTCGTACGCCCGCTGACCGTCGGTCAGACCCTCCTCATGCAGCTCGCCGGTCTCGGCATCCACCAGATAGGCGGCGAAGGCGCCCGCGTCGCGACGGAACAGCGTGTTCGACAGCGACACGTCGCCCCAGTAGAACCCCACGTTGTGCAGCCGCACGAGCAGCAGGGCCAGGGCGTCGACCAGGCGCGTGGCGGTGTCGGGGCGCAGCGTCTGGGTGAACAGCGCGCGATAGGGCATCGAGAAGCGCAGATGCGAGGTGACGAGGGCGGCGGGCAGCGCCTTGCCGTCGGCATCGGTGCGTCCGGCGATCACCGCGACCCGGCTGACGCAGGGCACGTCGAGGCGGCCGAGGTTTCCGAGCATGTCGTACTCGCGCTGCGCCATCTCGGCGGTGGTCTCCTTGACGGCGACCACGCGCCCCGACAGATCCGCGAAGCGCACGAGGTGGCGGGAGAGGCCCTTCGGCAGCGACACGATGCGTTCCGACGGCCACTTCCCGAGCGGGGTCGACCAGGGCAGACTCAGCAGCCCCGGATCGATGGTGCTCGCGGTGATGCGCAGCGACTCCTGCATGATTCCTCCGAGAACACCGCGGCGCGGGAGACCCTGAGGTCCGCCCGCGCCGCGTGTGCTGATTCGTCAGGCCGAGACGACCGGCTTGTCGTTGAGGCGCTCGCCCGACTCGATGTCGAAGGCGTGCACGTGACCGGGGTTGGCGGCCAGCGTGACCGTCTCGCCGGCGTTCGGGTGGTTTCGACCGTCTACGCGCGCGACGATGTCGGTGCGCTTGCCGTTGATGTCGGTGTGGCCGTAGAGGTAGCCGTCAGCGCCGAGCTCCTCGACGAGGTCGACGACGACCGAGAGGCCCTTGCCGTCGGCGGGGCCGACGGTGATGTCCTCGGGGCGCACGCCCACGGTGACCTGGGAGCCGTTGGTGCGGCCCACCGTGTCGCGATCGAGCGGCACGACCTCGGTGCCGAAGCGCACGCCGCCCTCGGCGAGGTCGGCCGAGAACAGGTTCATCGCCGGGGAGCCGATGAAGCCGGCCACGAACACGTTGTTCGGCTTCTCGTACAGGTCGCGCGGGGTGCCGACCTGCTGCAGGATGCCGTCCTTGAGCACCGCGATGCGGTCGCCCATCGTCAGGGCCTCGGTCTGGTCGTGCGTGACGTAGACCGTGGTGACGCCGAGCCGGCGCTGCAGCGAGGCGATCTGGGTGCGGGTCTGCACGCGCAGCTTCGCGTCGAGGTTCGACAGCGGCTCGTCCATGAGGAACACCTGCGGCTGGCGCACGATCGCGCGGCCCATGGCGACACGCTGACGCTGGCCACCCGAGAGGGCCTTCGGCTTGCGGTTCAGGTACTCCTCGAGGTCGAGCAGCTTGGCAGCCTCGAGCACCCGGCTCGCGCGCTCCTCCTTGCCGATGCCGGCGATCTTCAGGGCGAAGCCCATGTTCTCGGCGACGGTCATGTGCGGGTACAGCGCGTAGTTCTGGAAGACCATCGCGATGTCGCGGTCCTTCGGCGGAACGTCGGTGACGTCGCGGTCGCCGATGAGGATGCGGCCGCCGTTGACCTCTTCGAGGCCGGCGAGCATGCGCAGCGAGGTGGACTTTCCGCAGCCGGACGGGCCGACGAGAACGAGGAACTCGCCATCGGCGATCTCGATGTTCAGCTTGTCGACAGCCGGACGCGTGCCGCCGGGGTACAGGCGGGTGGCGTCGTCGAACGTAACGGTGGCCATGGTTTCTCCTTCACCGGCAGGTACGTGCCGGACGATCCTTCGTGATGGAAGCGGCGGACGCTGCCCGCCGTGACCCGCCATCGGGTCGGGATCAGTATGGCATGGCGGCGCGCGTCTGGGTATTTCTCAGGCTGCCTCGTTAACATCGAATCTGGCGCCGCAGTCTCCGCGGCCGCGGGATCACCCATCCCACCCGATCTTCAAGAGGAACGATGTCGAGCGACGAAACGCCGAACGTGCCCGCTGCTCGCCACTCGCGCGAAGCCGTGCGGGAGAAGGCTCAGTTGGTGCACGCCCAGCAGTCGCGAGCGCGACTGATGCGACGGCTCATCATCGGTCTCGTGGCGATCCTCGCCGTCGGCTCGATCGGCGCCGCCGTGGCCTACGCCGTCAGCTCGTCGATCTCGAAGCCTCAGCTCAGCCCGAGCGGGATGTCGGGCGACGGAGTCACGGTGACCGAGGTTGCGGCAGACCCGTCCGGGGCAGTGGTGAGCCAGGCGCCGTCGGAGGACGCCTCGGAGACGGGGGAGAGCGCGACGCCGGAACCCGACCCGTCGGCCTCGGCGGGCGCGAAGCCCACCGAGATCCACATCTACGTCGACTATCTCTCGGCGGGAGCCGCCGAGTTCGAGCGCGCCAACGCGCGTCAGCTCGCGGGCTGGATCACGGAGGGGGCCGTCACGGTGACCTACCACCCGGTCGCACTGCTCACCGCCAGCTCCAACGGCACGAAGTACTCGCTGCGCGCCGCTGGTGCCGCCGCCTGCGTCGCCACCTACGCGCCGGACAGCTTCTACGACTACAACCACGAGCTGCTCGCCGGACAGCCCGAACCTGACAGCGACGGCCGCAGCGATGCCGACCTGGCCGACCTCGCGGTCGCCGTCGGTGTGTCGGATGCCAAGAAGGTGCGCTCGTGCATCGAGAAGCAGGACTTCGTGTCGTGGGCGAAGGCCGCGACCGATCGCGCGCTCGAGGGTCCGCTGCCCGGCACCGACGATCTGAAGCTGAACAACGAGGCGCTGATCCTCGTCGGCGGCAAGTCGTACGTCGGCGCCCTGAACGACCCTGCGGAGTTCTCGCAGTTCGTGCTGACCGTCGCGAGCGACGAGTACTTCGGCTCGACGAAGCCGACCCCGACGCCCACGCCCACCACGCCGGCCTCCTGAACCGGCTGAACGGCGCGGCTGACCCGCCCGCCGTCGCTATGCTGGATGACGGTCCGCCGACTTGGCGCAATTGGTAGCGCACCGTACTTGTAATACGGGGGTTACGGGTTCGAGTCCCGTAGTCGGCTCCACTGACGAGGCACGTGCACCCGCGAGGGGCGCGTGCCTCGTCCGCGTCAGAAGAGGGTCTGAGCGCCCTTGTCGTCGTCGCGTGGCGCGGCGGCGACCCGCTCGTCCAGGCCGGCGGCGGCGAGCAGAGCCTCGTCGATGAGATCGCGGGTGGGATCGCCGTGCAGCCAGTCGTCCGCGAACGCGGTGGGGATCAGCACGGGCATCCGGTCGTGGATGTCCGCCAGGTGCGGGGGAGCGGGACGCATCACGATCGAGTAGCAGGTGATCCACTCGCCGTCGGGCGTGCGGCCGCGCTGCGTGACCGCGGCCATGCCGAACAGCACCCCTCGGCCGAGACCGAATTCATGCCAGATCCGATCAGGCTTCTGCATCTCGAACCAGCCCGTCGCCGGCACCAGGCCGCGGCTGCGCAGAGCGCCGGGGCGATCCTGCAGGCGCTCGGACCGCGTGTTGATCGACGGGAACTTCGCCGGCTGCCCGTCGACGAGGAATCCCCACCAGGCGGGCTCGAGGGCGGCGGTGCCGTCGTTCGCCGTCACCAGGGGATTCAGGTTGCGCAGGTTCTTCCCGGTCGGACGCAGGGTCTCACCCGCGTTGTGCTCGGCCCATGAGCGCAGCCCGTCGAGCACGGCGTCGTCGGCCTCGGCCAGCAGCTCGGCATCGGTGAAACGGGGATCCAGTCCGTAGCTCGCGCACATGCCGACAGGGTAACGGCGGGCACCGACATGGTGAAGGGGCTGTCGCGAACGGCGAGCGCAGTCCGCTGCGGGTAGCCTGGAGCGAGTGACGCCCCCTCGCCCGCTGCCCGCATGGATCGCGCTGGGCGGTGCTGTCGCGATCGGGGCGATGACGGCCGTCCAGGCCCGGATCAACGGCGTCCTCGGGGTCCGGATCGACGACGGCATCGTCGCCGGCCTCATCTCGTTCTCCGTCGGGCTCGTCGTCCTCATCGTGGTGATGCTCGCACTGCCGTCCGGCCGCGCCGGCATGGGGCGGCTGCTCACGGGCATCCGGTCGCGCAGCATCCCGTTCTGGATGCTTCTCGGCGGCACCTGCGGCGCTCTCACGGTCACCACGCAGGGGCTCGTCGCCGGCGTGCTCGGAGTGTCGCTGTTCACCGTCGGCGTGGTGGCTGGCCAGACGCTGCACGGCCTGCTGCTGGACCGCATCGGCGTCGGTCCGTCGGGAGTCGTCGCCGTCACGCCCGGACGGGTGATCGGCGGGGCGCTCGCCCTCGCCGCCGTCGGCATCTCGCTGGCCGGCGGCGTGCTCGCGACCGCGCCGCT
>NZ_DAMDLU010000161.1:0-6011 GCF_032084865.1 Microbacterium sp.
CCACTTCTTCAACCCGGTCGCGGTCATGCCGCTGATCGAGATCGTGAAGACGCCGCACACCGCAGAGGCCGCGCTGTCGACGGCGTTCGTCGTCGCGAAGGGCCTGGGCAAGAACGCCGTCCTGACCGCGGATGCTCCCGGCTTCGTCGTGAACCGTCTGCTCGCGAAGGTCATGGGCGAGGCGGCACGCGCGGTCTACGAGGGCACTCCCATCGCCGATGTCGAGCGGGCCTTCGGACCGCTCGGGCTGCCGATGGGACCGTTCCAGCTGATCGACCTGGTCGGCTGGAAGGTCGCGGCTCACGTGCAGGACACCATGGTGCGCCACTTCCCCGACCGCTTCTACGCCAACGAGAACTTCCACGCTCTCGCCGAGCTGGATGCCGTCGTCGAGAAGGACAAGGGCGGGCGAGTCACCGGCTGGACCAAGAACGCCGAGAAGGCGCTCAAGGGTCAGGTCGGCAGCTCCCCGGCATCCGCCGACACCATCCTGCAGCGCGTGCAGGACGGCCTGGCGCAGGAGATCCGCCTCATGCTGGACGAGGGCGTCGTTCCCGAGGTCGAGGACATCGACCTCTGCCTGATCCTCGGCGCCGGCTGGCCGTTCATCGACGGCGGCGCATCGCCGTACCTCGATCGCGAAGGGGCGTCGGAGCGGGTCTTCGGAGGCACGTTCCACCACCCGCCGATCCGTGGGATCGCGCACAGCTGACGCTGGTTCAGACAGGGGTCGCGCCGTGGGGTGCGGCCCCTGTGGTGTCTCCTCGAGTGGTGCGGTCAGCCGACCTGAGCGGGCCGCCGATCCTCGTCGCCGCGACGCGGCCAGTGGGCGAACGCACGCTCCGCGATCGCGGTGATCGTCAGCGACGGGTTCACGCCGGGATTCGACGGCACGGCCGCCCCGTCGACGACGTGCAGTCCGGGATGCCCCCAGACGCGGTTCCACGGATCCACCACGCCGCGGTCAGGCGAGTCGCTGATCACCGCACCGCCCAGGAAGTGCGCGGTCAGCGGGATGCCGAACACCTCCGGCCACGATCCGCGCGGTTCGGTTCGCACACCGGTCTCCTGCTGCATCCTCCCCGCGATGGCCGCCACGGCCCGATGCGCCTGCGGCAGGTACGACGGATTCGGCGCGCCGTGTCCCTGCCGGCTGGTGAGCACGTCGCGGCCGAACCGGCGGCGCAGCGACAGGGTGAGCGAGTTGTCGGCGGTCTGCATGACCAGGGCGATGATGCCGCGCTCGCTCCACCGGTGCAGGTTCGCGAGACGGAACTGGCGGATCGGCTGCCGGACGAATGCGCCGAGCAGCAGCCAGATCCTCTTGCCGAAGGAGCGGTCTCCGGGAACGAGCACCGTCGCGAGGGCACCCATCAGGTTCGAGCCGGGACCGTAGCGCACGTTCTCGACGTGCGTGCGCTCGTCGACGTGGAACGAGGTGGTGATGGCCACGCCACGGGCGTAGCCCGCGGCATCCGGCACCCTGATCGCCACCGCGCCGTCCAGGGCCTCTGAATTGGTGCGGGTGAGCCGGCCGACGGCGTCCGAGATGCGCGGCAGCGCCGACGACGCCCGCATGCGGTGCAATAGCTGCTGCGTGCCCCACGTGCCGGCCGCGATCACCACCTGCTCGGCGCGGACGGTCTGCCGCCTGCGGCGCAGCCATGCGCCCGAGCGCTCGGTGGTGACGAGAAAGCCGCCGCGCGGATCCTCGCGCACCTCGACGACGGTGCGCAGCGCGTCGATCCGCGCACCGCGCCGTTCGGCGAGCGCGAGGTAGTTCTTCGTGAGAGTGTTCTTCGCGCCGACCCGGCAGCCGATCATGCAGTTGCCGCACAGCGTGCATCCGGTGCGATCCGGCCCCTCCCCGTCGAAGAACGGATCCGGCACCCGCACCCCCGGCGTGCCCAGGAAGACCCCCACCGGGGCGTGCCGGAACGTGTCCCCGACGCCGAGATCCTGGGCGGCACCGGCCATGATCCGCTCGACCGGGCCGGTGTGCGGGTACTCGTCGACGACACCCAGCATGCGCTTCGCCGTCGCGTAATGCGGGGCGAGCTCGCTCTGCCAGTCGGTGCCGGCGGGCCAGTTCCGGTCGGCGAAGAACGTCTGCGGCGGCTCGTAGAGGGTGTTCGCGTAGTTCAGAGACCCGCCGCCGACGCCCGCGCCGGCGAGGATCATGACATGCGGAAGGCGATGGATGCGCTGCACGCCGAAGCATCCGAGCCGCGGCGCCCACAGGTAGCGACGCACATCCCACGATGTCCTCGCGAAGTCGTCGTCTTCGAACCGTCGACCGGATTCGAACACCCTGATCCGGTATCCCTTCTCGGACAGGCGAAGGGCGGCGACGGATCCGCCGAAGCCCGATCCCACGATCACGACGTCCTCGTCGTAAGACATGTGCTCACTCCCTCGGAATCATCATGGTGACGGCGGCCGGTCGGACGCCGATGAGGCATTCGTCAGCGCCGACGCGCTCACCGTCGGCGTAGACGACCAGGTCGGGGGCCGAGACCCGCACGGAGATGGCCTGCCGGTGCCGCACCTCGGGTCGCCCCAGGTGGCTGCCGCGCAGCAGCAGCGGGAACAGGCGGATCAGCCGGGTGCGGCTGAGCGGCGCGACGTGCACGATGTCGAGTCGTCCGTCATCCGCCTGGGCGTCGGCGCAGATCGGCATCCCGCCACCGTAGCTGCGAGTGTTGCCGACGGCCAGCAGAGTGCCGGGCTGCACCTGATCGGCGTCTCCGTCGACCGAGATCCGGAACACCGTCGGACGCAGCCGCACGAGCTCGACGATGAGCGCCAGGTAGTAGCGCAGTCGGCCGCTCGGACGACGCAGCGTGTTCGTGCGCTCGCTCACCTTCGCATCGAACCCGAGTGCCGCCACGGTGAGGAACACCCGCTTCGCGCCCTGGGATTCGATCGTGCCGAGGTCGATGGTGCGGACCGCCCCGTGCAGCGCGGCGAGGGCGGCCTTCCGCGGATCGTCCGTGGGGATGCCGAGCGCTCGGGCGAGGTCGTTCCCGGTGCCCGCCGGCACGAGCGTGATCGGATGCCCGTTCTCGGCGAGCACCTCGATGATCCCGGTCAGGGTGCCGTCGCCACCGACGACGACGATCCCGTCGGGCGCTGCGCGCACCGCCCCGCGTGCGAGGGATCGGGTCTGCTCGGCCGATCGTCCCGTGAGGACGCTCACCTCGGCGCCGGCCGCTCGCAGTGCTCTCTCGGCCTCGGCACCGACGCGTGCCCCGTGGCCCTTGCCCGCCTGAGGGTTGACGATGAGGACGAGGCGCACGGGCTCATTCACGGAGCGGTTCCTCGGGAATCAGCACATTCGGGTTCATGACGCCCTGCGGGTCGAGTTCACGTTTGACCGCGCGAAGGATGCGGATGCCCGTCTCGCCGATCTCCTGCGGCAGCCAGGCCGCGTGGTCGCGGCCGATCGCGTGGTGATGGGTGATGGTGCCGCCGGATGCCATGATCGCGTCGCCCACTCGCCGTTTCACGGCGTCCCAGGTGCGCAGCTGGTCGCCTCTGACGCCGGCGAGCACGGTGAAGTACAGCGAGGCGCCCGTCGGGTAGAGGTGCGAGATATGGCACATCACGAAGCTTCTCGCACCGGCATCCGTGAACCCGTCCTTGAGAGCCGATGTCACCGCGGCGCGCAGCCGGTGCAGATTCGCCCAGGTGGTGGCCGTCTCGAGCGTCTCGCAGAAGACACCCGCATCGAGCAGCGCGTCGCGCAGGTAGGGCCCGTCGAAGCGGGTTCTCGCCCACTCCTCGGCGGCGCCCTGCCCGGTGCTCGTGCCGCCTGCGGTGGCGATCAGCTCGGCTGTGCGCGCCCGCCTGTGCTCGGCATCCTCGCCTTCGAACACGGTCACCGCGCTCGCCCCCTTGGCGAGCACCTTGCCGATGCGTCCCACCTGCGCGAGGCTCACGCCGGTCTCGGCCTCATCGGAGAGGCGGATGACGGTAGGCGTGCCGCCGCGCTGCACGACCTCGCGCAGCGCGTTCGCGCCGGTGGTGAAGTCGGGGAACGTCCATGACTCGACGATGCGATCTCGCGGTGTCGGATGCACGCGCACGCGCACCTCGGTGATCACCCCGAAGGCCCCCTCCGAGCCGAGCAGCAGTCTGGTGAGGTCCGGGCCGGCCGCCGATCCGGGGGCGCGGCCGAGATCGAGATCGCCGGTCGGCGTCGCCATACGCAGTCCGGTGACCATGGTGTCGAATCGGCCGTACCCTGCGGAGTTCTGGCCGGACGATCGCGCAGCCGCGAATCCGCCGATGCTCGCGTAGCGGAAGCTCTGCGGATAGTGCCCGAGCTCAAGGCCGTGCTCTGCGAGTAGACGCTCCGCTTCGGGTCCGCGCGTGCCGGCGAGAAGCACCGCTTCGCCGCTGACCGCGTCGAGGCGAACCAGACCGCTGAGCCGCGCGAGATCCAGTGCGATCACGGCGTGGTGGCGGCCGGCGTCCGGGTCGACGCCGCCGACCACGCTCGTCCCGCCGCCGAACGGCACGACCGCGATGACTCGCTCGTGCGCGACCCGCAGCACCGCGGCGACCTCGGCGTGCGTCGCGGGACGCACGACCGCGTCAGGCACCTGCTGGCGAGAGGCGCGTCGGTGCAGCAGATCGGGCGTGGATCTTCCACCGGAGCGCCGCACGCGGGACTCGGCGTCGGTGCGGACCTCGCTGTCGCCGACGACACCGGCCAGGGCCGCGAGGTCGGCGCCGGAGAGGCAGGAGGGTGCCACCTCCACCGCGTCGAGCTGTGGCGCAGGCCCCGGCCGCGGCACGCGTCCCAGCAGGAGAGGCAGCAGCGCGCGCACCGCGCGGGGCAGTCCGATTCCGCCGTCGGGGTCACCCCATCCGTTCCAGCGCATCTCGGGCGGCTCGACAGCGGTGTCGCTCGTGGACCTCATGCGTTACAGTGTGACAGATCATGGAAGATCGTCAACTACAGATCGCCGCCGGGCACCCGGATGGCTGGGACGCCATGCAGCATCGCATCCTCGACGCCGCTGAGCGACTGATCGCGCAGCGCGGCGTGCGGGGGCTCGCGATCGCTGAACTCGCGCGCACCGCCGGGATCAGCCGCCCCACCGTCTATCGCAGCTGGGCCAGCGCCGACGAGGTGGTGCGCTCGACGCTGCTGCGGCGCATGCTGCACCTTCTCGACGGCATCCCTGTCGCCGCAGACCGCCCCTCCCTGGTCACAGCCGTGCACGAGTTCACCCGCGCATTCCAATCCGATGCCCTGTACGCCGCGCTGCTCGAGCGCGAGCCGGAGATCTTCACGCGGTACACCCTGCACCGGTTCGGTGCGAGCCAGCGCGCCATCCTCGGCTGGCTCTCGGCATCCGTCTCCGCCGCGCAGACGGCCGGATCCGTGCGACACGGCGATCCGGCGCACATCGCCGTGATGCTCCTGGTCATGACGCAGTCCGCGATCCTGTCGCACGGCACCGTCGCCGATCTCATCAGCGACGACGCCTGGGACGACCAGCTGCGCGCCGCCGTCGACGGGATGCTGCGGCCATGAGAGCACCGACTGCGGCTCTGAATGCGTCTCGACGGCGGGTCGAACTCACCGCGGCTGCCGAGACCACGGCCGATGTGCTCGTCGTCGGCGGGGGCATCACCGGAGCCGGCGCCGCGCTCGATGCTGCCGCGCGAGGGCTGAGCGTCGTGCTGATCGAGGCGCAGGATCTCGCCTTCGGCACCAGCCGGTTCAGCTCGAAGCTCGTGCACGGCGGTCTGCGGTACCTCGCGACCGGCGACATCGCGACGGCCCGGGAGAGCGCGATGGAGCGCCACCTGCTGATGACCGCCATCGCCCCGCACCTCATCCGCCCACTCCCCCAGCTGCTGCCGTTCGCTCCCGGCATCGACATCCGGCAGCGCGGCGCAGGGGCCGCTGGCATGGCGATCGGGGACGCGCTGCGCTGGCACGCGCGCACACCGCGCACCGTGCTGCCGTCGCCGCACGCCGTGTCCGCCCGCGA